>NZ_JBVIQN010000043.1:0-69408 GCF_055577005.1 Streptomyces sp. NPDC033221 | reverse complement strand
AAGAAGCCGGTGGACCTGGCCGAGGTGGCCTCGCAGGCCGTCGACCAGACCCGCGCCGAGGCACAGGCCAAGGGCGTGGAGATCCGCGGCGTACGCCAGCAGGCCTTCGTCCAGGGCAACGGGGTGCTGCTGGAGCGCATCGCGCTCAATCTCGTCCAGAACGCGGTGCGCTACAACGTGCCGCAAGAGGGGCAGCGCGAAGCGCTTCCGGTGGAGGGCGGTGGTGGGCGACGGGTGGGCTGGGTGGAGGTGACCACTGAGCCGCAGCAGGGCTGTGCGGTGCTGGTGGTCTCCAACACCGGCCCGGCCGTCCCGGCGTACGAGGTGGAAAACCTCTTCGAGCCGTTCCGGCGCCTGCGTACGGAACGCACCGGCAGCGACAAGGGCGTCGGCCTCGGCCTGTCCATCGTCCGGTCCGTGGTGCGCGCACACGACGGCAGCATCACGGCGACGCCCCGCGAGGGCGGCGGCCTGGAGATGCGGGTCGTCCTGCCGCTGTGAGGGCCGCAGGCGGCCGGGGAGCCGTGGGCGGGGGTTGCGCCCCCGTCTGCGGCTCCCGGCTCGTCCTGCTGTCCTTTTTGACCCGGGACCCCACCTCTTGGCACTCTTGGTCGCCCTCCGCGCGCCGGCCACCCCGGCTTGACGTGACGGCGGGCGGCCATGGATCCTTCGCCAAGTTCGCTTTGCGCTGAATTCCTCCGGTCCGCCCGGCGGTCCGTCCGTGTGTGATCCCTCACAGGCGCGAGATTCGAGCCATCCACTCTCTGTGATCGAAGAGGTCGCCGGAAGGCCGGGAAAATCCGGGTTTCCGGGGGCCTTGATCACGGGAAGTACACGTGATGGCGTGCGCGAGGTGCGACATTCGGACCGTGTACGGTCCTGATCGCCATCCAAACCGATCACCTCTTCAGGGGTGCGGTTGGGTGTCGATTGAGTAACAGACCTTGATGTGAGGCAAAATCTCCGCCTCAGGTCGGGCACAAGTCCGGCCTCTCACGCGTTACGTGCGCTGGAGACACCGCAGACACCCAGAGGGGGAGAGCGACATGGCTACGGATTACGACACCCCACGCAAGACAGATGACGACCTCAACGAGGACAGCATCGAAGAACTGAAGTCGCGGCGGAACGACAAGTCCGCCTCGGCCGTCGACGTCGACGAGTTCGAGCAGGCCGAGGGCCTGGAACTGCCCGGCGCCGACCTTTCCAACGAAGAACTCGCCGTCCGGGTGCTGCCCAAGCAGCAGGACGAGTTCACCTGCATGAGCTGCTTCCTGGTCCACCACCGCAGCCAGCTGGCCGCCGAGGACAAGAACGGCCAGCCGATCTGCCGCGACTGCGCGGCCTGAGGACCGGTCGACGCCGTGGCAGGCGTGAACCCGTTCCGTAAGGGACGCAAGGGCGAGAAAGGCCCGGCGGCCGGCGCACGATCACGCGACGAAAACGCGCCCGTGCCCGCCGACCCGACCGCCCTGCCCGCGGAGCGGACGACCGGCGCACTGGAGGAGCGAGGCCGTGCGGCCTCGCTCGCGGCGGCAGTGGGCCGCGGCGCCAGAAAGGGCCGCGCGGGCGCCCGCAAGGGCGTGGCGGCCGTTGCCGAGCGCATCATCGACGCCGCCCCGCGGATCCCGGTCCGCGACCTGGCGACGTTGCGCCGGCAGTTCCCCGGACTGAGCCCCGAGGAACTGGCCGACAAGCTGGTCTCCGGTGCCACACGAGGCACCGCCACCGTAGGCGCGGGGGTGGGCGCGGCGGCGATGCTGCCGGTGCCGCCCGCCATGCCGGCCGAGCTGGCCGCCGAGATCGTCGGAGTGGCCTCCGTGGAGATCAAGCTCATCGCCGAGCTCCACGAGGTCTACGGCCTGCGTCCCCCGGGGCAGCTCGGGCAGCGCGCCACCGCGTACCTGACCTCTTGGACGGAGGAGCGCGGCATCGACGTCACCAAACCCACGACGGTCAACGCGGCGCTGGGCGGCCAGATGAAGCGCGAACTGCGCCAGCAGATCATGAAGCGCACGCTGCGCAACCTGCCGAACCTGACGCCGTTCATGGTCGGCGCCGCGGTCGGCGCGTTCATGAACCGGCGGGACACCAAGAAGCTCGCGGACAAGATCCGCAAGGATCTGCGCGCCAAACAGGTGCCGTGGGACGCCCTGCCGGACGCCGGCGCCCTGCCGGACACCGATGCGCTGCCGGGCACTGCCGCCCTGCCGCACACCGGCTCGACGCCGCCCCCGGAGAACGCCGCCTGAGGGCCCGCCGACGCGTCGCACGACTGCCGGGGACCGGCTGACGCACCCCGGGCCGCCGGAACGCCCCCTCAGTACCCTCAGAACGGCCTCCAAGGCCGCTGTACCGCCCGTCTACGCTCCTGGCGCCCCCGCGAGCACCCTCCGGTCGGTTCAGGCCCGTACGGCCGCCAGTGCGGTCACCAGGCGCTCCGGCTCACGGGTCGAGAGATACGCGTACGGAGTCGGGTCCTGCGGGTCCGTGATCTCCACCCGCACAGCGGTACGGACATAGCTGCGCAGCAGCATGAAGGCGCGGGTGTCGGCCTTGTGCGTACGCCAGGCCATCGCCTCCTCCGCGTCCAGCGCCCGGGCCTCGCCCAGCGCCGTGACCGGGATCCGGGCGTCGCCCGCGATCAGCGAGTCGCCCACGACGCGGATCCGTACGGAGCCGTACGAGCTGACCGCCACCGCGGACAGCGCCGCGCCGCCGATCAGCCCGCCGAGCATCGGCAGCGTCCCCAGCGGGAGCAGCATCAGGGCGCAGGCCACGCCGATCAGGCCGGCGATCACCCACCAGGAGCGGGGCGCGGTGAGGCGTTCTTCGTACGACTGCATGGCTCCAGCTTGGCACGGCGGCGCGGGCCGGTTACGCGCGCGGGTAGGGTCTGCACTCGTGAGTGGAACCGACAAGGCCCCGACGCGGCTGACGCCACCGGCCGACGCCGTCGCCCCGGTGCGGCACCCCGACGCCCCCGCGCCCGGAGAACTCCTCGGCGCGCACTACGACCACTGCTTCGGCTGCGGCCCCGGGCAGGCCCACGGCCTGCAGCTGCGGGCCCGCGCCGAGAACGGCGTACGGGTGACCGCCGAATTCACGGTCAAGGAGGCCCACCAGGGCGCGCCCGGCCTCGCCCACGGCGGCGTGCTGGCGACCGCCCTGGACGAGACGCTGGGCTCGCTGAACTGGCTGCTGCGGGTGATCGCGGTGACCGGCCGCCTGGAGACCGACTTCCTGCGGCCCGTACCGGTCGGCACGGTGCTGCACCTGGACGCGGAGATAACCGCCGTCCACGGCCGGAAGATCTACTCGACGGCGGTGGGCCGCATCGGCGGGCCCGAAGGCCCGGTCGCGGTACGCGCCGACGCCGTCTTCGTCGAGGTCAAGGTCGACCACTTCATCGACAACGGAAGGCCGGCCGAGATCCAGGCCGCCATGGCCGATCCCGACCAGGTCAGACGAGCTCGTGCTTTTGAGGTGAACCCGTGAGTCAGGTACGCAATCCGGTGGATGTGCTGATCCGGCGTCTGGACCCGGAGGTGCCGCTGCCCGCCTACGGTCACCCCGGTGACGCCGGCGCCGACCTGGTGACCACCGAGGCGGCGGAACTCGCGCCGGGCGAGCGGGCGGTGCTCCCCACCGGAGTGTCCATCGCGCTGCCCGACGGGTACGCGGCGTTCGTGCACCCCCGCTCGGGCCTGGCGGCCCGGTGCGGAGTGGCGCTCGTGAATGCCCCCGGGACGGTGGATGCCGGGTACCGTGGGGAAATCAAGGTGATCGTGGTCAATCTGGACCCGCGCGACAGTGTGCGGTTCGAGAGGTTCGACCGGATCGCCCAACTGGTCGTCCAGCAGGTCGAGAAGGTGCGCTTCCACGAGGTGGCGGAACTTCCCGGCTCGGCGCGGGCCGAGGGGGGATTCGGTTCCACCGGCGGTCATGCGGCGGTGGACGGCTCCACGGGTGGGAATGGATACGCATCGGTCGGTGCCGACCGGGAAGGACAGTGACGTGTTCGGTCGTCGCAAGAAGAACGAGGCTCCCGCAGAGTCGGCCCGGCCGGCGGAAGCAGCCGACGAGACGGCCTCGGACGAGACTTTTGCGGACGAGGGCGCCGGGTCCGGCGAGGAGCAGCGGGTGAACCTGCCCCCGGCCCCCCGTCCCGACGGCCCGTGGGACCTCTCCGAGGTCACGGACGCGGCCGAGGGCCGGGTGGACCTGGGCGGCATGTTCGTGCCCGGCGTCGAGGGCATGGAGCTGCGGGTGGAGGTCGCGGGCGACGCGATCGTCGCGGCGACCGTGGTCCTCCAGGACAGCGCCGTACAGCTCCAGGCGTTCGCCGCCCCCAAGAAGGAAGGCATCTGGGGGGAGGTCCGCGAGGAGATCGGCGTCGGCATCACCCAGCAGGGCGGCGTCATCGACGAGGTCGAGGGCCCGCTGGGCTGGGAACTGCGCGCGCAGGTCCCCGTACAGCTCCCGGACGGCACCAACGGCGTCCAGGTCGTGCGCTTCGTCGGCGTCGACGGCCCGCGCTGGTTCCTGCGCGGCGTCATCTCCGGCCAGGGCGCCGTCCAGCCCGAGGCCGCCGGCATCCTGGAGCACATCTTCAAGGACACCGTGGTCGTCCGCGGCGAGGCCCCCATGGCTCCCCGCGACCCGATCGTCCTCAAGCTCCCCGAGGACGCCCAGATGGTCCCCGACGGCGTCCAGCAGGAGCCCGCGGAAACCTCCCGCTTTGGCGGCGGCGTCGAACGCCTGGAACGCGGCCCGGAGATCACCGAAATCCGCTGAGGCGCGGCGCTCCCCCCAGAGCGCCCGATCGGCTCGAAACCCGCGTCCCGATGGGTCGTGCCCCCTTTCGAGGGGGTGCGGCCCATCGGTGTTTTTGCAGGTCAGGTCAGTGGGCGTATGAGAATCGTCAACGGGGCGCTAATGGCCGTAAGGGAGGCGTCAACGGCGGTCGGAAGTGGTCAGGTTGGGGGTTTGCTCTAGGTGTCCGTTCAACCGAACCCACTAGGAGCACACGATGGCCGACGTGGCCTTCGTCGTCACCACGCTCGCGGTCTTCGCGCTGGTGGCTCTCGTCGCCAAGGGGGTGACGAGGCTATGACCGTCGAGAACGTCGTCGGACTGATCGTCGCCGTCGCCCTGCTCGGCTACCTGGTCCTCGCCCTCGTCTTCCCGGAGAGGTTCTGAGCGTCCTGATGAGCCCCATCCTGGCCGGCGTGCTCCAGCTCATAGCGCTCATCGCGGCGCTCGCCCTGGCGTACCGCCCCCTCGGCGATTACATGGCTGTCATGTACAGCTCGCGCAAGCACCTGCGCGTCGAGAAGGTGATCTACCGCTGCATCGGCGCCGCCCCGGACACACAGATGCGCTGGCCCGCCTATCTGCGCGGGGTGCTGGCCTTCTCCCTGGCCGGTGTGCTCTTCCTCTACCTGCTGCAGCGCCTGCAGGGCGGTCTGCCGCTGTCGCTCGGCTTCGCGTCGATCAGCCCGGACCAGGCGTTCAACACGGCGGCGTCGTTCGTCGCGAACACCAACTGGCAGTCGTACAGCGGTGAACAGGCCATGGGGCACGTCGTGCAGACGGCCGGCCTGGCGGTGCAGAACTTCGTCTCGGCCGCGACCGGCATGGCGGTGGCGATCGCCCTCGTACGCGGCTTCGCCCGTACCCGGACCGGCGAACTGGGCAACTTCTGGGCGGACCTGGTGCGCGGCACCGTGCGGGTGCTGATACCGATCGCCGTCATCGGCGCGCTCGTGCTCGTCGCGTGCGGCGCCATCCAGAACTTCTCCGGCATCCACGGGGTCGGGCAGTTCCTGGGCGGCACCCAGCAGACCAACGGCGGCGCGGTCGCGTCGCAGGAGGTCATCAAGGAGCTGGGCACCAACGGCGGCGGCTACTTCAACGCCAACTCGGCCCACCCGTTCGAGAACCCGAACGGATTCACCAACCTCTTCGAGGTCTTCCTCATCCTGGTCATCCCGTTCGCGCTGACCCGCACCTTCGGCCGGCTGGTCGGCAACGTACGGCAGGGATACGCGATCCTCGCCACGATGGGCGTCATCTGGCTCGGCTTCACCGCCCTGATGATGTGGACCGAGTTCGCGCACGGCGGTCCGGCGCTCCAGGCGGCCGGCGCGGCGATGGAGGGCAAGGAGAACCGCTTCGGCATCGGCGGCTCGTCGATCTTCTCGGTCGCCACGACCCTCACCTCGACCGGTGCCGTGGACGCCTTCCACGACTCCTTCACGGCCTTCGGCGGCGGCATCCAGCTGCTGGGCATGATGCTCGGCGAGATCGCGCCCGGCGGTGTCGGGTCCGGTCTGTACGGGATGCTCGTGATGGCCGTGATCGCGGTGTTCATCGCGGGGCTGATGGTGGGCCGTACGCCCGAGTACCTGGGCAAGAAGATCGGCACCCGCCAGATCAAGCTCGCGGCCTGCTACATCCTCGTCACCCCGACCCTGGTGCTCGGCTTCACGGCCGCCTCGATGGTGCTGCCGGACGCGCTGGGCTCGATGCTCAACACCAAGGCGCTGGGCGCCGGATCGCACGGCTTCTCCGAAGTGCTGTACGCGTTCACCTCCGGCGCCAACAACAACGGTTCGGCCTTCGGCGGACTGAACGCGAACACCCCCTGGTACAACACCACGATCGGGCTGGCGATGCTGCTCGGCCGCTTCCTGCCGATGGTGTTCGTGCTGGCGCTGGCCGGCTCGCTCGCCGAGCAGCAACCGGTCCCCGAGACGGCGGGCACGCTCCGTACCGAGAAGCCGCTCTTCGCCGGGCTGCTGGTCGGCACGATCCTGATCATCACCGGCCTGACGTACTTCCCGGCGCTGGCCCTCGGCCCGATCGCGGAGGGGCTGTCATGACCACCGACGTAAATGACGTACAGCAAGAGGAGCGCCGCTCCATGTCCACCACGACCCCGGCCCGCGCGCCGCACCAGGACGTGCCCAGCGGGCACAAGCCGGACGGCGACGGCCGTGTCGGCGGCGGCCTCTTCGACCCCAAGCAGCTGGTCAGGTCGCTGCCGGACGCGCTGCGCAAGCTGGACCCCCGGGTGATGGTCACATCCCCGGTGATGTTCGTGGTCGAAGTCGGATCGGTCCTGACCACTTTCTTCGCCGTCGCGTCCCCTTCGGACTGGTTCGGCTGGGCCATCGCCGTCTGGCTCTGGCTCACCGTGATCTTCGCCAACCTGGCGGAAGCGGTCGCCGAGGGCCGCGGCAAGGCGCAGGCGGACACGCTGCGCAAGGCCAAGACGGACACCGTGGCGCGGCGGCTGAACGGTTCGGCGGAAGAGCAGGTGCCCGGCACGGAGCTGCGCATCGGCGACCTCGTCGTCTGCGAGGCCGGCGACATCATCCCCGGTGACGGCGACGTCGTCGAAGGCGTCGCGTCGGTCGACGAGTCCGCCATCACGGGCGAGTCGGCGCCGGTCATCCGCGAGTCCGGCGGTGACCGGTCCGCGGTCACCGGTGGTACGAAGGTGCTCTCCGACCGCATCGTCATCAAGATCACCACAAAGCCCGGCGAGACCTTCATCGACCGGATGATCAACCTCGTCGAGGGCGCCGCCCGGCAGAAGACGCCCAACGAGATCGCGCTGAACATCCTGCTCGCCTCGCTCACCATCGTCTTCCTGCTGGCCGTGGTGACCCTCCAGCCGTTCGCGATCTACGCGGGCGCCGAGCAGTCCATGATCGTACTGCTGGCGCTGCTGGTCTGCCTGATCCCGACGACGATCGGCGCGCTGCTGTCGGCCATCGGCATCGCGGGCATGGACCGCCTGGTCCAGCGCAACGTGCTGGCCATGTCCGGGCGCGCGGTCGAAGCGGCCGGCGACGTCTCCACCCTGCTGCTCGACAAGACCGGCACCATCACCCTCGGCAACCGCCAGGCCGCCGAGTTCGTCCCCGTCAAGGGCGTGACCGAGGCCGAGGTCGCGGACGCGGCCCAGCTGTCCTCACTCGCCGACGAGACCCCCGAGGGCCGCTCGATCGTCGTCCTCGCCAAGGAGAAGTACGGCCTGCGCGAACGCCACCAGGGCGAGCTGACCGACGCCGAGTGGGTGCCCTTCACCGCCCAGACGCGGATGTCGGGCGTGGACGTCACCGAGAACGGCGCCGTACGCAAGGTCCGCAAGGGCGCGACCGGTTCGGTCATCGCCTGGGTCGAGGAGCAGGGCGGCACCGTCCCCGACGACGCCGACCGGCTCGCCAACCACATCTCCGAGGCAGGCGGCACGCCGCTGCTGGTCGCCCTGGAGGACGAGCGGGGCGCCCGCGTCCTCGGCGTCATCCACCTCAAGGACGTCGTCAAGGACGGCATGCGCGAACGCTTCGTCGAGCTGCGCAAGATGGGCATCAAGACCGTCATGATCACGGGCGACAACCCGCTGACGGCCAAGGCCATCGCCGACGAGGCGGGCGTGGACGACTTCCTCGCGGAGGCCACGCCCGAGGACAAGATGGCGCTGATCAAGCGCGAGCAGGCGGGCGGCAAACTCGTCGCCATGACCGGCGACGGCACCAACGACGCGCCGGCCCTCGCCCAGGCGGACGTCGGCGTGGCCATGAACACCGGCACCTCGGCCGCCAAGGAGGCCGGGAACATGGTGGACCTGGACTCCAACCCGACCAAGCTCATCGAGATCGTCGAGATCGGCAAGCAGCTGCTGATCACCCGCGGCGCGCTGACCACCTTCTCGATCGCCAACGACGTCGCGAAGTACTTCGCGATCATCCCGGCGATGTTCGCGGTGGCCTACCCGGGCCTGGACACGCTCAACATCATGCGGCTGCACAGCTCACAGACCGCGATCCTGTCCGCGATCATCTTCAACGCGCTGATCATCATCGCGCTCGTACCGCTGGCCCTGAAGGGCGTCCGCTACCGGCCGGTGAGCGCGGACCGAATGCTCCGCCGCAACCTCGGCATCTACGGACTCGGCGGCCTGATCGCCCCCTTCATCGGCATCAAACTCATCGACCTGCTCATCTCTGCGATCCCCGGGATCGGGTGACTCCCTCATGAACAACTCGGTACGCAACACCGCCCGCCTCCTCGGCGCCGGACTGCGCGCCCTGCTCGTCCTGACCGTGGTCTGCGGCGTGCTCTACCCCCTGGTCGTCACCGGCGTCGCCCAGGCCGCCTTCCACGACAAGGCCAACGGCTCGGAGGTACGGCAGGACGGCAAGACCGTCGGCTCCGAACTCCTCGGTCAGCGCTACGACAAGGGAACGGACAGCAAGGGCAACCCGATCCCGGACCTGCGGTACTTCCAGCCGCGCCCGTCCGCGGGCCTGGGCAGCAACCGGACCAACGGCGTCAACACCCAGTACGACCTCCAGGTCTCCGGCGCCACCAACCAGGGCGCCACCAACACCGACCTGATCGCCGCGGTCAAGGAACGCAAGGAGTGGGTCTCCAGGACCTACGGCGTCCCCGAGTCCGAGGTCCCGGCGGACGCCGTCACCTCCTCCGGCTCCGGCCTCGACCCGGACATCTCCCCGGCGTACGCGAAACTCCAGGCCGCCCGGGTGGCGAAGGAGAACCATCTGGACCGCTCGAAGGTCGACCGCCTGGTGGCGGACACCACGCAGGGGCGGGAGCTGGGGTTCATGGGGGAGCCCCGGGTGAATGTGCTGAGGCTGAACATGGGGCTGCGGGAACTCACCAAGTAATCAGGCTCGGCGCTGGGACACGGCCGGGGCCCGAGCGACCGGCCCGCCCGAACGACACGGGCGGGCCGCCGCCGTTTCCGGCCCCATTCCCCGGCACCGCACCGGAGAAGCGGCTACCAGACGTCCCCGCTCCGCCAGTCGCACGCGAGCTGTCCCGTGAGGTCCAAGGAGGCGGCTGCGGCTGTGGCTCCGGGGAGGACGTAGATGGCGCCGTCCTCCTCCTGGGTGCGGCGTACGCCGGTCGGAGAGACGACGGCGGACGGCCCCTGCCAGAGCTGCCAGCCGCGGGCGGCGTAGAAGTCGGTGGCGGTGTCGGAGGCGCTGAGAGCGCCCAGGTCGTAGGCACCGCGTACGACCCCTTCCAGGGCCGTCATCATGGCGGCGCCATGGCCCCGGCCACGCCGGTCCGCGCGGACACCGACGGCTTCCACGTAGCCGCAGCGCAGGGGCCGGCCGTCGTGCAGCATCTGGCGCTGTACGACGGAGGCGTGACCGATCAGCTCGTCGCCCTCCCACGTCAGGGCGTGCATGCCGCCCAGCGCGTGGTCCCAGTCCTCCTCCGACAGGTCGCCCTCGAAGACGTCCTGGAGGAGTGCTTTGGCCGCGGCGCGGGTGCGGGTGTCGAGTTCCGCGGTGTGGACGAGCCGGATGTGTACGTCGGTCATGGTCGCCATGATCGCGGAGGGGGTGGGGGAGGGGCCAGGGGCGTGACGGGGCGCCGACCGAACGGCGTTGGCGTGTACACGACCGTCGTGATGGGATGAGTCCGCGAGTACGCCCACAGTCCCTCCGTGCCGGCCAGGCCGGCCCGGTCGGCCATCCTTCCAGCCCGACGGCCTGCCGCCACACCCGGGAGCGGACTGGAAGGTGAAACCCAACCGGTCGCGACCGGTGCTGATCTGGTGTCATATAGGGATGTTGCTCCACTTACCATTCCATGTGGCGATGTGGGTCGTCCTGTTCTGGCTTCCCCCGCACCCGCATCGAGGAGCAACTGAACAAGCGGAAGCCCAAGGTCAGCTCCGTCCCGCTCTGAGCCCACCGCTACCGCGGTATCGGGCCGCGCGCCGCCCTGGAGATCGCCGCGCGCTCGGCTGGCACCTGGCCGAAAACACCCGGGTCCGGCCGACCGTCGAACTGCCCCTGCGCCGCACCCGCGGACCGGCCTCCTGAGTCCCGGGCGCGGCGGCACGCCCGAACCAGGGGTCCTTGGTTCGAACGGAACCGCCTAGTACTGCGAAAAGCAGGAACGGGCTCCCAGCTCATTCGTCTCAGCCTCGTCGAGATACGGTGTGGATTCCTTGGCGATCCGGGAGAGAGGCGAGTGGGCGACGGGGGACTTGCCTAGGTATTTCTGAGTGCCGCGGGAAGGGCGCGCCCGGGCAGGCGCTCGGCTATCACCCGGGCATGTCGGCTCGGTTCCGCCGCTATGGCGACACGTTCTCCGGGGTGTCCCCGCTGCCACTGTGCGTACGTCGCGTCGCAGGTGCAAAAGGCGTCCCATGCCGGTCGCCCATCGGCAGCGTCACATTCCGGCATGGCAGGGACGGTTCGCTCTGCTCAAACCGGTTCCGTGCAGCGCTAAAGGGGGCGCGAAGGTTCCGGTCGGCACCGGGCGGGGCGTCGTGCGGATCGCCTGTCGCTCCTGCGAATGCTTCTGCCTTACTGGTGGTCCCGTGCGCTGTTCGTACGCCACGTGCCGGAAAAGGGCGGCCCTTTGGAGGGTGCGAGGTACCGGCACTCGACCATCTCGTCCGGCATGCATGAGTCTCATTCTCATCACAGCGGCAGCACCAGAATCTAACGATTCGGTGAAGAAATGTACTGACGGTGAATCAAGCCCGGCTCGTACCGAGTTGACTGCTACCTGCCGGATCGTTAAGACTTCACGACTTATCCATCTCGTGCATATTTGGGTTGCCCGTACGGGGGGCTAGAGGGGTTCCTGCACACCGAAATGAGCACAGACAACAGCACCTTCGCGCGTATGAGGACGGTCGGCACGCGCGGAATCGACACGACCTCCGCCCTGGGGCTGTCGGTCGGTGCCGAGACCGGTGACGAGCAGTGGACCGACGCCGCGTCCCTCTCGCGCCTCGACCCGAGCGCGGACGTCCTCCTGCTCGGTGACCATGACTTCGTACGCGAACTGATCCGCCTCGCCCCCGCTGACGCTCACGGGATGGGGCTGTTCGAGGCCGCCCGGGGGCCGGGAACAGCCGTGTCCCGGCGGACCGGCAGCCATTCCGCGCTGCGCGGCCGGTATGCCCGCCAGACCGGCCGCGTCACCGCCAAGGACTTCGCCCGCGACGCGACGTGGAAGACCTCCACCCCGCTCGCCCGCTGACCACTGCCGCTGAACTCACCCACGCCACTGACTGAGGAAGAAGATGAACCCCACCATGTCTCGGAGCATCCGAGCCGCGCTGGCCATTGCCGGCAGCGTCGCCGCGCTGGCCGGCGGTGTGACCACCGCCCACGCGGACCAGGCCACGCCCCGCGCCGCCGCCTCCGCGCCCACCTTCGTGCAGCTGCAGGTCGCGCACAGCGGCAAGTGCCTCACCATCGACAAGGGCAGCTTCGCCAACGGTGCCAACGCGGTGCAGCAGACCTGCGCCGACGACCTGGACAACCAGGTCTTCGAGCTGGTGCCCACCGGGTCGGCCAGCTTCGAGGTGCGGGCCCGCCACAGCGGCAAGTGCCTCGAAGTGGAGAACAGTGGCCAGCAGGCCGGTGCCAACGTCCAGCAGTGGTGGTGCACCGGAAATCCCCAGATGCGCTGGGAGATGAACATGGTCGACATGACCAAGGGGCTCTACGAACTGCGTCCCACGCATGTTTCTGACCGCTGCCTGGACATCGACCACGCCAAGACGAACGACGGCGCGAACGCACAGCAGTACCCCTGCAACGGGACCAACGCCCAGCAGTGGCGCATCCTGCCGGTAAAGGCCTGAAGGCCCCACCGGTATTCCTGAAACGCGCAGAGCCGGTCGTCTCGGAAATCGGCTCTGCAGCGCCAGGCAGAGCATCATGCCCGGCTGTCGCGGGCAACAACGACTATCAAAGGATACGGATTCCACGATGTCTCGGACCATTCGAGCCACGCTGGCCATAGCCGGCAGCGTCGCCGCGCTGGCCGGCGGCGTGACCACCGCCCACGCAGAGACTGCCTCCCCCCGGCTTGCCGCCGCCGACGAGGGAACGGTCGTGCAGTTGAAGGTGGCGCACAGCGGCAAATGCCTGGACCTCGACCACGCGAAGAAGGAGAACGGCGCGGGGGTCCGGCAGAACACCTGCGACGGGACCATCGCCCAGCAGTGGCGTGCGGTTCCCGTCGCGAATTCCGCCTTTGAACTGCGGGCCGTGGCCAGTGGGAAGTGCCTTGAGGTCGAGAACAGCGGCAAGCAGGTCGGTGCCCGTATCCAGCAGTGGACGTGCAGCGGCGGCCCCAACATGCAGTGGCGGTTCTTCCTCGTCGACCCGGTGAAGCATCTCTTCCAGCTGCGTCCCATGCACGTCGAGAAGCGCTGCCTGGACATCGACGACGCCAAGATGACGGACGGCGCGAAGGCCCAGCAGTGGTACTGCAACCAGACCGATGCCCAGCTCTGGCAGTTCGAGCCGGTCAAGTGAGTTTCCGCCGCCTGACGTGCGAAGGCGGCGGACCCACGTCGTGAGTCGTCAAGGGACAGTGCCGTACGGACGGCACTGTCCTTTTTCGTGTCTTCTTTCGCTCGCCGGCCACCGCTCGGCCCATTGGAAGCCTGCGTGCAGCGGCACGCCACGGCCACCGCGCACGGTGTCCCCGGCCGGTGCCGTCCTCCGGGCGGCGCCGGCGCGGCCGTCCCCGTACCCCGTATCAGAGTCCCGTAAAGACCTGCCCCGAAGCCGTCACCTGCGGCTTTTGTGAGGGTGTGGGGTCGGTAGGGTCGGCTCAGGTCCAGCCCGGTGGGGGCGGCCTTCACGTAAGACAATGGGGCCATGGCACGCGGCAAGCTACGGATCTATCTCGGCGCTGCACCGGGCGTCGGCAAGACGTACTCGATGCTGTCCGAGGCGCACCGGAGGGTGGAGCGCGGTACGGACGTCGTGGTGGCGTTCGTCGAGCACCACGGCCGGCCCCGTACGGAGGTCATGCTCCACGGTCTGGAGCAGACCGGGCGTGCGGAGCTGGAGTACCGGGGCTCGGCCTTCACCGAGATGGACGTGGACGCGGTGCTGCGCCGTGATCCGGCCGTGGCGCTGGTCGACGAGCTGGCGCACACGAATGTGCCCGGCTCGCGCAACACCAAGCGCTGGCAGGACGTCGAGGAGCTGCTGGAGGCCGGGATCGACGTGATCTCGACGGTCAACATCCAGCACCTCGAATCGCTCGGTGACGTCGTCGAGTCGATAACGGGTGTGCGGCAGCGGGAGACCGTACCGGACGAGATCGTCCGCCGGGCGGACCAGATCGAGCTGGTCGACATGTCGCCCGAGGCGATCCGGCGCCGGATGGCGCACGGCAACATCTACAAGCCGGACAAGGTGGACGCCGCCCTGTCGAATTACTTCCGGCCGGGCAATCTGACCGCACTGCGGGAGCTCGCGTTGTTGTGGGTGGCCGACCGGGTGGACGAATATCTCCAGCAGTACCGCTCCGAGCACAGCGTGTCCAAGATCTGGGCGGGGCGGGAGCGCATCGTCGTCGGTCTCACCGGCGGCCCCGAGGGGCGGACGCTCATCCGTCGCGCCTCCCGGATGGCGGCCAAGGGGTCGGGCAGCGAGGTCCTCGCCGTCTACATCGCACGCAGCGACGGGCTGACGTCCGCCTCGCCCAAGGAACTCGCGGTGCAGCGCACCCTTGTCGAGGACCTCGGCGGGACGTTCCACCACGTCATCGGCGATGACATACCGAACGCGCTGCTGGAGTTCGCCCGCGGGGTCAACGCCACCCAGATCGTGCTGGGCTCCAGCCGCCGCAAGACCTGGCAGTACATCTTCGGGCCGGGCGTGGGCGCCACCGTCGCCCGGGACTCCGGGTCCGACCTCGACGTCCATATCGTCACGCACGACGAGGTCGCCAAGGGGCGCGGCCTGCCGGTGGCGCGCGGCGCCCGGCTCGGGCGGACCCGGATCATCGCCGGCTGGCTGGTCGGCGTCGTCGCGCCGGTGCTGCTGTCGTTGCTGCTCACCGCCATCGACAACGGCCCGGGGCTGGCCAACGACGTCCTGCTCTTCCTCTTCCTGACCGTCGCCGCCGCACTGCTCGGCGGGCTGATGCCGGCGCTCGCCGCGGCCGCCGTCGGCTCGGTGCTGCTGAATTTCTACTTCACCCCGCCCACCCACTCGATCACCATCGCCGATCCCAAGAACATCGTCGCCATCCTGATCTTCTTCGCGGTCGGCGTCTCGGTCGCCTCCGTCGTCGACCTGGCGGCCCGCCGTACCCACCAGGCGGCGCGGCTGCGCGCCGAGTCGGAGATCCTCTCCTTCCTGGCGGGCAGTGTGCTGCGCGGTGAGACGACGCTGGACGCGCTGCTGGAACGGGTACGGGAGACGTTCGGCATGGACTCGGTCGCGCTGCTGGAGCGGGCCGGCGACGTCGAGCCGTGGACCTGCGCGGGCCGCGTCGGCGGCACCGGGGACGGCGCTCCGGAGGCCAGGCCGCTGCAGCGGCCCGAGGACGCGGATGTGGACATGCCGGTCGGCGACCACATGGCGCTGGCGCTGACCGGCCGGGTGCTGCCCGCCGAGGACCGCCGGGTGCTGGCCGCCTTCGCCGCGCAGGCCGCCGTCGTACTGGACCGCCAGCGGCTGGTCGGCGAGGCCGAGCGGGCCCGTGAGCTGGCCGAGGGCAACCGTATCCGTACGGCACTGCTGGCCGCCGTCAGCCACGATCTGCGGACGCCGCTGGCGAGCATCAAGGCGTCGGTGACCTCGCTGCGCTCCGACGACGTCGCCTGGTCCGAGGAGGACGAGGCGGAGCTGCTGGAGGGCATCGAGGCGGGCGCCGACCGGCTGGACCACCTGGTGGGCAACCTGCTGGACATGTCCCGCCTGCAGACCGGTACGGTCACCCCGCTGATCCGTGAGATCGACCTGGACGAGGTGGTGCCGATGGCGCTCGGCGGCGTCCCCGAGGGCAGCGTCACCCTGGACATTCCCGAGGAGCTGCCGATCGTCGCCGTGGACCCGGGGCTGCTGGAGCGTTCCGTCGCCAATCTGGTGGAGAACGGCGTCAAGTACAGCCCGGAGGGTGAGCGCGTCCTGGTCTCCGCCAGCGCTCTCGGCGACCGCGTCGAGCTGCGGATCGCGGACCGCGGCCCCGGCGTGCCGGACAGCGCCAAGGACCGCATATTCGAGCCCTTCCAGCGGTACGGGGACGCCCCGCGCGGCGCGGGCGTGGGCCTGGGCCTCGCCGTCGCCCGGGGCTTCGCCGAGGCGATGGGCGGCACGCTCGCCGCCGAGGACACCCCCGGCGGCGGCATGACCATGGTGCTCACGCTGTGTGCCGCGCCCGGCGGGCCGCCGGTGCGGCCCGATCTCCCGGCCCAGGCGACGACGTGAGCGCGCGTCCCGCCGCCCTGGGAGCGGCCCCGCGCGGGACGCCGCCCGGCCCCCTGGAGCCGCCTTCCAGCCGACACCCCGCGGGCGCGGCCCGGCGGGTTTCCCCACCACGAGGAGAACGACAGTGAACCGGGTGCTTGTGGTCGATGACGAGCCGCAGATCGTACGGGCCCTCGTGATCAACCTGAAGGCGCGCAAGTACGAGGTCGACGCCGCCCCCGACGGGGCCACCGCCCTCAAGCTGGCCGCGGCCCGCCACCCCGACGTGATCGTCCTGGACCTCGGGCTGCCCGACATGGACGGCGTGGAGGTGATCAAGGGGCTGCGCGGCTGGACCCGGGTGCCGATCCTGGTGCTCTCCGCCCGGCAGACCTCCGACGAGAAGGTCGAGGCGCTGGACGCCGGGGCGGACGACTATGTCACCAAGCCGTTCGGGATGGACGAGCTGCTGGCCCGGCTGCGGGCCGCGGTGCGCCGTGCGGAGCCGACCGGGCCCACCGAGGACGAGGTGGTCGTGGAGACCGACGGCTTCACCGTCGATCTCGCCGCCAAGAAGGTCAACCGGGACGGCCGGGACGTACGCCTTACGCCGACCGAGTGGCATCTGCTGGAAGTCCTGGTCCGCAATACGGGACGTCTCGTCAGTCAGAAGCAGCTCCTCCAGGAGGTCTGGGGGCCCTCGTACGGCACCGAGACCAACTACCTGCGGGTCTACATGGCACAGCTGCGCCGCAAACTGGAGAGCGATCCCTCGCACCCCCGGCACTTCGTCACCGAGCCCGGTATGGGCTACCGCTTCGAGCAGTGAGAGCCCGGCGCCCGCTCCGGCCGCCGCCCCGGGGCAACCGGGCGGTGCGGCGTCGTGCGCGGCCGTGATCCAGGGCCCCGGGCACCGGTACGCTGGCCTCATGAGCGCTGGGACCCGATCCGAGAAGCCGGCAGGCCGTTTCCGCCGGATGCTCGACAGGCTGTCCTCCTCCGAGGAGGAGCTGGAGTCCGCCGAGCTGCAGCAGGATGCGCAGAACACGGGCTGCACCCGCATCTGCGACTGCGACGACCGGCAGATAGTCAAGGTCACCGGCACCCTGCGGCATGTGACGCTGCGGCCGCGCGCTGGTGTGCCCGCCCTGGAGGCGGAACTGTTCGACGGCTCCGCCGCACTGGACGTGGTGTGGCTCGGCCGGCGTGCCATCACCGGCATAGAGCCGGGCCGCAAGCTCATCGCCTCGGGCCGGATCTCCATGAGCCATGGACGCCGGGTGCTGTTCAATCCGAAATACGAACTCCGACCACTCGGACAGGAGTAGCCGGTGACGTCTGACGACCGACCGAACCGAACCACCGGACCGGCCCACGGGCCGGCCCAGGAGCAGGACGCCGCGCCGGACGGCAGAGCCGTCACCGAAGCCGCCCTGTTCGAGGCCTTCGGCGGCGTGCGCGGCATGGTCGAGACCGTGCTGCCCGGCCTGCTGTTCGTCACGATCTACACGGTCAACAAGGACCTGCACAGCTCCGCGATCGCCGCGCTCGCGGTCTCGCTGGTGCTGGCCGTGGCCCGCCTGGTGCGCAAGGACACCGTCAAGCACGCCTTCGGCGGCGTCTTCGGGGTGGCCTTCGGTGTGGTCTTCGCGATGATGACCGGCAACGCCAAGGACTTCTACCTGCCCGGGATGCTCTACACCCTGGGCCTGGCGGTCGCCTACATCGTCACCACGCTGGCCGGCGCGCCGCTGATCGGTCTGATCCTGGGGCCGGTGTTCAAGGAGAACCTCTCCTGGCGCACCCGCAATCCGGGCCGCAAGAAGGCGTACGCCAAGGCCAGCTACGCCTGGGGCGCGATCCTGCTCGCCAAGTGCGCGATCCTCTTCCCGCTGTACTGGTGGGCGGACACCACGCATCTGGGCTGGGTGCTGATCGCGCTGAAGATCCCGCCGTTCCTGCTGGCGGTCTGGCTGACCTGGCTGTTCCTGGCCAAGGCGCCGGCGCCCATCGACGTCTTCGCGGAGATGGAGGCCAAGGAGAAGGCGGAGGAAGAGGCGAAGGCCGCGCGAGAGGGCGAGAACGGCGTCCTGGACGGGGTGGCCGGCGACCTCGCCAAGGACATCACGCCGCAGGCACTGGCCGCCGAGCAGCGCGACCGGACGCCGCAGCACCGCCGCTGACGCCGGACCGTACGCACGCCGAAGGGCCCGGGAACCGCTTGGTTCCCGGGCCCTTCGCCGTCAGGTGGTGTCACCCGCCCGCGGTCACGCCTCGCGGCGTACCGACAGCAGGTCCTCCAGCTGCTCCTCGCGCGACTGGGCGGCGACGAACAGCAGCTCGTCCCCGGCCTCCAGCGCGTCCTCCTTGTTGGGGGTGAGCACCCGGTTGCCGCGGATGATCGTGACCAGGGAGGTGTCCTCCGGCCACTCGACGTCCCCGACCCGGGTGCCGGCCAGCGCCGCCTCCGGGGGCAGCGTCAGCTCGACGAGGTTGGCGTCGCCGTGGCTGAAGCGCAGCAGCCGTACGAGATCGCCGACGCTCACCGCCTCCTCGACCAGGGCCGACATCAGGCGCGGGGTGGAGACGGCGACATCCACGCCCCAGGCCTCGTTGAACAGCCACTCGTTCTTGGGGTTGTTCACGCGGGCCACCACCCGCGGCACGCCGTACTCGGTCTTGGCGAGCAGCGAGACGACGAGGTTGACCTTGTCGTCGCCGGTCGCCGCGATGACGACGTTGCAGCGCTGCAGCGCGGCCTCGTCCAGCGAGGTGATCTCGCAGGCGTCGGCCAGCAGCCACTCCGCCAGCGGCACCCGCTCGACCGAGATCGCCGTCGGCGCCTTGTCGATGAGCAGGATTTCGTGCCCGTTCTCCAGCAGCTCGCCCGCGATGGACCGGCCCACCGCGCCCGCGCCCGCGATCGCGACCCTCATGCGTGCGCCTCCTCGGGCCCTTCGGCGAACACCGCTTCCACCTTCTCGACCTCGTCGGTCCGCATCATCACGTGGACCAGGTCGCCTTCCTGCAGCACGGTCTGCGAGGTCGGCAGCATCGCCTCACCCAGCCGGGTGAGGAAGGCGACGCGTACGCCGGTCTCCTCCTGCAGCCTGCTGATCTTGTGGCCCACCCAGGACGGCGAGGTGTGCACCTCGGCGAGCTGGACGCCGCCGCTCGGGTCGCGCCACAGCGGCTCGGCCCCGGAGGGCAGCAGCCGGCGCAGCATCTGGTCGGCGGTCCAGCGCACGGTGGCGACCGTCGGGATGCCCAGGCGCTGGTAGACCTCGGCGCGGCGCGGGTCGTAGATCCGGGCCGCGACGTTCTCCACGCCGAACATCTCGCGGGCCACCCGGGCCGCGATGATGTTGGAGTTGTCGCCGCTGCTGACGGCGGCGAAGGCGCCCGCCTCCTCGATTCCGGCTTCGCGCAGGGTGTCCTGGTCGAAGCCGACCCCGGTGACCCGGCGGCCGCCGAAGCCGGAGCCCAGACGGCGGAAGGCGGTCGGGTCCTGGTCGACCACCGCGATCGTATGACCCTGGCTCTCCAGGGTCTGTGCGAGCGCGGAACCCACCCGCCCGCACCCCATGATGACGATGTGCATCGGCCCCTACCTCGCACCTTTCCCTGTGCTGTGACGCCGGCTGCTTCGACCTGGCGTGTTCGGCGACCACGCTACCTGGCGTGGGGACCGCTGCATCCACGCAGTTCGCCCGCACGGCCGTCCCGGGCGTTAAGAACGCGACAAGAGAGCATAAGGGGAGGGTAAGTTTCCTTGCGGTACGGCCGGGAATCTGGTCGCCTCTCAAGAGGCGGGGTGTTGTGTGGCGGGCGCGCCCGGCCCGTCCCGGACCGGCCCCCTTCGCCCTGGTCCGCGGCCGGCGACCGGCCGTGGCCGGGTGCGCCGGGCCCGCTCCGTGCGGCACGCTGAGCACCGTGTCCACCGTGCCTCAGCAGCCCCAACAGGGCCCGCCCGCCCCACATATGGTCGTCTGTGGCGACGACGCCCTCGCGCGTCGCCTCGCCGCTGAACTCAAGGACGTCTACCGGGAGCGGGTGACGCTCGTCATCCCCTCCGCCAGAGAACCGCACCGCCCCCGCATCCCGCCGCCGGCCGGCGCCCTGGGGCGGGCCCAGGCCCTGCTGGGGCGGGTCTCGGCCGCCATGGTGCGTACGCCGACCGGCACGCCCGACGCGCCCGGCGCCGAAACCGGGGGTGCCGAGGAGCCGCCCGACGAGCCCATACGGGTCCTGGAGGCGGCGGAGGCCGACGACGACACGCTGGCCGAGGCCGGGATCGGCGCGGCGGGCGCGCTCGCGCTGGTGTACGACGATGACGAGACCAACATCCACGCCGCGCTGCGTGCCCGGCGGCTCAATCCGCGGCTGCGGCTGGTGATCCGGCTCTACAACCGCAAACTCGGCCAGTATCTGGAACAGTTGCTGGACCAGGCGGCGGCGGTCGGCGCACCGGACGCCGAGGGGGCCGACGCGTCCACCACGGTCCTGTCCGACGCCGACACCGTGGCGCCGGCGCTGGCGGCCACCGCCGTGGCGGGCACCAGCAAGGTCATCGAGGCCGACGGGCTGCTGCTGCGCGCCGTGGAGCGCGGCGCCGCCCGGCAGGGCCCGGCCGCCGCCTCCGGACTGTGCCCGCTCGCCGTCCTGTCGGCGACGGCGGACGTGGCCGCGGATTCCCCGGACGCGCCGGGCGGGGACGGACCGTCCGCCGACGACGGACCCGACCTCCTCCCCGACGAGGCCACCGCGGCGGCCGCCGCCGGGCGCGGCACCGTCGTCCTGGAGACCATCACCTACCAGGGCCGCCAGTCGCGCCCCGGCAGCCGGAACGACCGGGGACGCACGCAGCGGCGCGGCGGCGCGGGCGTCCGGTGGGGGCTGGGCAGTCTGCGCGGCCGGGGCGTGCCGCTGGGCTCCTTCTTCTCCCGCAGGCTGCGCTGGTCACTGGCCGGCGTCGTCGGTGCCGTCCTCGCGCTGGCCGTCGCCTCCTCCCTGACCACCGGCGACTCCCCGCTGCACGCGATGTACCTCTCGCTCCTCGACCTCTTCGCCATCAACGAACCGGCCATCGGCGAGCCGGTCTCGCGCAAGGTGCTGCAACTGCTGTCCGGTCTCACCGGTTTGCTGCTGCTGCCCGTCCTGGTGGCCGCCGCGCTGGAAGGGCTGGGCACCTTCCGTAATGCCACCGCGCTGCGCCGTCCGCCGCGTGGGCTGTCCGGGCACGTCGTGCTGCTGGGGCTCGGGAAGGTCGGTACGCGCGTACTGACCCAGCTGCATGAGCTGGGCACCCCGGTGGTGTGTGTGGAAGCGGACCCCGAAGCGCGCGGCATCGCACTGGCGCGTCGGCTGCGAGTGCCGACCGTGGTGGGGGACGTCACCCACGAAGGCGTACTGGAAGCCGCGAAAATCCAGCGCGCGCACGCCCTGCTCGCCCTGACCAGCGACGACACCACCAATCTGGAAGCGGCCCTCTACGCCCGCTCGGTCAAGCCCCAGCTGCGGGTGACACTGCGCCTGTTCGACGACCGCTTCGCCACCGCCGTCTACCGCACGCTGCGGGCCGCCCATCCCCGCGCGCGGACCCGCAGCCGCAGCGTCAGCTTCCTGGCCGCGCCCGCCTTCGCCGGAGCGATGATGGGCCGCCAGATCATCGGCGCCATCCCCGTCGAGCGGCGGGTCCTGCTCGTCGCCCGGGTCGAGGTGCGCGGCCACGCCGCCCTGGAGGGCCACACGATCGCCGACGTGTTCCGGCCCGGCCTGCTGCGCGTGCTGGCCGTGGACACCTCAGCGCCCGACGGCCCGCCGGACGCCGCGCCCGGCCCTGCACAGGAGGCGCCGGAACGCGGCCGCGCCCGGCTCGTACAGGAGCTGGGGGATGGGTACGCACTGCGGCCCCAGGACCGTGTCCTGCTCGTGGCCACCCGGGAGGGGCTGGGCGGGCTGGTCTCCCGGCACGCGCGCACGGCGGGGGCGGTCCGGCA
This sequence comes from Streptomyces sp. NPDC033221, assembly GCF_055577005.1. Taxonomy (NCBI): domain Bacteria; kingdom Bacillati; phylum Actinomycetota; class Actinomycetes; order Kitasatosporales; family Streptomycetaceae; genus Streptomyces; species Streptomyces sp. NPDC033221. The sequence goes on along the minus strand of NZ_JBVIQN010000043.1, from coordinate 47,174 downwards.
GGAGGCGTAGGGCGCCCGGCCCGCGCTTTCCGGGGCGCCGGGTCCGGCAGGATGGACGGTGCCCCGAGAGCCGGGGCGGTGCACGGCGCGGTGGCAGGGAGTACGGACGGTGAAGGACGGCGGGATGTCCCCGGAGTATCTGGAGGGGTACGCCACCCTCCTCGCCGAGGTGTCCGACACCGGGCGGCTGCCCCGGCGCGCGGAGCTGGACGCGCTGCGGGAACTGGGGGAGCGGGCCGCCGAGTCGGGGCACGGGCTGCGGGAACTGGTCGGCCTCTTCCTGGGGGAGACACGCCGGGTGTGGGGCACGCTGCCCGGGGTGGCGCGGGCCGCAGGCGCGGCGGAGCGGGCCCGTACCGGTGACGCCGTGCTGGGCGCGGTGGACGCCGCCATCGCCGCGTTCGGCGAAGGGCACGAGCGTGCGCAGCGGCTCGCCGTACGCCAGGAGGAGGCCGCCCGGCGGGAGTTCGTCGACGACCTGCTGTACGGGCGCAGTGATCTGGGGCGGCTGGCCGAGCGGGCGGAACGCTTCGGGCTGCGGCTCGCCCACGAGCACGCCGTCGCGGTCGCCGAGGGCGACGAGCCGTTCGACGACATCCATCCGGTCGCCCGCCGGGTCGAACGCGAACTGCTCGGCCGGTTCGGCGACCGCGACGTACTGATCACCACCAAGGAGGGCCGGCTGGTCTGCGTCGGCGCGAGCCGCGAACGTACGGTGCTGGACGCCTTCGCCACGTACGCGCGCTGGCCCGACGTGGGCCGGCCCGGCGCGCGGCGGGTCGCCATCGGCCGGGTGCACTCCGGCGCGGGCGGGGTGGTGCACTCGTACGAGGAGGCGCTGGGCGCGCTGGAACTGGCCGAGCAGCTGGAGCTGGACGAACCGGTGCTGCGCGCCGCCGACCTGCTGGTCTTTCCGGTACTGCTGCGCGACCGTGCCGCCATGGCCGATCTCGTCCGTTCCGTCCTCGGGCCGCTGACCCAGTCGCGCGGCGGCGCCGGGCCGCTGCTGGAGACGATCGGGGCGCTCGCGGCGTCCGGGTACGTGAACGCCGAGGCCGCCCGCCGCCTGAAGGTGAGTGTGCGCACCCTGTCGTACCGCCTGGCGCGCATCAAGTTCCTGACCGGTTACGACCCGGCGGACGGCCTGCAGCGCTTCACGCTGGAGACGGCGGCGATGGGCGCGCGGCTGCTGGGCTGGCCGGACAAGCCGCTGTAGGACGCGGAAAGGGTGGAATCCGGCCGGTTCCCCTACCGTCCGGCCACCCTTGGAAGCAAGACCGTGTCCCGTTAACAGGTGATTAGGAACGCATAAAGATTGCCGGGATCCGGCAATGTGCGACTCCCTGCGGCCCTGCCACGATCTGGGAACCGGCAGAAACACACGCGAACGGGGGGACGGACAGCCATGGGTGACCTTGGAGCGTTCACACGAGCCGCACTCGCCTTCCCGGCCGTGTTCTTCACCTTCGCGCTGCTGGTGGTGGCCGCGTACTGGCTGCTGGTGCTGATCGGCGGGGCAGGCGTCGACATCCTCGACGGGGGTGAGGGTGTCGACGGCGGCTCCGCCGGCACCGCCGGACTGCCCGTGACGGTCACCCTCTCGCTCGGCGTGCTGATCGCCTGGGCCGTGTCCCTGGCCGCTGCCGCGCTGACCGGGAACGTACCGCTGCGCGCCGCCGCACTGGCGCTCGCGCTGTGCGCGGCCTGGGCCGGCACCCGCGTCGCGACGCGCCTGGCCCGCCGCCTGCTGCCTCCTGAACGGGTCGCCTCCCGCGACGACTTCGTCGGCCGGGTGTGCGTCATCCGCACCGGCCGGGTCTCGTCCGGCTTCGGCCAGGCCGAGGTACGGGCCGACGACGGCTCCACGGCCATCGTCCAGGTCCGTACGGAGGAGACCGGCCTCGCCGCCGGCAGCAGTGCGCTGATCTTCGACTACGACGCCGAAGGCGAGTTCTTCCGGGTCGCGCCCTTCGACGCCGCCCTGGACCCGTACGGCACGGGCGCCTGAGCGCCGAACGACCACCGACCGGAGCGCGCCGCGCCCGCCGCGTGCGCCGCCGCGCCCGTCGAACTCCCCGACACACCGCAGGGACTGATGTACCGATGGATGCCATCACCGTAGGAATCGGCGTGACCGTCGCCGTGGCCGTACTGATCGTGCTCGTCACGGTCCTCGCCCTCACCCGCCTCTACCGCAAGGTCCACCAGGGCCAGGCGCTGATCGTCTCCAAGTACCGCAAGGTCGATGTGACCTTCACCGGCTCGGTGGTGCTGCCGGTGCTGCACAAGGCCGAGGTGATGGACATCTCGGTGAAGACCATCGAGATCGGCCGTACCGGCCACGAGGGCCTGATCTGCCGGGACAACATCCGCGCCGACATCCGCATCGCGTTCTTCGTACGGGTCAACAAGACCCGCGAGGACGTGGTCAAGGTCGCCCAGGCCATCGGCACCGAGCGCGCCAGCGACGTCGGCACGCTCCAGGAACTCTTCAACGCCAAGTTCTCCGAAGCTCTCAAGACCGTCGGCAAGCAGCTGGACTTCCAGGATCTCTACACCAAGCGCGACGAGTTCCGGGACCGGATCATCGCCGTCATCGGCACCGACCTCAACGGCTACAGCCTGGAGGATGCGGCGATCGACTACCTGGAGCAGACACCGCTGGAGCAGCTCGACTCCGCCAACATCCTCGACGCCCAGGGCATCCGCAAGATCACCGAGCTGACCGCGATCGAGCACGTCCGCACCAACGAGTACCGGCGCCACGAGGAGAAGGAGATCACCCGGCAGAACGTCGACGCCCGGGAAGCCGTCCTGGAGCTGGAGCGCCGGCAGGCCGACGCGGAGATCCGCCAGCAGCGCGAGATCGCCACCGTACGCGCCAAGGAAGAGGCCGAGACGGCCCGCGTCCAGGCCGAGGAGCGGCTGCGCTCGCACTCCGCGCACCTGAAGACCGAGGAGGCGCTCGGCATTCAGAACGAAAACCGCGAACGCGAGGTCGCGGTGGCGCAGAAGAACCGCGAACGCGTCATCGCCATCGAGAACGAGCGCATCGAGAAGGACCGCCTCCTGGAGGTCATCGCCCGCGAACGGGAGACCCAGCTGACGAGGATCGCCGCCGACAAGGAGGTCGAGGCCGAGAAGCGGGAGATCGCGGACGTCGTACGGGAGCGGATCGCGGTCGAGAAGACCGTCGCCGCCCAGGAGGAGGAGATCAAGAAACTCCGTACCGTCGAGGAGGCGGAGCGCGAGCGGCAGTCGCTGGTCATCCGCGCCGAGGCCGAGGCGCAGCAGCGGCTGGTCAAGGACATCAAGGCGGCCGAGGCCGCCGAGCAGGCCGCGGCCCACCGCGCCGCCGAGGCGCTGACGCTGGCCGAGGGCCGGCGCAAGGCCGCCGACCTGGACGCCCAGGCCAAGATCCGGCTCGCCGAGGGCACCCAGGCCGAGGCGGCGGCCGCCGGACTGGCCGAGGTGAAGGTACGGGAGAGGAACGCGGCGGCCGTCGAGAAGGCCGGCCGGGCCGAGGCGGAGGCGGCCGAGGCGCTGCTCAAGGCCGAGGCGGCCGGACTCACCGAGAAGGCTGCGGCGATGGCGGCGCTGGACGCGGCGAGCCGGGAGCACGAGGAGTACCGGCTGCGCGTCGCGGCCGACAAGGAGGTCCGCCTCGCGGGCCTGGACACCCAGCGGCAGATCGCCGAGGTGCAGGCGAAGGTGCTGGCCACCGGCCTGGAGAACGCGAAGATCGACATCGTCGGCGGGGAGAGCGTCTTCTTCGACCGGCTGGCCGGCTCGATCGGCGCGGCCAAGGGGCTGGACGCCCTGGTCGAGCGCTCCGAGACGGTCCGTACGGCCGCCGGCCCCTGGCTGGACAAGAACGGGTCCACCTTCACCAAGGACCTGACCACGATGCTCGGCGGACTCGGCGCGGCCGGGCTGCGCGACCTGACCCTGGCCGGAGCCCTGACCAAGCTCATCGACCGGGGCGGCCCGCAGTCCGGGCAGCTCCAGAGCCTGCTGGACGCCGCGCACGCCAACGGCCTCGCGGACACCCGGATCGCCGAGGCGGTCACGGGACCGTCCCCGGCCAACGGCGCGGCGGTGGCGGCGAAGTAGCCGCCGCCCGGGGCGGGTCGGGTCGCGGGGGAGTGCTTCCGGGGGATGCACTCGCCACCGCGTCCCGACCCGCGGCGGGGACAACGGTTGCCTACGGGACGGACCCAGCCCGTACGCAGCCACGACACAGAAGTGACCACTGGTGGACGGCGAGCGCGCGCAGGCGGGCGCGGGGCCGGGCGGGCCGGGAAATGGTCCGCGCGCAGGGACAGGAGAGGCATCTCGTGCAGAACGACCTCGTGACGGAGACCGGTGGCCGGGACGGACACGGCCCCGACGGCACGCCGCAGCAGGACACCGCGCACGGCACGGAACTCGCCGACGGTACGTACGAGCTGCTGCGCGACCGCCTCGCCGGTGCCGCCGCCGACCTCGCCGACCGGGCCCGTACCCTCAACGCCCGCCGCGTCGACACCTTCGGCGGCACGGAACTCGCCCTGCTCGGCACCGACGGCCTGCACACCGCCGACGCCGCCGTGATCCGGGACATCGCGCAGGTCGGCGGGCTGCTGCTGACCGGCCGCAACGGCCGCCCAGAGCCCGGCGCGCCCGCGACCACCGTCCCCGACGTCTTCACCCTGTACCGCCTCCACGCCACCGGCGACGCCGTACGCCTGGAACCGGCGGAGCCCGGCACCCTGCCCGGCCTTCTCGACGACCCCCGCTTCCAGCGGGACTTCGAGGAGCTGTACCGCTACTACCGCCAGGCCCGGCTGCTGCGGCTGTACCGCACCGGCGCCCTGCTGCTCGCCGTCTTCCGTACCGGCGAACGGCTCGACGACATCCGCGTACTGCGCTGGAAGATCACCACGTCGGGGGACGGCGCGCCCGTCTACCTCGACGCCAAGGGCGAACGCGACCACACCGCCCCGCCCTCCCACGACTTCACCTGGACCCCGGCCATCCGCGAGGACCACGTACCCGGCCGCTGCCCGCTCCTGTCCGTCCAGGGCGAGGTCTTCCTCTCGACCGCCGGCGGCTCGCTCACCCTGAGAGCCGAGGCCGACACCGAGACGGACGACGAAGGCCTCTACTCGGAGCCGGTGGACGAGCCCCTGCAGTCCCTCGCCGACGCCGAGGTCGCCCACGCCCGCGTCGGGCCGCTGGTCCTGCTGCGCGTCCGCCCGTACAACGAGACCGCCGACCGCTACCTGGTCTTCAACACCCGCACCCGCGACGTACGCCGGATCGACGCGATCGGGCAGGCGTGCCGGGCCCTTCCCGAGGACCAGGGCATCGTCTTCCCCGGCGGCCACTACCTCACCAACGGCACCGCAAGGACCTTCGACACCGACACCACCGGCCTCGCTTTCGACCGCGAACACCGCTCCCCGAACGGTGAGGACGTCCTCTACGCGTTCCACGACCGCGCCGAAGGCCGCACCCTGCTCCTCCCGTACAACATCGTCCGCGAGGAGGCCGCCACCCCGCTGACCGCGTACGGCCACGCACTCCTCGACGACGGCACCCTGGCCGTACTGCGCGGCTCCCGCGAGCCGGCCCGCGTCCACCCCGTCCAGGTCTGGCGCACCCCCTTCACCTCCGACGCGTACACCGCCGCACAGCCGGCCGCGGGCGGCCCGCTGGCCCGGATCGGCAACGCCGAGCTGGTACGCGGCGTGTCCGACGCGCTCTCGGTCGCCCGGATGGCCACCGACATGGCCCCGGCCGGCCCGGTGTTCGAGGCCATCGCCGCCGCGGCCGCCCGGGTCGCGGACCGCCACCACTGGCTCGGCGAAACCGCACTCGGCGCGCTCGGCGAGCCGCTGGAAGCCGTACGGGCCGCCGCTGTACAGGTCGTCGAGGAGTTCGCGCGCGTCACCGAACTGCGCCGCCAGGCCGCCACCGCACTGGAGGAGGCAGCGGACCGCACCACCGCCCTGATCCGGCGGGTCCGCGGCGAACAGCCCGCGAACGCCGACGCCTGGGTACGCAACCTCACCGCCCTCCGCCACGCCCAAGGCCGCCTGGAAACCCTGCGGGAAACCCGGCACATCGACCCGGACCGTCTCGCGGAACTCTCCGCGGACGTCGCCGACGCCCTGGCCGCCGCCGGACGCCGGGCCATCGCCTTCCTCAGCGGCGAGGACGCCTTCACCGCCACTCACCGCGCCGTCGCGGAGCTGACCGACGAAGCCGCCGCGGTGGCCACCGCCGCGGACGCCGAACCGCTCGCCGCGCGCATCGACGAACAGGCCGAAGGACTGCGCGTCGTCACCGAGATCGCCGGCACCCTCGACCTCGCGGACACGACCGTACGGACCGCCATCCTGACCCGCGCCGGAGAAGTGCTCGGCGCCGTCAACCGCGCCCGCGCCACCCTGGACACCCGGCGCCGCGACCTGCTCGACGCAGAGGGACGCGAGGAGTTCGCGGCCCAGTTCGCGCTGCTCGGACAGGCCGTCTCGGGCGCACTGGCCGCGGCCGGAACCCCCGAGGAATGCGACGACGAACTCGGCCGCCTGCTCCTGCAACTGGAAAACCTCGAAGCGCGCTTCGGCACGTCCGACGCCCACCTGGAGCGGATCACCGCCCAGCGCGAGGAGATCCACGACGCGTTCTCCGCACGCAAACAGGCCCAGCTCGACGCGCGCGCCCGGCACACCGAACAGCTCACCGGATCCGCCGAACGCGTCCTCGCCACCGTCGTCCGCAGGGCCGCCGCCCTCACCACCCCCGACGAACTCAACGCCTTCTTCGCCGCCGACCCGCTCGTCACCAAGGTGCACGCCACCACCGGCGAACTGCGCGACCTCGGCGACGGCGTACGCGCCGACGAACTCGACGGACGCCTGCGCGCCGCACGCCAGGAAGCCGCCCGCGCCCTGCGCGACCGCACCGACCTCTACGACACCACCGGCACCATCCGGCTCGGCCGCCACCGCTTCGCCGTCAACACCCAGCCCGTCGACCTCACCCTGGTCCCGCACGGCGACCACCTCGCGTACGCCGTCACCGGCACCGACTACCGCGCGCCCGTCCACGACGCACGGCTGCTGGCCCACCGCGCCTTCTGGGACCAGCCGCTGGTCTCCGAATCGCCGCAGGTCTACCGGGCGGAGCACCTGGCGGCGCTGATCCTGGCGGGGGCCGAGGAAGGCGCGGGCACACGGAGTGCCGACGCGCCGATTCCGGGCCTCGCCGCGCTCCGGGAGGCGGCCGCCACCGACACGCTCCTCCCGCTCGTCCGCCAGGTGGCCGAGACCCGTTACGACGAGGGGTACGACCGGGGCGTCCACGACCACGACGCCGCCGCGATCCTCGCCGCACTCCTCCGCCTGCACACCGCCGCCGGACCGCTCCGCTACCCGTCGCACCTGCGCGCGGCCGCACAGCTCTTCTGGGCGTACGGCACCGACGACCGCACCCGCGCGCTGTGGACCACCCGCGCCCACTCCCTGGCGCGCGCCCGGTCGGCCTTCGGGCCACCGGCGGCGTGGGGCGCGCTCGCCGCGGAGCTGGGCGGGGCGGCGTACGAATTCCTCCGGGAGGCGGGCGTGGAACTCGCCGGAGAGACGGCCGGCCCGTCGTCGCCCCTCGGCGACTACCTGATGGCCGAGCTGGCCGAACCGTCCGGGCTGACCGAACCGGCCGCCGATCGCCCCCGCTTCGCCACCAGCGCCGCCGCCCGCGACCTGCTGGCCGGATTCCGGGAGGCCCTCGGCGGGCCGGACGCGCCCGCGGTCAAGGAACTCGCCGAAGACCTGCGCGCCCTCGACGGGGACCTGGCCGCCCGCCACCAGCTCGTCACCGCCTGGCTCGGCGCGTACGCCGAGGCGCGCGGCACCGCGCCGGACGCGCTGCCCGAAGCCGTCGCGATCGAGGTGTGCGGCCCGGCCCTGGGCCGCCGGGAGCTGACCGCGCCCACTGGCGACGCCGTACGCGGCCTGCTCGGCAGCCACCCGCGGATCGCCGCGGGCGGCACCCTGCCCGTACGGCTGGACGAGCTGCTCGCCCGGACCGAGGCGTTCCGCCGCGTCCGCGTTCCGGCGCACCGCGCCTACACCCACCGCCGCGCCGAGCTCCTCACCGCCGAACGCGACCGGCTCCGCCTGGACGCGTACCGCCCCCGGGTCATGTCCGGCTTCGTCCGCAACGGTCTCATCGACGAGGTCTACCTGCCGCTGATCGGCGACAACTTCGCCAAACAGCTGGGCACGAGTACGGGGCCGGGCGCCGCGGGGGAGCAGCGCCGTACCGACAGCCAGGGCCTGCTCCTGCTGCTGTCGCCGCCGGGCTACGGCAAGACGACACTCATGGAGTACGTGGCGGCCCGCCTCGGCCTCCTCCTGGTGAAGGTGGACGGCCCGGCCCTCGGCCACCGCACCACCTCCCTGGACCCGGCCGCCGCCCCCGACGCCGCCGCCCGCCGTGAGGTCGAGAAGATCTCCTTCGCGCTGGAGGCGGGCAGCAACGTCCTCCTCCACCTCGACGACATCCAGCACACCTCGCCCGAGCTGCTCCAGAAGTTCATCCCGCTGTGCGACGCCCAGCGGCGGATGGACGGCGTACGGGACGGCGAGGCTCGCACGTACGACCTGCGCGGCAAGCGCTTCGCGGTGTGCATGGCGGGCAACCCGTACACCGAGTCGGGCCGGCGCTTCCGGCTGCCGGACATGCTCGCCAACCGCGCGGACGTGTGGAACCTCGGCGACGTCCTCAGCGGCAAGGAGGCCCTGTTCGCCCACTCGCACATCGAGAACGCGCTGCCGGCCAACCCGGTCCTCGCCCCGCTCGCCGCCCGCGACCGCGCCGACCTCGGGCTGCTGGTCCGGATGGCGGAGGGCGACGACTCCGTACGCGCCGACCGGCTCGCCCACCCCTACGGCACGGCCGAGCTGCGCGAGATCGTCTCCGTACTGCGCGGACTGCTCCAGGTGCGCGAGGTGGCGCTGACCGTCAACCGCGCGTACATCGCCTCCGCCGCACAGGCGGACGCGACCCGCACCGAGCCGCCGTTCCTCCTCCAGGGGTCGTACCGCAACACCAACAAGATGACGGCGCGCCTCATCCCCGTGATGAACGACACCGAGCTGGCGTCGCTCGTCGACGATCACTACCGCGGCGAGGCACAGACCCTCACCACCGGTGCCGAGGCCAACCTCCTGAAGCTGGCCGAGCTGCGCGGCCGCCTCGGCCCCGGGCAGGCGCGGCGCTGGGCCGAAGTGAAAGAGATGTGGAGATCGCGGCCGGCCGGGACGGCGTGAACCGGTGTCGGTCACCCGGCCCGTTAAGAAACCGTAGAAATCCCGGGGCGCCGGACGCCGCTCTTTGCGAAGTCATGGAAAACCCGCGGCGTTAAGAAGGCGTAGGGAAGAAGAAGGAGCCGGGGAGCGTCGGCCCGTGTTGTGCAGGGACGATGAAAGCGCTGGTGGCCACAGCGCCCCCGGAATTCGGTCCGGGCATACGGACCCATCGCCGCCGCCCGCTCGGGTGGCGGGTGGGCGACCACCTTGACGAAGGCTTAGCATCCTCTGCGTGTCCAAACTGACCGACGTGCCCAAACGGATCCTTATCGGGCGCGCACTGCGCAGCGACAAGCTCGGCGAGACCCTTCTCCCCAAGCGCATCGCGCTCCCCGTGTTCGCCTCCGACCCGCTGTCGTCCGTGGCCTATGCCCCGGGCGAGGTACTGCTCGTCCTGTCCGTCGCGGGCGTGTCGGCGTACCACTTCAGCCCCTGGATCGCGCTCGCGGTCGTGGTGCTGATGTTCACGGTCGTGGCGTCCTACCGGCAGAATGTGCACGCCTACCCGAGCGGCGGCGGTGACTACGAGGTCGCCAACACCAATCTCGGACCCAAGGCCGGCCTCACCGTCGCCAGCGCCCTGCTGGTCGACTACGTCCTGACCGTCGCCGTCTCCATCTCCTCCGGAGTGGAGAATCTGGGCTCGGCGATCCCGTTCGTCACCGAACACAAGACGCTCTGCGCCATCGTCATGATCGCGCTGCTGACGGTGATGAACCTGCGCGGCGTCAAGGAGTCGGGCAAGCTCTTCGCGATCCCGACGTACATCTTCGTCGCCGGCGTCTTCATCATGATCATCTGGGGTGTGGTGCGCGGCGCGGTCATGGGCGACACCATGAAGGCGCCCACCGCCGACTTCACCATCCACGCCGAACAGGGCGGCCTCGCCGGCTTCGCCCTCGTCTTCCTCCTGCTGCGCGCCTTCTCCTCCGGCTGTGCCGCGCTCACCGGCGTCGAGGCGATCTCCAACGGCGTCCCCGCCTTCCGCAAGCCCAAGTCGAAGAACGCCGCCACCACCCTGGCGCTGATGGGCGGCCTGGCCGTCACCATGTTCTGCGGCATCATCGGCCTGGCCATGGCCACCGACGTGAAAATGGCGGAGACCCCGGCCAAGGACCTGCTGCACAACGGCGTCCCGGTCGGCTCCGGCTACGTCCAGAACCCGGTCATCTCGCAGGTCGCCGCCGCGGTCTTCGGCGACGGCACGTTCTTCTTCGTGGTGCTCGCCGCCGCCACCGCCCTGGTCCTCTTCCTCGCCGCGAACACCGCGTACAACGGCTTCCCGCTGCTCGGCTCGATCCTCGCCCAGGACCGCTACCTGCCGCGCCAGCTGCACACCCGCGGCGACCGGCTGGCCTTCTCCAACGGCATCGTGCTGCTGGCCGGCGCGGCCATGATCCTCGTCTACCTCTACGGCGCGGACTCCACCCGCCTGATCCAGCTCTACATCGTCGGCGTCTTCGTCTCCTTCACGCTCAGCCAGATCGGCATGGTCCGGCACTGGAACCGACACCTGCTGGCCGAGAAGGACCCGGCCAAGCGCCGCCGGATGCACCGCTCGCGGGCGATCAACGCCTTCGGCGCCTCCCTCACCGGCCTGGTGCTCGTCGTCGTCCTGCTGACGAAGTTCAGCCACGGCGCGTGGGTCGCCGTCCTCGGCATGGTCATCTTCTACGCCACCATGAGCGCGATCCGCCGCCACTACGACCGGGTCGCCGAGGAGATCGCCGCCGAGGACGTACCGGGTGACGAGGCGGTCCGCCCGTCCCGCGTCCACTCGATCGTCCTCGTCTCCAAGGTCCACAAGCCCACTCTCCGAGCCCTCAGCTACGCCAAGCTGATGCGCTCGGGCACCCTCGAAGCGGTCAGCGTCGACGTGGACCCCGCCGAGACCAAGGCCCTCAAGGCCGAGTGGGAACGCCGCAACCTCGACGTACCCCTGAAGGTCCTGGCCTCCCCTTACCGTGAGATCACCCGCCCCATCATCGATTACGTCAAATCCCTGCGCCGCGAGAGCCCGCGCGACGCCGTCTCCGTCTACATCCCCGAGTACGTCGTAGGCCACTGGTACGAACACCTCCTCCACAACCAGAGCGCCCTGCGCCTCAAGGGCCGCCTGCTCTTCACGCCCGGCGTGATGGTGACCTCGGTCCCGTGGCAGCTCGACTCCTCCGAAGCCGCCAAGAAGCGCGCCCGCAAGCGCGCCGAATGGAACGCGCCGGGCGCGGTGCGCCGCGGCCCGGTCGCCCAGCCGAAGAAGGAAAAGGCGGCCACGCGGAAGTAAGCGGACCTCCGGGAGCTCGGCCGGGCCCGGCCCGCCACCCGGCGGGTTCGGGCCCGGCCGCTTTGCCCCGTAGACTTGCAGGTCGGCATCCGCCGTCCCGCCCTCTTCCACGTCCCACCCCAGGAGCCCTCCCACCATGCAGACAGAACCCAAGAAGTCGCTGGTAGGCGAGGAGTACGAGGTCGAGGTCGGCCCCGTCGCGCACGGCGGCCACTGCATCGCCCGAACGGACGAAGGCCAGGTCCTCTTCGTACGGCACACCCTCCCCGGCGAACGCGTCATCGCCCGAGTCACCGACGGAGACGAGGGCGACCGGTTCCTCCGCACCGACGCCGTCGAGATCCTCACCCCCTCCAAGGACCGCGTCGAGGCCCCCTGCCCCTTCTCCGGCCCCGGCAAGTGCGGCGGCTGCGACTGGCAGCACGCCGCCCCCGGCGCCCAGCGCCGCCTCAAGGCCGAAGTGATCACCGAACAGCTGTCCCGCCTGGCCGGCCTCACCCCCGAGGAAGCCCGCTGGGACGGCACCGTCGAACCGGCCCCCGGCGACAAGGTCCCCAAGGGCGAGGTCCCGGCCTGGCGCACCCGAGTCCAGTACGCCACCGACCCCGAGGGGCGCGTGGGCCTGCGCAAACACCGCTCCCACGACATCCAGCCCATCGACCACTGCCTGATCGCGGCACCGGGCGTCTCCGAACTCGGCATCGAAAAGCGCGACTGGCCCCAGATCGCCACCGTCGAGGCCATCGCCGCCACCGGCTCCAACGACCGCCAGGTCGTCCTGACCCCCCGCCCCGGCGGCCGCCTCCCCATCGTCGAACTCGACCAGCCCGTCTCGGTCCTCCGCGTCCACGAGAAGGACGGCGGCGTGCACCGCGTCCACGGCCGCCCCTTCGTCCGCGAACGCGCCGCCGACCGCACCTGGCGCGTCGGCAACGGCGGCTTCTGGCAGGTCCACCCCAAGGCCGCCGACCTCCTGGTCGAGGCCGTCATGCAGGGCCTGATGCCGAAGAAGGGCGACATGGCCCTCGACCTCTACTGCGGCGTCGGCCTCTTCGCGGGGGCACTGGCCGACCGCGTCGGCGAAAAGGGCGCCGTCCTCGGCATCGAATCCAGCAAGCGCGCGGCAGAAGACGCCCGCCACAACCTCCAGGACCTCGACCGCGTCCGCATCGAACACGGCAAGGTCGAGCAGATTTTGCCGCGCACGGGAATCTCGGACGTGGATCTGATCGTCCTGGATCCTCCGCGCGCGGGCGCCGGCAAATCCACCGTCACCCACCTCGCTTCACTGGGAGCCCGCCGCATCGCTTACGTCGCGTGTGACCCGGCTGCCCTGGCCCGCGACGTGAAGTACTTCGCGGGGGAGGGATATGTGCCGCGGAGGATGCGGGCGTTTGATTTGTTTCCGGTTACGCATCATGTGGAGTGCGTTGTCATCCTCGAGAGGGCGGTAAAGGGCTCCTGACCTGCGATTTTGTGTGTGCGCATTATGTGCGGTGTGGGCGTTACGGGCGAAATCTTGACGCTGAAATGACGCTCGTGACGCTCATTTGACGCTCGTCCTGATTGGGCGTCAGGCTCTGCTTGCTGCTGGTCAGGCGGTCTGCCGACTGCGCGGACATGGCGGGTTGCCGGGAAAGGTGTGGATTCAGACAGCCTTGATGGTGTGGGCGACCTCGGCGGGTTCTGGCCGTACGCGGTCATTCGCGTTGGCTCGTCGCGTCGGGGGGACAGGCTGCCTCGTCACCGAGTCGACACCGCCAACACCGCGCGCGGCAGACGGTCGCTTTTGAACAGATGATCAGTACTCGGAAGTCAATCGGTTCATCCCCGGCCGTACAGAGTTGGGCTCCTCCACCAGCCGCCCGATCGGCAACCACGCCGGTTCTTCCCCGGCCGTGCGGGGTGCCGCATAGCTCATAGCTAACCCGCTGTGCGGGTTTAGTCAGTGACGAGTTGCGCGAAGCACAGTGGTGGAAGTCCGGTGCGCTGGCACAGCAGTACGGCGATGGTGTGGCTGAGGAGTTTGCGCTGCCAGTCCACACGTCGGCGCCTGCGGGTCAGGGCGTGTGGCAGGGGTGCGGCTGTGCGCGGCTTGCCGTGCGGTGGCGCGGGGAGATCCAGCCCGTGGGCGTGGAGCTGGGCGACCAGGGCCGATCCGCCGTAGGCGCTGTCGGCCAGGGCCCAGCCCTGCGCGCCGCGCAGCAGGTAGGGTGCCACCGCCTGGTCAGCAGTGCTTGCCGGGGTGAGCCTGCCGTCGACGATGACGCCGGGCCAGCAGATCCGCAGGTGGGCGCGTAATCCCAGGAAGGTCTGCTTGGCGGTCTCGTCGCGGCCGAAGGCGGCTACCTCGTGCAGGCGGCGGTAGCGGTAGGCGCGGCCGCAGCGGCAGATCGGGATGGGCGTACTGTCCAGGATGGACAGCAGCGGGTCACAGCCCACCTGTGCCAGCAGATGCAGGCGCAGCTCCGTCTTGACCCGCCACAGGTTCGCCGCCTGGCGCACGAACGTGGTGCGATGGATCCGACGCAGACCGGGAAACCACTCACTCCACCAGCGGCGGAAGTGGTCATACAGACCGGAATCGGTGTCGATGCCGAAGAACTCGCCGACGCACTCGATGGTCAGTACCTCGCTGTCAGCGAGTATCGGACGCGGGCCACGGCGGCGCAGCCGCCGGTCGTGCAGCCAGTCGTCGGCGAAGCAGAACACTTCGACGACGAAGGTCGTAGCATCCATGGCGAGACCCTCGTGCGAGCAGTGACAGCCAATCACCTGCAGCGTACGAGGGTCTCGCGCATGCTCACCCGAACCCGCACACCGGGTTAGCTACGTCGGACTTGGATCGGGTCATCCCCGGACGCACGGGGTGGCTGGCGGCGGCAACTTCGGAAAGGTGTGCTGCACCGGTTCATCCCTACACGCGCAGGGCGGACGCCGGGGATGGCGGTAGAAAGGTTTGGGGGACCGGTTCACCCCCGGACGTGCGAGGTGGCCATTGCCACGACGGGCGAGCACAAGGCCGAATCCGGTTCATCCCCGGACGTCTTTTGGAGGGCTCGCGCAAGGGAGGAGGGATCGGTTCATCCCCGGCCACGCGCGGCGGACGCAGACAAAGTCAGTAACGCCGCCAACTTGACGGTCTACCGTGAAGCTTCCGACGCCTGGCCAGGGCGGTCGGCCAGCACCGAACCGCCTTCGGCGAGACGCGGGACGGCGGAGATCAGCATGGCCGGGAGCTGTGGCAGGTCCTCGAAGACCTCGCCCTCCCGAACGGGCCGGGAGAAGCGCACCCCCCTGCGGGTGCTTCTGGACGAGCACTGGAACAGCCGTATCGAGTCCGGTAGGCGTTCGCCAAGGCACAGTGCCTGGCCGCGGCCGATCACGCACGGATATGCACAACGCCCTACGCAGGAAGTCGCGTTCACGTAGCCTGACGCCCAGGCAGCAGCGAGTCCTGACTTCCTCACTCCCTCGCTCCTAAGCAGTTCCGTCAGGTGGAGATGAGGAGGCAGTGCATGACCGGTAATCACCGGTGTGATTGAGAGTCGTTGCTGTCGAGGCTGCGAAGGACCAGCCGCTGGTTACCGGTAGTCCGTTAATCCCTGCTACTGCCGGGTGTAACGGACTACCGGTAATACCTGGGGCTCATCGCACACCGGTCATGATTCGAAGCCATGGCTGTCGCCGTCGTCAATGCGACCGAGCAGTGCGCGGGCCTCCGCGACGCGAAAGTGGTGCATGCCGAAGGCTGCCAGGGCCGCATCGTAGGCAGCCGTGGCACAGGCACGGGCCTCGCTCTTGCGGCCCAGCCCCAGAAGGGCTGTGGCCTCGATCAGTCCGGCCGCGCCGCTCCCGGAATTGCCCGGGCCGTCAGGCGCATTCCGGCGCAGTTCCTTCGCATGCGCCACCTCGGTGAGAGCCTCATCGTGGCGTCTCTGACCGTTCAGGCTGCGCGCCAGACCAAGCCGCAGAACCCCCTGGAGCTCTCCCGTGACGCGGGGGTCGGCGAGGGGCCCGTATCTGAACGCGCGCAACGCGAGCGTTTCGGAGGCGAGAGCCTCGGCTTCCGCGTAGTGTTCCTGCGCGTTGAGAACGTGGATCAGGCCGTGCCGAGCGGTACCGGCCAGGATTGTCAAGCCCGGGTCCGCGTCGCGGCCGCGATCCACGATGCGGGCGACGGCTGCGCACTCCGTCTCGGCTTCGGCATACCGGGCGACCAAGGCCAGTGCGTGGGCGCGCTGCACGCGCAGGTTCAAGGTGTCGAAGTCGTCGGCGCCGAAGGCTTCGACGAAGACCGGCAGCACCGCGTCATACTCCGCAAGGGCCTCAGCGTGGCGGCCCTGGGAGTTCATCGCATTCGCGGCCAGACACAACGCCAGCGCCGAACCCACCTTGTCGCGCCGCCGGGACCGGGCCTCGGCAAGGGACCGGGCCTCGGCCTCCGCCTCGGCGTGACGTCCGGCCCGATCCATGGCCTGGGCCGGGGCCAGGGCCGAGCGGGAACGTTGCCTTTGCCGCTGCGCACCGTCTCGGCGGCGCCATCGCAGGAGATTCATGACTCAAATCATAGGAAGGCCGCGAACGCCTCTCCGACGGGCCATGCGTCAGGCACTCACCGAGCAGCGCTTCAACTGCGCCGCCGAGTGCCGGCACCAGCTGCGCCAAGAAACGGTGGTCGGCTGGACAAGCCGAGGACGCACTTGCGGAGATTTCACGAATCTTTTAACGCCAGAGCCTACAACCATATCCAACGGTGGCATGAATCACAGCAGAAATGACCGTTTTGCGCGTTATGTCATGCATTACTGGATGGATCTTCTTTTGATGTTCATTGATACTCATTGGCCGGTAATCACCCTGCGAGTCTGCGGGTGCCGGCTCGCAGGGTGACGCGCCCCGCGCGGGCGAGCCCGCAGCAACTCGACAAGATTTCAGAAAGAGAACAATGCGCCGACTGGCCCGAATTGGGTTGCTGAGTGGTTTCGTCTTCGCGCTTGCGTTGTACTTCCTGCAGGCCGTCCCGGGGGTATCCCGCGCCGAAGCCAACGGGCAGGCCACAGCAGATGACATGCCGTATGCAGTCGAGGACCTCAACTACCCGAACGCCGACAAGGTTTTCGCCGAAACGGGAATCAAGCTGAAGCGGGGGGACGGGCACATCACACTGGCATCCTGTGGAAGCGAGCAGGGGCTCCTGGAAGTCTGGTCCCGGAAGAACAATAAGGTCTGCTTCCGTGCCACGGGGAACTCCGGCTACCTGACCCTGGAAATCCCGAAGGTCTTTGCCTTCAAGGGAAATGATTACCAGACCACTGTCGACATGACCGTCGCCGAAACCGGTGAGGAGAAGTCGTTCAACGTCAGGAAGAATGCGTGGACGCCAGTAGGGGAGACAGCGGACAACGTCGGCGACGCACACACACTGGTCGAAATCTCGACTAAGAAATAAGGCGCACCTCGCTCCCCCGGTGGCGCACTGCTGAAATCGCCGATTGCCCAGCGTGCGCTTCCCTGTTCCGTGTGCGGTGACGGCGCTTTCGGAGAGAACCACCCGGCCGCTGACTGCCTTTCCGGCAACCGCTGCAAACAGTTGTTGTCACCGGGCCCTGCCAATGTCCGACGGCAGAGCCGGGGGATGCTCCTTCTTCCTTTCTGACGACCATGACTAGACAAGGTTTTTCGTGCAGACAACGTTCTGGAATCGTCGTCGCTTCGCCGCCGCTCTAGCGGCCACTGCGGCTGCCTCGTCGACGCCCCTGCTGTTCACAACCCCGGCCCGGGCCGCCAGCGCTCCCGGGGACGCGACTCCCCTGGCCCTGCCGGACACGGACCGGGCGAAGGTGGTCAAGGCATGGGTAACGGGCGGCAAGGCGGTCAAGGAGGCCGCCGCCTACGCCCTCAGCGGCACCGACAACGACATCACCGTATTTCTCACCGAGGAGTTGCCCAAGGCGACGCTGGAGGACAATCGAGTCGCCGTTCTCACCTACCTCGCCCACGGCGGGAAGGGGACGCGTCGGGACGCGGACAAGGCCCTGGAGGACGGTGACGATGCCATCGCCGCCTTCGTGAAAGACGGATACCGTTCGTCCATCATGGAAGACATGCGGGTCTCGACCCTTACCGTGATGAACACCGGCGGCACCGCCGTCCAGCGGGAGGGCAATGCCGCGCTGAACGCCGAGACGGAACAGGCTCTGGAGAAGTTCCTCACCGTCGGCCAGTACGAGGCCCGGCTGGAAGACATGCGTGTGGAGATCACCCGCAGTCTCAAGACTGCCGGCCCCGAGGTGACGAAGTATGCGAACCGTGCACTGAGCGGCACTGCGGATGACGTCCAGTGGTATCTGGACACCGGCCAGCACATCGCACGGGCCAGGGACCAGGAAGCCGCCACGATCGATCAGCTTCTCGCCATCGTGACGCACGAGGCCAAGACCGCCCGGCAAAAGACCGACCTGGCAGTGGAAGCTTCCCAACGGGCCACCACCGCTGCCAACAAGGCCAAGGCAGCGGCCGAGGAGGCCAAGCTGCAGGCGGAGGCGGCAAAAGACAACGTGAAGCTGTCGGCCGACGCTGCCCGCAAGGCCGCCGCCGCAGCAAGCGGCGCCGCCTCCGCTGCCCGGACCGCCATCAGTGCGTCCAACGCCGCCGTCACCGCCTCGCGCCGGGCCTCCCTGGCCGCCACCGCCGCCTCGCAGGCGGCGGCCGCAGCCGGGTCCGCTGCGTCGCGCGCCTATAACGCTGCGATCGCCGCGTCCAAGGACGCCTCGAAGACCAGCCGGGCCAAGGACGCTGCTGTCGCCGCCCGCGATGCGGCGGCCAAGGCACGCGATTCAGCTGCCGCCGCTGAGCAGGCGGCCATCGCCTCGGACCAGGCGGCCAGCGCCGGCGCTTCGGCTGCGTCTGCTGCGCGCAATGCCTCCGCCGCCGCCAACGCCTCCGCCCAGGCAGCCTCCTCGGCGGGTGTGGCCCAGTCCAAGGCGGCTGTGGCCAAGCGGCAGGCCGCGATCGCCTCAGCTGCCGCGGACCAGGCCACCAGCGCCGCCTCCCGGGCCCAGGCCCTGGCCAGCGCCGCAGCGACGAACGCCCGCACCGCCCACAAGGCAGCCAACGCCGCCGCCGAGCACGCGGAGAAGGCCGCTGACGCAGCCGACGAGGCGGTCAAGTACGCCGGGCAGGCGGTCGATTTCGCCAACAAGTCCACCATGTACGCCGAAGCAGCTGTCAAGGCAGCCAACGCCGCCACCCAGGCCGTCGAGGAAGCCGTCAAGGTGGAGCGGAAGGCCCGTGAGGCGGAGATGGCCCGCCTGGAGGAGGACCGCAAGCAAGGGATGCAGGAGGCCGCAGCCCTCGCGAAGATCGACGCTGCCGACCGCGCGGCCGCTGCGAGCAAGCGCACCCAGGAGCAGCAGACCGACCAGGCCACCAAGGACCTCATCGCCAAGGCCGAACAGGCACTCGCACGCGACGATCTCGGGGTCGCCGCCACGCTCGGCCGCAAGGCGGCCGTGGCGCTGCTGGACGCCAAGGGAAGCTGGACCCGTGAGGCCGCCCGCTTCGCCCTGTCCGGGAGCGACGACGATGTCCTGTCCTGGATCGACGTCGACCGGCCGGTCGCTGCCGCCCAGGATGACCGAGAAATCACACTGTTCATGGCGCAGGTTTCCGAGCCTGCTGTCGCGAGTGCGGCGGCAAACGCGCTGGCTGGCGACCGCCCCACGGGTGACTTCAACACCTCTGGTGTGATCAGGGCGCGGGAGATGGAAAACCGCGTCAACATCGTCCGCATCTTGTCCACCAAGACTGGCAAGGCGGTCACCGCCGCGTGCAACAACGCACTCGACACCGACACACCGGAAGCCCTGCAGAAGTTTTTCGACGTCGACCTTCCTGCCGCGGTCGAGGAGGACGACGCTGTCACCACCGTGACGATCCTGGCCCGCGGCGGCGCCTACTCCAGGGCATACGCCGACGTTGCCGCGGAAGGACCGGCGTGGATGCGCCGGAAGTTCGTCGACTCCATCCAGCACCTCGCCGCGCAGCTCGACTACGACTCCCTGTGCCATGAGGCCGCCATGAAGGCGTCCATCGCCACGGCAGCCAAGATCGCCCAGGATGCCCAGCGGGACGCAGCGCTGGCCAACCAGGTTGCCAAGGAAGCCCGCGGCAAGGCCGCCGAGGCCCAGCAGTGGGCCCAGAAGGCGATCGACTCGGCCAACAAAGCCCGCGACTACGCCGACGAAGCCAAGAAGAACGCCAAGGATGCCGACAAGTCGGCCGCCGACGCGAAAGCCTCGGCGGACAAGGCCCAGGACGCGGCCGCCACCGCCCGCAGCGCCTCCCGCTCGGCGAACTACTCGGCGAACCGCGCCGTCGACGCCGCTCGCCGCGCTCTTGCTTCCTCCTACAGCGCCAGCACTTCCGCGGCCAACGCGCGTCAGTCCGCGACCGCCGCCGGCCGGGACGCGAAGGACGCCGCTGCCGCTGCCAGCCAGGCCCGTAAGACGGCTGCCGACATGCGGACAGCTGAACTGAAGAAGGCCGCCCAGGAGGCTGCCCGGCAGTCACAGAAGGACCGGGACAACAAACACAACCCCTCCGACTCCGGGAGCAACGACAAGGTCAACCCGCAGGGGACCGAATCCGGTAAGAAGGACTGGTGGAAGGACCCCAAGTGGTGGGCCGACACCGCCGACACGGTGAGTGTGGCAGCAGGGCTCCTCGGCGCCGGATTCGCGGTCGCCTGCGTGTTCTGGCCGGCAGCGCCGATCCTCGGCAGCATCTCTGCCATCTGCTTCGGCATCTCGGGCATCGCCGCGGGCGTCAGCGCCATCGCCACCGGAATGGAGTACGGCTTCACGAGCGGGGAATTCGTCACTGCCATCGGTCGCCAAGCACTGAGTTTTGCGACGCGCGGCGCAGGAAAGGCGGTTTCCGCTGTGAAGCCGGTTATCCACAAGGTCGAAGAAGTAGCCGGAGACGCCATATCCACCATCACCAAGATTTTCGCCTAGCAATGAAATAAAAGGAAGACATCAGGTAAGGTCCACCGGCGGGGTCTCATTCCTATTTCCGTGAACGGCAGGCGCACACCGGAAAGCTCAGGCAGCACTTTGCCCGTGTAGTGAGCGTGCGAGTTCCACGGGAAGGCCATTCTTCGGAATAATCCCCGCCGGTGGCAGTGCTGGATGCCGACCCCTGGCCATGGAACGGGCAGATCGCCCCAGAGGTTACGGAACACCCTGACTCTTGCAAGACAGTATCGGAGCGCAGCTCTGCACCTTCGAACCGACTTGCGCAATCCCCCTACCGAATTTTTGACCACTCTTAAACAGGAACATCGCCATGCTTACCAGACGCTCTCGCGTCGGCCTTGCCGCATTCAGTGCCGCCGCCGCCATCACCGCCACCCTGACAACTGCTCCCATCGCTAATGCCGTGGTAGGCACAGTCGCCAAGGACGATGCCTCCCCCGCCGCGGCGAACCTCAACATCGGCGGCACCCGCAACTGCTCGGCCGTGCTCATCGATGAGCAGTGGCTGCTCACCGCCGCCAGCTGCTTCGCCGACAACCCCGCCCAGAGTCTCAAGATATCCGCGGGCGCGCCGAAGCTGAAGACCACCGCCACCATCGGCCGCACCGACCTGACGCAGAGCGGCGGCAGCATCACGGACGTCGTCGCTCTAGTCCCCCGCGGGGACCGTGACCTGGTCATGGCCAAGCTTGCCAGCCCGGTTACCGGCATCGCCCCCGCATCTGTCGGTACCGCTACCCCGCGTCAGGGTGAGGGTCTGACGGTCAGCGGCTACGGCCGTACCAAGGACCAGTGGGTGCCCGACCGCCTGCACAGCACGCAGTTCTCCCTGCAGACACTGCAGGACACCTCGGCCGGCATCGCCGGCACCTCGGACGGCGCCGCGATCTGCGCCGGCGACACCGGCGGCCCCGTTCTGCGCAAGCACGACGGCGGCTATGAGCTCGCCGGGGTCAGCAGCCGTTCCCGGCAGGGCGGTTGCTTTGGCCACGAGGACGAGAAGCGCACCGACGCCGTCATCACCCGCACCGACGACATCGCCGACTGGATCCAGACGGTACGTCTGACGACGAAGTTCCACAACGTCAGCGACGTGCTCACCTCCGCCGACTTCAACGGCGACGGCCGCACCGATGTCGCCGCGGTGATGACCGACGGCAACCTGCACGCCTTCTACGCCAAGCCGGACGGCACCCTGCAGTACGGCCGCGAACTGTGGACCCACGACGGCACCTGGGGCAGCTACCAGCAGCTCATCGGCGGCGACTTCAACGGCGACGGCCAGGGCGACATCATCGCCCGCCGCGACGACGGCCAGATGTTCCTCTACGCCAGTAAGGCCGACGGCACGCTGTCCCCGCGCGTCCCGGCCTGGTACGACGCGTCCTGGAAGACGATGCGGCAGATCGTGCGCTTCCGCGCCGACACTTCCGGGCGCGACGGCCTGGCCGCCATCTGGGGCGACGGCTCGCTGCACGCCTACACCACCAAGGCTGACGGCACCCTCAGCGGGGCCAAGCGCGACCTGTGGCATGACAAGTCCTGGGACGGCATGCGCATCCTGTCCAGCGGCGACTTCAATACCGACGGCAAGGACGACATCGTCGCCACCGACCCCGACGGCGGCTTCCGCCTCTACACCGGCAACGCCCAGGGCACCGTCACCCGCGCCCCCGACCTGTGGCACGACAAGTCCTGGAGCAGCATGCGCGCCCTGCTCGGCGGCGACTTCAACGGCGACGGCAAGGCCGACATCGCCGCCCGCTGGGGCGACCGCAGCCTGCACCTCTACCTCGGTGACGGCAAGGGCTCCCTGGCGGCCGGGCCCGCCATGTGGCCCACCGCCTCCTGACCGGGCGGAGTACCTGCGTCTCGTGGTGAGCGCCGGCTTTTGCAGCCGGGCGCTCACCACATGAGCAACGTCCGCTTCTCCACAAGGCCACGGACATGTGAGGCCGTGAGTCTTCGGCGCTTTCCCGTCCACTGCTGTGCGGGCGCGCCGCATATCCGGTGTGTCCGTTGCCCCTCCACCAAGACAGAAGACAAAGAAGAGAGACCTGACGAACGTGCAGATACGTCCCATAGACGCAGCTCGAAGACGTGCCCGGTCGACCGTACTCGCCGTACTGACCACGGTGACGCTGGGGCTCACCACGACTGGCATGGCCCCGGTGCAGCAGGCCGTGGACGAGAAGCCGCAGCAGGTCGGCGAGGTGAACTGGACGGGCCGGTCCGACACTCCGGCCCCCGTCACCGAAACCAGCGCCTTCCCGAAGGAATCCGCAGCACACTGCGAGCCCACGAAGACAGGCTCAAAGGAGCGTCTTGCGGGCGCCGTTAAGGCATGTGTGAGCGTCAGCCCCGCCTCGTCACGGATCGCCTCGTCACGGACCGCCTCCGTACGGACCGCCTCCGTACGGCCGCTCGTCGGCGGCAGCTGCGACATCACCAATCCCGGCAGCTACTCGTACGAACGCTTCAGATACTGCGTGACCGGGGTGAATGTCCTCTACACCCTGCGCGACAGCGACGGCGCGGAGATCGGGCACGGCACCCTGGAGATCTCCACTGATGCGACACTGCCCGCGAAGGGCAAGACGTGGAACGAGCAGGTCACCGTGAAGATGACCGGTGCGAGCGGAAAGGTCAATGCCCTCAACGCCAAGTTCCGCGCCTCCTGCACGGCCGGCTGCACAGCGACAAAGACCGCGCCCTGGTACGGCGGCGCCCTCACCGTGGGGCAGTCGCACACCGGCTCCGTCGCCTACTCTTCGGCCCCCGCGGCGGGCGCCGTCGCGGAGTTCAACACCTCCTACAAGCTGTACGTGACGTCCCCGGGCGCCACGGTCGTCGACCCGACCGCGGCGTGGGCGAACCCGCGCAAGATCCGCTGTGATGACGCTGTCCGGGACGTCGCGGCCAATCCCACCGCATCACCGGGCTGCGTCATCCCCTCGGTCATGCCCGAGGTGCCGGTCAGCACACGGGGATCGGACCAGGGCGCTGCCGTGGCGGCCTACCTGTGGGCCCAGAAAAACCTCGCCGACCGCTGGGGACGCGATACGCCGTTGACTCGGGCGAAGAGCGGCGTGGCCGACCGTACGAATCGCACCTGTGGAACTGCGTCGTCGAAGCCGTTCGCCGACGCAACGGACCTCATTCCGAGCGACAGCTGTGCCCAGTTCCCCTTTGCGGAGACCAAGGAGGGAGGCGCAGATGGCGCTCAGTGCGCTGAACTCATCCCGAACCCCGGCAACAACGGGTGGGTCATATTCGAGCTCGGCGGCGGTTCGAGCCTGGACTCCTCCAGGCGCTGCGTGCGTGCCCATGTATCGGCCGCCCACAAGAAGTTCGCCGAGGGCCAGCTGCACGACGGCTTCGAAAGTCAGCGGGTCATTGACGCCGAGCAGTTCAAGCTGGGGCTCGCGGCATCGATCGACTCCGCACACGCCGAGTGCCTGGGGGTCTCGCCGAAGGGGGCACGCCCGGCTGGCAACGGGTGGATCTTGAACACCACGGAACCGGTTGTCCACGTCAACAAGACCACCAACCCGCTGGGCCCAGCCGGCACCCGGGCGTCCGCGGCGCAAGCATGTCTGGGGAAGACGATCGGAGCGGGCAGCGCGGCCGGGGGAGACATCACCGGCTGGCAGGATGCGGAACTGTTCGCCCGAGCGAACCAACTTGACGCCGGGCTCTCCCGGTGCCACCTGATAGCCAACATTCTGGGCGGACGGATCTCGAAGAACCTCGTCCCCTGCTGGCAGGTAGGGATGAACACCGGCCCGGGCAGTATGTGGGATTACGAGTCCAAGATTCGTGACGAGGTGGCAAAACTGTCGTTCGGGGAGGACGACGCGATCCTGTACCAGGTAACGCCCAAGTACCTCGACGCCACCAGCACGATTCCCGTGGGAGTTACGATGAGTGCCAAGATCGAACGGGAAGACGGATCGGTGGATCGGTTGTTCCCCGATGTCTACATCCCCAATACCCAGGGCAACGGGCAGTTCAACCTCGGTAACTGATCCGCCCTCTCGCCCTTTTCATGCTGTTCGTCCACCGGGAGCCGGTATGAGCTTCACTACCCCGCCGCGGCCGCTCGACGTTGCCGCGCTCTTCCCTCAACTGGCCCCGCTGGCGCGTACAGCGACCCGGCTGCATCCCCGCCCCGGGTCTCCGTCCGCGCACGACAGTTCCGTCGGCGGGCCGCTCCTGTGGCCCGCCGACGAGCCCTGGCCGTACTGCGCAGGGCCGCACGTCAGGAGCAGCCTGGCGCAGGGAGTCCTCGCCCCGGAGGACGTACGGGTATTGCGGCGCATCCGGGCGGCAGTGGCGAGCCGGCGGAATCTCGGCCGCCAGGCATCCCGGCCTACGCCGGAGGAACTGGCGACCGAGAAGCGAATCTCTGAAGGCCGCCCGTGGCCCGAAGGCCCGGTCGCCATGCTGCCCGTGGCCCAGCTGTACCTTCGTGACATCCCCCAGCTCCGCACGTTCGAGCCGCCCGGGGCAGACCTCCTCCAGGTCCTCTGGTGCCCCTTCGACCATCCGGAGAACCCCAGAACTGCGCTGTTCTGGCGGTCCGCCGCCGAGGTCACCGATGTCCTCGCCGCCGCTCCCGAACCGCCCGTAGTCCAGCTCTCCGACTACCTGCCCGAGCCATGCATGCTCGCACCAGAGCAGGTCACCGAGTACCCGCACCTTCTGGAGCTGCGCAAGGAGGTGCAGAACCAGCTGGGCAACTGGGATACATGGCGGGCAGCAGATTCGGAGGTGGACAGCTCCTACGCATCCGCCCCGAAGGAGTTTTACGCGGAACACCTGTCAGTCGCCCCTGGCTGGAAGGTCGGCGGCTGGAGCCGCTGGGGACTCACCGACCCCATGGCCCGGCGCTGCCCCGAATGCGCCACCGAGATGGATCCGCTGCTGACGATCGCCTCGACCGAATGGAACGCCAGCAGCAAGAGCTGGGCCCCCGAAGAAGAGCGGACCAACCCCACGCCGCTCCTCCCCGGCACCCCTCCGGCGAACTTCACCATGATCACCCTGGCCCGGGGCTACGACCTGCAGCTCCACTCCTGTCCGGCAGCCCCGCACCATCCGCACATTGAGCTGATTCAGTAGGCAAGTCCGACACCCACGAAGGCGCCTCACGCCGGCCGGCCTGGTCGGACGGTCAGCTCAGCGCAGCGCTCGGGTACTGGAGTGGGCGTGGTCATGGCGGTCGGGTACTGCTAAAAGAACCGATTTCCCACTCTGGTATTTCCGGCGCGGGCGATCGGCTACCTACAACGGAGGGGGTAGCTGCTGGCGCGGGTGCTGGAGAACGCGCCGCCTGCCCTCGGCCCCGTCTCCGCGGTGCTGGCCACCTACAGCCGGTGCCCCTTCGACCCCGACGGCCCCCGCGGCGGGGGCAGCCCGCTCGGGTGGGTGCTGGAGTCCCTGCGGGCCCAGGCCGGCACGGCGCTGGGCGGAGATTGTCGTCGTCGACGGCGGAGTGCCAGTGCGGACGGTACGGCTGGACGGGCGCCGAGGTTGGGTACGGCGGCGGCGCGGACGGCCCGCGCCGTCGTCATCGCCGAGATCTTGGACGAGGACGGCGAACGCACCCTGTCCGTGATCGCGGTCCGCGGGACGGACCACTCACCTTCGACGACCGGACCACCCTTTTCGAAGTGAAGCCGGACCAGATGCCTGATCGCCATCCGCCCCTCCGCGCCCCCAACAGGACCAGGGCGTCCCCATTGGTGCTCTTTCAGCTCACCCATGAGCTTCTGCGTCCCGGCTAGTCGCCCACCAGGAGGAGATAGCTGCCGGGAGTGGAGGCGCAGTCCTGCAGGTGTGCGGCGAGGTCGCGGACGGCAGCGGTTTCGGAGCTGTCGGTGCAGCGGTCCAGGAGGTCTGGAATCTCGCGGAGTGCGGCCTCGGCTTCTTGCTCGTTGAGGAGGGTGTCGTTGTACGGGTCGACCGTCGAGAGCTTCCCCGACGTGTTGGAGGGAAGCGTGGCGATGAGCTGAGCCAGGGCTTCGCCATGCTCGTGGGACTGGCGGACCAGTGTCGGCTTGCGCTTCGAGCGCCGGCCGGGCCAGTGTGGGCGGCCGTTGTGCAGTTGCAGGTCGATCCCCATGAGCTGATTGTCTCGCAGCCGCACCCGACGCCAACGCGGGCATCCGCTCTTGAAGGGTCAGTCGAACTCGGTCGACCCGGCGCACTGAGACCGTGATCATTCTGGTTCTCTCACCGCTGCTGTACCGGGCGTGGCTGAGCACCGCTGACGGGTGCATAGCCACGCCCGCTTCCGTCGCGGGCCGGGTCAGAGCACAGAGCCTCATCGGGACGCGCCGACGTCGGGAATGACGGGATACGCAAGGGCCGCCGTACCTGCCACGGCATTGCGGGCCCAGGGGAAGACCTACTCCGAGGCGTGCCTCAGCACTCCGCTCGTGTGGAAGGTGGCGACGATCGGCGTCGAGGCCATGCCGTCAAGGTGCTGCTGCCCGCGGACGGCATGGTCGTAGGAGCGGCGAAGACCGGCGGGGACCAGGCCCAGACGCTCATCCGGAACGGGGTGGTCCTGGGCCTTGGCCCAGGCGCGGACAGCGTCGAAGTCCCGGGCGGGTGCCCCGTTGACTGCGTGACGGGGAAGCCGGTCGACGGTGAAGGCGGTCCGGGGCAGGGTGAGGCCGAAGCGGTCCTCGAAGACGGCCAGGGCACGCCGCTCGCGATCGCCGGCGTCGTCACCCTCATCCTTACGAAGACCGGTGCCGTCGGCCGTGAGGATCCGGGCGGCGACGAGATCAGGCACCAGCAGATCCGGCTCCTCACCCCGCCAGCGGGCAACCATGGAGCCAGCTGGCGTCACGCGTTGCGCCCCGTGTGACTGTGCCTTACCCAAGGCGTCGGATCAGGCGGGGCGCTGGCAGGCCACGCCCCGAGGACGGGCTGACCTGCGGACGCGTCCGGTGAGCACCGTCACACCGGGCACGTCTGCTCGGTGCACAACCATTCGATGGCCTCGCCGGTCACCTACCTGTTCGCCTACGGGGCCGTACCGCGCTTGCCCCACCGTCGGCCGTCAGTCCGGCTCCCCAAGAAAGGTTTCAATGAAGCTCCACCGTGTCCTGGCGACCGCAGTTGTCACGGCCGTCATCAGCCCCCTGACCCTGCTCGCGGCCCCCGCCGCGTCTGCGACGGATCAGGCACCGACGCCCAGTGCCACGCCCTCCGCGTCGGCCCCGGCCACCGCCTCGTCGACCGGCGCCGACGGCACCCACGGCGGTGACAGCGCTGCCGGTGACATGGGCAGTGGCAAGGCCGCCGCCGAGCGGCCGGCCGCTGAGCCGACGCCCACTGCCTCGGCCTCGGCGAAGCCGAGCACCACGCCGTCCCCCACCGAAACCCGCTCCACCTCCTGCTTCCCGATCTTCAATGTAGACCGCGGCAAGACAGGGCTGGCCGGCCTCCCGAG
The DNA here is from genome assembly GCF_055577005.1 of Streptomyces sp. NPDC033221. Lineage (NCBI taxonomy): Bacteria > Bacillati > Actinomycetota > Actinomycetes > Kitasatosporales > Streptomycetaceae > Streptomyces > Streptomyces sp. NPDC033221. The sequence goes on along the minus strand of NZ_JBVIQN010000043.1, from coordinate 19,022 downwards.
CAAGATCGTCGCCAATTCCGGCTGGCATGAGTTCACCTACCGCGTCACCAACGTCTCCAAGATTGCGGTGAGGGCGACCGACATCTCCCTCACCCTGGGCACCGCCGACCCGAAACTCAGCGACATCGCCGAACTGGACGTCACAGTGCAGTGGTTCAACCCGAAGACACACGCCTGGAAGCCCATCCAAGGCGAGGGCGCCAAGTTCCAGGACAACGACGACTTCGCCACCATCAAGCAGCTGAAGCCGGGCGAATACGCGGACGCCAAGCTGCGCATCAAGGCCGGCGGCAAGGCCAAGGCCGGCACGGGGTACTTCTTCACCATCGGGTACTCCTACGGCGAGGACGACCAGTGCGGCTTCGACAACATCAGCCAGTTCGACTTCACCGTCCTGTCCCCACACAGCAGGCCCGGCCCGGTCGACGATGCCAAGGGCAAGCCCGTGGACGGCAAGGGCAGGCCGGAAAAGCCGGGCACCGCCGGGAATCAGACGGCGTCGCACGGCGGCCATGACGAGCTCCCGGTCAGCGGCACGCTCGCGGAAACCGGCTCCTCGGACAGGCTGCCGACCCTTGCCGCCATCGGTGGCGCCGCCGTCCTCGCCGGTGCCGGGGCCGTCGTCATCACACGTCGCCGCAGGACCGGACCCCAGGCATAAGGAGCCGTGCACCCTGCGTCCGCTTCCACGTGGGCTACTCCCACTGCTACAGCGGTAGCGGGCGGTGTCGCTGAGGCACTGGGCTCCGCCAACGGGGCCCCGGGTGCCGATGCGATGCTGTTGGTCTTTTCGGGGTCCTACGCCTTCTTCGCCCCATCGATCGTGTGGTCGGCGGGGCGAAGTCGTGCGAAGTGGCTGATGCGGGTGCGGGCTCGGGGTGTGTCGGTGAGGTGGGCGTCGATGCGGACGAGGTTGATCGCGGCACCGGTGAGCTGGTGCTGGAGGCTGGTCTTCGAGAGGCCGCGGGAGCGGGATCTGCGCAGCCCGCAGCGCTGGACGCCCTGGGCGATGGTGCCCTCGCCCCCGCACGGACCTTGTAGCGTTCCTTCCACGTGTCGGTCTTCTGCTCGGCCCGTGCCGTCTGGAGTGGTGATCCCCGGGCCAGGGCCTACTACCAGACCACCCTGGCCGAAGCGGTCGCGCTCGACGGCGACCACCGGCTCGCCACCCGCACTCTGGCCGCCTCGCAGGCCAGCATCGAATGCACCGCATCGGCGCCGACCACCGCCTCGTGGGCCAGCCACTTCACCATTGGCCGCTGGGCCTACGCCTCCGGCATGATCCTCGCCAAAATGGGCGACTTCCGTGCGCCGCGCGGTGATTCGTTCCAGCAGCTCGGGATCCAGCATGCACAGGACCGCCCGGCCTCATCGGTCAAAAACAGCGATGCGCCCGCGCTCCGCACTGGAGAAGGCTTCAAGCAGCTCGTCGTCAGTGCGCCCAAGGCAGACGAACCGCCTCGATTTCACTGTCGTTCAACGATGCGTTGATGAGGGCAGGGGGCCCGGTAACCTTGGTGGCCCACAGATTGTAGTCGGTGCACAGGACCCACGAGCGGTCATCGGCCCAGAGGTTGGACAGGCTGAAGTCAGCCTCGGACTGGTCGTACAGGATCTCGGCGTCGCCGAGCCGGTCCGTACGCATGTGGAGGTTGTCGAAGTCGATGGCCCCGAGCATCAGCGGGTTGTAGTAGGCCAGGCAGCGAGTGTCCGGGCCCGCAGGACTGAACTGGGTGAGGGTGGCGATCAGCCGGTTCCAGGTCTCACGGTCCAAGCTCCCCTCGGTCGGCGGGCCCACGCCCAGCGGCCAGCTGCCCTCCTTCTTGGCCGTGGGAAAGCAACGGTAGGAGGGCATCAGCCCGTCGGGCACAACCGGGTCGCCGTTGCGCCGGGCCAGTTCGGCCGCCGCCAGCCGGGGCCCGGGTGCTGGGCACGGCCCAGCCCCCTCCCGTGGTGATGCCCACGGCGTCGAGGTCGATGCCTCCAACGACGTGCGGCTGGACACTCCCGTCCGCCAGCCGCGCCTGGTGGTACTCGTGGTACGACACATCGGCCGACCCCTGCTGTGCTCGTACATGGCGTTGAACACCCACACGGCGTCAGGCATCGCCGGAGGCATGAACCCGGTGATGCCATCACCACACAGCTCCAGCAGCCAATCGGCGGCCTCGGAGGGCACGAGCGGCCACAGGCTTGATATCAGGTTCGGCCCTTCGGGCATGCGCCCATGATCCCAGGCGCGAACCGCCCTCCCGCAAAGGGCCGGCACGAGTACCCCGAGAGCCGGTCACACCAGCCCTTTGACCTGCTACTGCAAGTTGGCGGCAGCTCACTGCGTTGCCCGTAACCCTATGGATCGTGACCGGAGTCGGCCACCCCGGTCTCGATCGTGCGAGGCAGCCCGCTGCCCGCTGCCCACGTCGGGCGGTCCCGGACGGCCATGGTGGTGAGGCACCCAGCAGCCGGGTCAGCCGCAGGTTGCCGGTGACAGAAGACGATCAGCGTACGGGGGTTCCCTTGCGGCTGGCGATCGCCACCTCGATGTCGTTGCGGCTGAACTCGCGGAGGCTCTCGACGCCGTCCGCGGTCCATCCTCGGATGATCGGCTTGAGGGCATGGGAGTAGCCGAAGATGCTGCGGTAGCTGCGGCCCGCGTGCTCTTGTGTGCCCTCGCCGCGCACGACCTCGACCCAGGCCCTCAGCTCCTGCGCGATCGTCTCGGGCGGAGCGCCGAGTTCCTGTTCCAGTCGTATCTGCTCCGGCAAGGTACTCGGAGACGGGGAGAGCGGAAGCAGGTCGGTTCTCGACCGCACGTCGTCCGTGGACGCGCACATGGAGCGGCGGGTCGAACTAGAATTGCGTCCACGACTGGGTCTCGGCCCTGCGGCCGTGGGTCGCCACGTGTGTATGCCCCCCGCGGCAGCGTCCTTCGACGAGTAGCGGGTTGGCCTGGCGCAACCCGCTGGCTCCTGGAGCACGACGTCCTCACGGACGACGTCCAGCACGGCCTACACCTCATCGACTCCCTCGAGACGACTACCTACTGACATACCTCATGGCAGAACCGCTGACATCTCGTAGCAGAGTCCACTGCCATCTCCATGGCAGACGACACGGTGTAATGCGAGGCGGCTTCGAAGGCATACGGCGGCCGTGACGCTCGTTTGACGCTCCGGACCTTCGACACCCTGCCTTATGTGCCAAGAAATGCCTCCTGACCTGCATTTTTCCTAGCCTTTGGCTGAGGCGACGCGTTTCCGTTACAACTACCGCCGACCCCACACCGGCATCAACGGCCGCATCCCAGCCAGCCGCGTTACCAACCTCTCCTAGAACTCTGTGGCCGCCCCGCCGGTTCCGACCAGGAAGGTGCGTACCGAGCTGACGAACGCCCCGCGGGACTCGTCATAGCCAGTGCGAGGACGCAGCCAGCGGTCCTCAGCAGCAAGGAGGTCCCACGAAACCGGATTGCCGGCGACGGCCAGGAGCCAGTGCAGGTCGTCTTCCGTCAGCACACCGCTCTCCGCCGCCGCGCCGTCGCCTGCAAGGACGCCACTCTCCCGGATCAAGTACTCCAGGTGGTCAAGGTCGTCGGGGCGGTCGTCGTCGTCCCGGTTGCCCCAGCCTTCGAGCATCACATGCGCCAGCCAGGCGCAGCTGTGCGCGTCACTGACCTCGCATCGCTCCTCGCACCGCTCCGCGTTTCCCGGACACCACCGTCGCTCCAGGGCGTCCAGCGCGGATCGCACCACGGCCCGCCTGACCGCATACCGTTCCATGCACGCGCACCGCTCCCATACCGCCTCCGCGTGCCGGACAACGACGTCGGGGCCGAGGAGCCGTAGTTCCGAGCACGCTTCCATCAGTGCCTGATATCTGGCGCGCAGTTCCTCCGCCCGGGATCGCGAGTCCACCTCTCTCAGCCGCCAAACCGCGTCGACGAACGCGTCCGAAGCCCGCAGGAACGCTGTCCACACCTCGCGCCGCTGCGCCTCCAGCTGCAGCTCCCGCTCCACGGCAGCCTGCGAACTCATCGACTCCAGGGTGAGGCGGCGCCCGAACTTGGTCTGCCAACGCACCACCACGACCATGCCGAGGGCCGCCACCCCCGAGAAAACCGCCCCGAGCGCCGTGAAGGCGGCGAGCACATCCTGTACGTCCACCGGTCCACAGTGCCCTCTGGCGGGCGCGTGAGCGCGGCCAAGACCGAACGGCACGCACCTTGTCACTGAGCCGGGCAGGAACGTGTCGCTCCATGTTCACAGCTGTTTGTTGGGCAAGAGACAAGAATTCAGCTCGCATGGGCTTGATCTGGGAGCTGAACTCTTTGGCGCGCAAGTGATGGCGGTGACCTGCGCACTAAATTGTTCAATGCGCAGGTCACACGGGGTGCCCCTCAAGTGTGGCCGCACCGCCGTGTGTGATTGCCAGCCACGTACCGGCTTCGGGCCCCTCCAGCTTCCTTCAGCCTCGGATGCGAGGTGGGTGGTAGCGACGGAGCTTGCGCGCTTCCGTGGCTTCGTGCCCTCCGGTCGGCAGAATCAGTGCTGGTTGGCCCGTTGGGATCTGGTGGCAGCCCTATCCCAGTGAAACATTCGGGTGCATGGGGAAAAGTGAAAGCCACCAGCCGTGGCCCACCTTCGTGGCCTTCGTCCGCATCACCGACGGCGATGTCGCCGAAGCCTCACTGACTCCCCGAAGGGGCCGGAAGTACATCAAGGTCCGCCTGACGACGAACCTGGCCGGACTCGAAACCCTTCTCGACCGCCTGAAAGCCGGAGAAGGCATACGCGTGACGGTCCCGGATCCGCCCACGCCTGTGGGCCAGATCGTCATCACGCGCAGTGTCCGCCGGGGCGCCCTGGTGGCGGGGTCGCAGAAAGGGAAGGGCCAACAGGCGCTGATCGAGCTCGTGACGTCCGCGGTGGAGATGCACCACGAGACGAAAGCTGTCCGACAAGCGCACGAGGCGGCGAAGAGCCGTGAGCAAGAGCGGCTGCGGGCGGCGCACGGACGGCCGGACGAGCGGATCCCCTCGGTCAGCCTGCGTACGGTTTCCGGGGGCCTGCCGACCCTGGGGCGCCGCAGGTGAGGAGCCGCCCGTCAGTGTGCGTCGGCTGTCCGGGCGAGGGTTCTGGGCCGCGTTGAAGGCGGCGGTGGGGTCTGGTGCCGACTCACGCGAAAGTGTCCTGCATTTTTGCAGTTCGTGTTCCGGGTGCCTCGCACCCGCTGCGCCACACGGCCCGACGTAAGCGCATGTCAGAGCCCCTGCTGTCAGGACACCGGCGTGAGAGGCCAACGGATGCTGAGCCGCGAGTCGGCAGTGGCCATCGTCGCTGTGCACGATGACATGGCACAGGGCTGCTTTTGCCATGTACGGTTGAAACAGAGCGGAGTTGAGGCGCATGCACGACCCGCATCCCCACAGCGGCGGTCGGGATTCAGGCAGTGAGGCTGTGAGGCTGTGAGGCTGTAGTCAGTCCTGCTGGCCATGGCTGAGGTACAGGCGTTGATGTTCGCGAGCCGTTTGGAAGATCCGATAGTCCTTGAAGCCCCGTTCGTGAGCAGTGTTCGGAGTCGGAAGACGGCTTCGGCCCCTTCGATGCCCCAGCGGGGACAAGGGCAGGGCTCGAACCTGCGGCCAAGTGCTTAGAAGGCACTCGATCCATCATCGAGTGCATGGCGCCTGACCTGGGCAAACGCGCTCTTCCCGAGCTGTCCTCCGGGGCGCGGGGGACGCATGGGGGAACGGCAGGCTTTCGATGTCTGGGGGACACGAGAGGTCCGGGTGCCCGCTGTCAGGCTCTCACATCATCTTCACCGATTCGCGGCTCTCCGCAGAAACAATCGTGGCTCTCGTAGGCGTTGCAGGTCGCGGAGTCGAAGAGGGGAAGGTGTCGGGGCTGAAGTTGTTCCACACGACGACCGGGGGTGTGAGCGAGGTCGCGCCGCGTCTTGCTGAGGTCGAGGCGGATGTGCAGCATCTCATCGAGGCGCACATGGAGACGATGCTGGGCGTGCGGTTCCTGGCGAGCGAGTACAGCACCGGGCCGGTGCACGGTGGACGGATCGACTCGCTGGGTCTGGACGAGAACGACGCGCCGGTGGTCGTCGAGTACAAGCGCGGCACGGACGCGGGCGTGATCAACCAGGGCCTTTTCTACCTGGCGTGGCTGATGGACCACCGTGCCGAGTTCGGGCACCTGGTCCGTGAGCGCCTGGGGGCGGCTGCCGCGTCCCGGGTGCGGTGGAGCGCGCCGCGGCTGATCTGCGTGGCGGGCGACTTCACCCGCTACGACGTGCACGCCGTGCGAGAGCACCGGCGCAGCATCGACCTGGTCCGCTACCGTTTCTACGGCGAGCAGCTCGTCGGCCTGGAGACGGTGGCCTCCGTCACGGGGCAGACGGCGACACCCGGGACGGCCCGCCGCCGGCGCGCGGACGCGAGGACGCGCGGGCACCTGATGCAGGGGGCGATGGCCGAGCTGGCCGCCGCGGTCGACGAGACGCTGCTGGGTCTGGGGCAGGACATCACCACGACCGAGAACCGCCTCTACCGGGCGTACCGGCGGCTGCGGAACTTCGCCTGCGTGTGCCCGCCGCAGCAGACCAAGCTGCTCGTCTACCTCAAGGCCGACCCGAAGGAGACCGGCCTGGTTCCCGGCTTCACCCGGGACGTGACGGGGCTGGGCCACCACGGCACCGGCAACCTGGAGGTCCGGCTGCGCACGGAGCGGGACCTGGAGCGGGCCCAGGACCTGTTCCGCCTCAGCTACGCCGCGGCGTAGTGAGGACGTTGCCGGGGACGTCGCGGACGCGGTGAAGTTGTACCTGGGGCAGTGGCGCGGCCTTTTGACGGTTACGGGTGGAAGTGGTGGTGGACTCTCAATGATGCGGTGGATCCCCGGTTTGGCTAACCGGGGATCTCGCGCTATACGGGCCGCTGCGGGAGGCGTGTCAGAGGCCGGCGCGACGGACGAGCCCCAGCTCGGCGTCCAGACGCAGGGTGTGCTGGGATGCTTCGTACGCTCCGATGGAGCCGTCCTGAGCGACGGGGTGGGGCAGCAGTCGCAGGTCGCGGGCGGTGGGGGTGCGTTCCCATTCCTTCGGCGGGAAGGTGTCCTGGTCGTCGTGGGGCAGATAGCTGCCGGGGGCTTGGACGGTCAGGCGCACCAGCCGGGCGACGGTGTCGCGGTCCAGACGCTGCTGCGGTGCTGGGGGCACCGGCAGCGGCTGGGAGCATTCCGGGTCGAGCCATCGACGGCCGTCGGCAGTGGTGTAGATGGGCAGGAGCCGTTCGGAGTCGGCGCCCAGCCGCGTGGTGACCGCTGCCGGATCGATCTCGCGGTCGGTCAGCGGGTAAAGGTCCGTGACCTGGTGCGGGGCGGGGATGGCGACGGCATCGGCCGCGGCGGCCTGGGCGGTCTCCCGCACCGCTCGCTGCCGGTCATCGGAGAGTGCCTGGTCGGCCAGGTCGTTGACGTCGGCGTAGACCATCTCGATTGCCTCGGCCACCTCGCCGGGCACGTCCAGGGGCCGCCCGGCCCGGTCGGTGAGCAGGTCGCGCGTGCGGCGCAGCAGCGCCGCGTCGTAGACCTCCCCCCAGGCCGGCGGCGGCAGCGATCCGCTGGGGGAGCAGACCACCAGGCGGGGGACGCGGGCCCAGGAGGGGCGCGCGCCGCGTTCGCCGAGCTGGTGACGGTGACCGCGGCCGGCTCGCTGCAGCAACTGGGCCAGCGGCGCCAGGTCACTGATCACCAGGTCGAAGTCCACGTCCAGGGACTGCTCGGCCACCTGCGTCGCGACGACGATCAGCGGCTCGTCCGGACGCGCCGCCTTGGGCCCCAGCAGGCCCAGCAGCATCTGGGTGGTGGCGTCGCGCTGCCACACCGGCATACGGGCGTGCAGCAGCAACAGCCGCGGCCGGCGCGAGCCACGGCGTTCTTTCAAGGCGAGGAACGTCTGCTGGGCATCCGGCACGGTATTGCACACCACCAGCACAGCCCCAGGATCCTGCCCGGCGTCATAGAGCGGAGCGAGCTCCTCGGCCAGACGCTGCGCCCGGCCGTCGCAGCGGTCCGGATCGTGGGTATGCCGCACCTCGTGAAAGTCGATGACGAGCGAGCGCTGTCGGCGGCTTTCAATGACCGGCGAGGCGGTCACGGCGCCGGATGCGGCATCGGCGAACAGCCAGCCCGGATATGCGGGGGCGACGTCACCGGCGCCGGGGTGCCCGGCCCCGCGCAGGTAGGCGTCGACCAGGCGGCGCGCCAGCGAGCCGGCCAAGGTGGCGGACAGCAGGACCACCGGCACCCCCAGGTGCCCCAGCCACTCCAGCAGACGCACGGTGAGCGCATGTCCGTACGCGTCATAGGCATGGGCCTCATCAATGATCAGCGTCTTGCCGGACAGGCCGAGCCAGCGCAGCACATTGAACCGCACCGGCAGAGTCGCCATCGCCGCCTGGTCCCACGTACCCACCGCGACGCCGGCGACGAGTCCAACGTGTCGCCCGCGCAGGAACTCCCCGGCCGTGGTAGAGACGCAGCCCTCCCCGAGCACGGCGTCGCTGCCGTCCTCGGCGTATTCCTCATTCAGCCACGCCAGGCCGTGCAGCAGCGTGACCGGAGTGTCCGTCTGGGTGCTGCGCGCGACGTAGTCGCGCACGCGCTGCCACATCGCCTCGGTGGTGGCCATGGTCGGCAACAGCACGGCCAGACCCGCCCGGCCCGAGGCGGCCCCCAGCACCCGAGCCCCGTAGAGACCGACCTCGGTCTTGCCGTCCCCGGTGGGAGCCGTCACCAGCAACAAACCCGCCCCCTTCGACACCACCCTCGGCAACCGCAACCCGACATCGCTCTGCAGCGGATAGGGCTGACGAATAGCAGGGAAGACCTCGCCGAAGGAATCCGCCGGATTCCAAAGGGGCGCAGCCAACTGGGCATCCGCCACCGCCCGGGCCGCATGGCCGACCGCCCGCTGATAGTGCGCCTGCCAATTTCCCTCAGCAGCCCTCCATTCGGCGAGCCGTGCACGCACCCAGCCGACTTTGGAAGCCAGCCAGTCGGCCAGCACCACAAGCGCGGTGACCATGACAGCCGCACCGGCCGGCGCCACCTGTACCGGAGCCACCGGCCGTCCGGTCGCCTCGTAGAGCATCCCCACCAACGCGGCCCGCTGCCGCCTCCAGCCCGCTGCCGCCCCCACACGCGGCTCGCCATGCTCCGGGGCGGCCATCAGCACCCGGTCGAGCATCGCTCCGTAGACGCCGTGATGGCCACCGAGGATCTGCGCCACCTGGTGGGCTACCGACCTGCTCGGACGCGACGCCGCGTCATACCCGTACGGCGCCAGAAGCGAGGGCAGCACCAAATGCGTCACCCGCCCGTGCCGCACCGCCCCCTCAAACATCCAACCGGAAGGAGCGGCGAAATCCGGCTCCTTGAGGAATGCCGGATCAGGGCCCGACGGATTGCCCTGGAACGAGGGGCAGCACTTGCCCAGGTCGTGCAGCCCGGCCCAGAAACAGACCATCCCGCGAGCATCTGCCACCGGTACACCGAATGCGTCGGCGATGGCGGCACGTTGCTGTTCCGTGAGATAGGCGTCCCAAAGTTCTCCTGCTATTGCGGCAGTGTCGAGGAAGTGGCAGCCCAAGGGGTAAGGGAAGAGGAGGCCGTTCCACTTTCCCCACACGTCTTGGTCTGGGTTGAAGCTGTCAGTCATGAAATCTCCGAACGTAACCAAATCGGCCTGACGGTGAATGATTCAATTGGTAGAGGCAGGCACCCATGCGTGTGGACAGGGAGTCGTCACGTCGGCGTCGCGGGAGGCGGACAGCACCTGGGCGTGCGGGTCGAACGCTGGCACCGACGTCATTACCGCCCTGCTGATCGGCGAATACCTGCGCGTGCGGTCGGCCCTGGCCAACTCGGGGTGGTGTGCTCGCCGATCGGTTAATACCTGCGTGTGCGGGTCGGACCTGCTGACCGGTACCACTCCGGGTGTGTGCCGTGGTTGATACCTGCGCGTGCAGGTCGGCCCCCGAGGAGCGTGCCCCCACCGAGAGGGCCCGCGGTCGATACCTGCGGTGCGGGTCGGCCTTTCTTGGCGAAGAACCCCAGATCAGACACCACGGTTGATACCTGCGCGTGCGGGGCGGACGCCAGCCTGCTCTACGGGCACGGCGCGAACGCCGGTCGATACCTGCGCGTGCGGGTCGGACGAGGCGTCGGCGGGCGCGGTGTGGCCCATGTCCGGTGGATACCTACGCGTGCAGGTCGGACTGCGGAGACGGCGTGAAGGGCGATGTCCCCTGCGGTTGATACCTGTGCGTGCGGGTCGGACTGGCCCGGTGCGTGCTCGTCGGCGCTGGCCTCCGGTTGACACCTGCGCGTGCGGGTCGGACGGTTCGTGCTGATAGAGCACACGGAGCGGCGCCGGTTGATACCTGCGCGTGCGGGTCGGACGATGAGCACCTGGCGCTGCTGGAGACCGAGATCGGTTGATACCTGCGCGTGCGGGTTGGACAGGAACGCGTGCGGGTCGGACAGGAAGATGCCCACCGGGATGTAGGCCATCAGCGGGTGATACCTGCGCGTGCGGGTCGGACTCTTTCCCGTTCCGCGTGCGCTACCGCGCCTACGGGTGATACCCGCGCGTGCGGGTCGGACGCCCGCTCGATCGACAGCAGCGGATCCATCCACGGTTGATACCTGCGCGTGCGGGTCGGCCGTCGATCCTGTGACAGAAGCGCGGCGCACCGTCGGTTGATACCTGCGCGTGCGGGTCAGACTTCGTCGCGATGCTCGCGGCGATGCGCGGCACCGATTGATACCTGCGTGTGCGGGTCGGACGCGGTCGCCAAGCGCGCCCTGGCCGGTGTTTCCGGTTGATACCTGCATGTGCAGGTCGGACCCTAAGCCATGGCCGCCCGTGGCCACCAAGGGCGGTTGATACCTGCGCTGCGGGTCGAACGAACCGAATCTCGCTCCGGTGTGCCGCCTCGTCGGCGATACCTGCGCGTGCGGGTCGGACGCCGCCGTGTCCGTCTTCGAGGTCGCGAACGGCGGTTGATACCTGCGTGTGCGGGTCGGACTGGCTGTTCTTCGGCCGGGGCATGGTCGACGCCGGCTGATACCTGCGCGTGCGGGTCGGACTTCATCCGCTTCGACCTGGCCGGCGTTGACTACGGTTGATACCCGCGCGTGCGGGTCGGACGCCGATGGAGTACGGGCGCAGTGCGGCGAGGGCGGTTGATACCTGCGCGTGCAGGCCGAACCTGCTGGTCGGCCCGGTTGGGGCGGGCAAGAGCGGCTGACACCCGCACGTGCGGGTCGGACTACCACTGAGGCCCCTCGGGGCGCTGTCCGCTCGGCTGATACCTGCGTGTGCGGTCGTACCTCGCGTTCGTCTCCCGAGCACCCGGGTGGAACGGTTGATACCTGCGCGTGCGGGTAGGCCGAGCTGGCTGGCTACACCAACAACGTGCTGGTCGGTTGATACCTGCGCGTGCGGGTCGGCCCACCGCCCCAGCAGGGGTCACGCGATTTCGTGCGGTTGATACCTGCGTGTGCGGGTCGGACAGCGCGCCGCATCGATTCCATGCCACCTGAGCCGGTTGATACCTGCGTGTGCGGGTCGGACACGGGCGACAGCAACGGGAACAGCCTGTCCCCCGGTTGATACCTGCGCGTGCGGGTCAGCCAGGGTGACGAGCCTGGTCATGGCGTCGGCCCGCGGTTGATACCTGCGCGTGCGGGTCAGCCTTCGGCCGGGGGTGGGCAGGCGTCGGCTACAACGGTTGATACCTGCGCGTGCGGGTCAGCCGCCGTCGTGTCCCTGCTGTCCATGCCGTTCGGCGGTTGATACCTGCGCGTGCGGGTCAGCCATGCTTCTCGGCCATGTCGCTCCGGAGATGGACGGTTGATACCTGCGCGTGCGGGTCAGCCCGTTCCCCGGAACCCCATGAAGATCCGGTGCGCGGTTGATACCTGCGCGTGCGGGTCAGCCCAGCGGGTGCGGCACGCACGCGAACGCAAGGGCGGTTGATACCTGCGCGTGCGGGTCAGCCCCTTCGCGACCTGGGGCGTTTAGGTGGCTTTGCTATTTCGTTATCAAGGTTCGTGTCGGGCGGTTGGCCCGGGGATGTGGTCGTCAGGGTTACCGGGATGGGGCGATGGACAGGAGTCCTGCTCCGTAGGCGCGGGCGCGGCCTACTCCGGTGGTGATTGCTGCGCGGAGGGCGTCGGGATCGGTGATGATGGCGTGGCCTTCGAAGCGGGTTACCGGCATGTGGAAGCGCATCCGGCCGGGTTCGTGCGGGTGTTTCTTGCGGCCGAAGATCGCGGGTTGGCTCGCGGTGAGAATCGTGTCGGGGGCGAGGGTGAGGCCGGCTTCTGTGGCTTTGCGGTACCACCAGGCGGTGGCTTCCTCGCCGTACAGGGGGAAGAGCTTGCCGCGGTGGCGGCGGCCTTTGGCGTCGGTCGTGGTGGAGGGCTGGGAGCGTTGGGGGGCTGCGTCGAGCCGGTAGCGGATGGCGCGGCCTTCTTGGCACCAGGTGAGCAGGGGGGTGATGTCGCGGTGGTCGGTGGCGGTGGCGTAGTCCGCCGGCAGCTGGGTCAGGTCCAGGGGCGTGGTGGACTGGATGAGGAGGGTGTGTTTGGTGCGGTCGCGTTCGAGGCGGTAGAGGACACCGGCGGTCTGCCGTGTTCCGGTGCCGGGCGGGTTGGGGGTGAGGCTGAGGACCCGGTGGTGGAGGCGTTGGGCGTTGGTCAGGTCCGGTCCCGCATCGTCGGATCGGGGGTTGATTTGGATCTTGGTGAGGTGTGCGGTCGTGGGCGGTGCGAGGGTGGTGGTCATGTCGGGTTCCGTTGCGGTGCGGACGGCGGGCTCGGTGGTCAGCGGCCCTGGCGGTAGTGGGTCAGGCGGCGCAGGTAGGCGGTGCCGGTGCCGGCGCACAGGTCGCTCGGCAGGTGGCGGCGGGTTTCCCAGAGGTTGCGGGAGCCGAAGGTCCGGTCGGGCAGGGGGACGTCGCGCACGGCCCGGGTGGCCGGCAGGAGCGGCTCGTCCTTGGGCGGGGCTTCGCTGAGGAAGGTGACCTCGACGCTGTCGGCGCGCTGGGGTGCCCGGCGGTGCAGCGGCAGGTGCTGCAGGGCGTGCTCGGCGTCCTCCGTCTGTCCGATGAGCACGGGGGTGTCCGGCGGGCAGGCCCGGCGGCCCAGGTGCGGCGGGTAGACGGGGTGGTGCAGGGCGGTGGCGGCCTGGGTGATGAGGTCGGCGGGTCCGGTGACGGCGACGCTGAAGGCCGCGTCGTTGAGGTACCAGTCCTCGAAGATCAGGGCGGTGCCGCGGCGTCCGCCGTTGGCGTTCATGACGGTGTGCTCGGCGGGGTAGCCGCCTCCGACGGTGTGGAAGTCCATCAGGCGCTGTCCGGGCCGGTCGATGCGCACGGTGAAGCTGAGGCAGGCCAGGTCGCTCAGGTCGGCGCCGCGGGGGCGTCCTTGGGCGGCGGCGATCAGTCCGGTCAGGCCGCTGCGGGTGGGGTGTGCGTGGGTGTCGCGTACCCGCCCGCCCTGGGGTCTGCCCCAGCACTGCTGCGGCGCGGAGAGGTGCAGCAGGAGTCCGGCACTCACTTCGGAGTCTCCGTGTCGAAGGCCGCGGTGGTGATGGCCTCGGCCAGGTCGGACAGCTGGGGTATGTGCCGGCCCAGTGCGGTCAGGGAGCCGAGGTTGGCGGCGGTGCCGGTGTGGGCGGCGGCGATGACGGGCTCGGGGCCGAAGAAGGCGTGGACGGCCTGGGCGTGCTCGTCGAGCTGCTTGATGCTGGGGGAGGTCCAGCCGGTGGTCTCGTCGGCGACGACGGGGGCCTCGAAGGCGCCGGCCAGGCTGACGGGCCGGTCACTGCGGACGGTGACGTAGGCCAGGGCCGGAGGCGTGAAGGGCGCGGTGCTGTTCTTCTTGGCCCGGGGCACGTGCACGGCGAATTCGGCGAGGTAGGCGCGGACCAGTTCCCGGGCGGCGTCGCGGTCGTGGCCCAGGTTGGTGATGAGACCGTCGAGGCTGATGGAGCTGTACTTGTAGAAGGTGCCGGAGGTGTAGGCGCCGTGGCCCATGTGGGCGGAGCCGTTGTCGTCGCCGGGGACGTCGTCGACGGCGGTGAAGAAGTCGCTCTGTTCTTCGGTGGCGTGGGTGGTGATGGCGTGCGCGACCGAGATGGCGCCGTCGACGGTGACCTCGGGCGCGTTGGCGAGCATCCGGCCGAAGGCGGCGATGGAGGCGTTGCGGGTGGCCAGCACCGCCTGGATCTGCGTGGCCGTTTCCTCGTGTGCCTTGGACGTCTTGGTCTTCTTGCTCTTGCCGGCCTTGGCTTGTTCGAGGGCGCTCTTGGCCGCGGCGTCGATCTGCGTCCGCTGGTCTTCCACCAGGTCGGCCAGGGCGCCGATGGCTGCGGCCGGCAGGTAGAGCATGACGTTGGTGGTGCCGGCCTCCTCGATGCCCAGCCCGCCGACGCCCGCGGCCAGCGCCACGTTGCGTCCGGCCTCGGCGGCCTCGTCGGCCGTCCAGCCGCGGGATTCCAGCTCGGCCGCGACCTGGCCGGGCACCCGGCGGGTGCGCAGCGCCTTGTCGCCCAGGAACTTCTCGATCTCGGTGCGGGAGCCGCGCTTGAGGGCGGCCGAGGCGATGCGGCCACGTTCCACACCGCCGTAGACCGCCACCTTCGGCGAACCGTAGTAGTCGCGGTTGAGGTTGGACAGCGGGAAGCTGTGGACGATGTGTTCGTCGATGAAGATGCTCATGCGGTGTGCTCCTCTGCAGTGTCTTCGGTGGTGTCGTCGTAGTGGCTGGACATCCACTGGTCCGCCACCTCGGTGCGGTAGCGCGTCCAGCGGGTCAGATCGCGCAGCAGGTGCGGCCACGACAGGGGGACCTGCGCGGCGGCGAGCCGGTCGACCAGGGGCTGCAGGTGGTGCAGCAGGCCCGCAAGGCGGCGCTGGCGGGCCATCAGCTGCAGCAGTTCGGTGGCGGTGTCCTGGGTCAGCAGCCTGCTGTGCACCGCCCGGTTCAGCGACCAGCCGAGGTTGCCGTGCTGGGCGTCATACACGCTGGCGGACTTTGCGGTGGTGCTGGATGGGCTGGGGGCGTGGGCGGCGAACATGGCCGCCACCGCCAGATAGGCCGTCTTGCGTTCCCGCAGGCCGCGCGGGAGGCGGGACTGCAGGTGCGGGAGCATGAGCCACGGCTCGGCCAGCCCCCGGCGGGTCTGCCCGGTGCGCAGATCGCTGCGTCCCCCGGGGCTGCTGCACACCTCGGCCACGTGTTCCATAAAGGCAACGTGGCGGGCGAGCCATTTGGGAGGTGCTGGCGCGCTGTCGGTATCAGCGGTGGCGGCCGTGGTGCTCATCGCGTCCTCTTCCTGGTCGAACGGCTTGCGTGGGTACGGGGGCGGGTCAGCTGGGCCCGGGCTTTGGCGACCGCGCTCATCCCGTGCACGGTGGACTTCAGCGTCGCCGTGGCCTGGTCGAACCGTTCGAGGGCCAGGCGCCGGAAGGCGGGCCGACGGTCCGGTTCGAGGACGCGGACGGCCTGCCAGAACTCCTCCTCGGCGCGTTCCCAGAACTGGGTGCGCGCCGCCTCCACGAAGCCGTGACGCTGTTGGGGATCCCGCTTGACGTGGATGCCGAGCCAGGCCGCCGCCAGGGCGCGGGCCAAGTCGCCGGCAACGGCCTCGGCACTGCGCCGGGCGGCGGCGATGGCCGCTGCGCCCTGCGGATCGGACTCTTCGATGTGCTGCAGGACAGGGGGCGTGGTGGCGGCGTACCACTGGTTGTCCTTCTCCTGACGGTCCTGGTCCCAGGCCAGCACCCGCACCCCCAGCTGACGCTGGACCGCCGGGGGAAGCTCGGCCACGGCGTCGAAGACCGCGGGTCGCCGCAGCGTGCTCTTCGAGCCGGGCTGGGACTTCATCAGCAGGGCGTCCAGGTCGCGCCAGGCCGAGCGGGCCCGGTCGGCGCGCAGCGGCCCGCCCTTGGTGCGCTCGATGACGTAGGGGTCGACGGCGGCCGGCAGGTCGACCGCGGTATTCCAGGTGATCTTGCAGCCGGTAGTCTGCCCGGCGCTGTCACCAGTGAGCAGCAGCGCGTGGGCGGTGCGGCCGGTCAGCAGCGACACCGGCCCGCACGCCGGGGCCGGGGCCAGCGGGTCGGCAGGCTCATCGGTCTCCCACGGCGCCTGGTCCGGGCCCGGACCGGTGGGCCAGGCCGACGGGCCGGGCACGGAAGCCACCAGCGACATGAACAACCGCTCCGGCGCGTGCGGGAAGTAGGAGACGAGCGAGCGGTACGGCCCGGCCTTACAGGAACCACCCTTGCGGGAGCCGTGGGTGCGGTGCGTGCCGGTTCCGGACGGGCCGTATCCGTACCAGGCCAAAAGCCACTGCACCGCATCCGGCCCGGGCACCGGCACGTCCTGGGCGATGTGCGTGGTCCACACCGCGTTGCTTCCCGAGGGGCGGTCCATCACCAGCCGGCCGGGCGCCTGTCCCTTGCCGCACTCCTGCGCGAGCCGGATGTCCTGGAGGAACGGCTGCGTGCTGTCGTACAGGTTCAAACGGTGCGCATGGGTCTTCAGGTACTGGTCCACGCGAGCCGTGTCGAATCGCCCGGTGGCCAGGAGGTCGTCACGTGCGTCAGTCCACTGGTGAGCGGTGCCGGTGTCCAGGCCCGCCACTCGTGCGGTCACCGCGGCGAGCAGGCGACGTGCGACGGCTTCGACCGGAGGGACCGTGAAGTCGAGGTCGGCGAACAGGTGGGCGCCCTGGAAGAGGCATCGCAGGCCCACCTGGGCGCATCCTCCGGCACTGGCTTCCGGCAGCAAGGACCGCAGTTCCTCGGTCTCGCCGGCGTCCAGGTCGGAACGAACCCGCACGGGAATCCAGCCGTTATCGGCCACGGGAAACGGGTAGGGCATGCCGCCTTCTCTTACTTGATGGACAGGCAAAAGGGGCTCGCCGGCGCCAGAGGGGCGGGCGAGGTGGCCGATATGCAAGCAGGGCAGGCCAGGGCGCGCAAAATGATCTTTAGGCGGTGATCGAGGCGTTGTCAGTGGGAGCCGTTAGGGTCCGCGCCGCCGTTGCGTCACCTCTTCATGCCCAATGGTGCACAGGCTTAGCGACACCGACGGGGGCACGAGGGCCTAGCGGAACGAACTTGCGACTTGATGGGTCATCAAATGCCCAACGAACTCGGGAGCTGACCAGCGATCAGTACTCCTCGGCGAGTCATCATGGAGGCTCGGCTTGATCGCTGTGATTCGCCTCGGGATATCAGGCTGTACGGCAGGGCGCCTTGCTTGCCCCATATCGTTGGTGCTTCGTCGAACTCAGGGCGCCGCGCCTGGCTGCAATGCGTGTGGGATAGCACACAAGGGAGCGCCAGGGTGGTACGGGCGGCAGAGTTGATGGCCTACCTCAATGGCGTGCGACGCGCAGGTTTGAGTAACCAGACGCGTACTGCTGCACAGCGCTAGGGGGGGCGGAAGCGCCGCCCCCCGATGCGTCACTTGACGAAGGGTATCGTCACGGTATGCGAAGCGGTTCCTACCGCCCGCCACTATGGGGTGTTCCAACGGCGCGGGGAGCCCGCATTGGCGTGGCGTCTTCGCATTCCTCTTGGCCGTGCTGGTGCTGTGGTGCGGTGTCGTACTCGTTGCCCTCACGGACCAGTGGCTCGCATGGCTCCGGTGGGGCCTGACGTCAGCAGGCTCCCTTATGGCCTTCGGGCTGCTCTGTGTACTGGTCTTTCGCTATGTAACCAGGCGTGGTCAGTCCGGGCGTGCCGTGTGTGGCATGGCTCCAGCGGGTCTGCTTCACGCCGCTGGGTGGTCCCACTGGTTGCTGAAGGTCAACTGGGAGCGGGCGGCGGGGGTGGCGATTCCGGGTAGCAGGTAGCGCCACAGGGACACCAGGCGACGGTGCAGGTCGGTGCGGCCGGTGGCGATCTGGGAAAGGAGCTGCGTGCCGGAATAGGAGCTGACCAGCGTCCAGGCCAGTTCGTGCACGTCTACGTCCGCCAGCAGCTCGCCCTTTTCCTGGGCGGCGAGCAGCTGCGCGGCGAACTGGGCTACCCAGTATTGGTAAGGGGTATCGTCCGGAGCGCCGAATTCTCCCTGCTCGACAGCCAGCCGCACTCCGGCGCGCAGCGAAGAGTTGGTCTGCAGCTCGCCTGCGAGGTAGAGGTTGATGTCGATGAGGCGTTGCAGGCCGTCGTCGCCGGGGGGTACTTCCAGCCCGTCGCCCTGCTCAATCATGACCGCGTGGGCCAGAGCCTGCTTGCCGCGGAAGTGGAAATACAGTGCGCCGGGGGTAATTCCGGCCCGGTCCATGATTTTACTGACGCTTGCGCCGCTGTAGCCGTATTCATCGAACACTTCGGAAGCTGCTCGAATGATCCTCTCGCGCGTCGCGACTGCTCGCTCGTGCACTGACTGCACCGTCTCTTTCGTCATCCCTAGGCATGGTACGGAAGGTGTGCCTGGGAAGGACTGCGGGGGGCCGGGCGCAGGTCACGCTCTGGATGTTGCTGCCCAAATGTGGTCAGAGTGATGTCTGAGCGCAGATTCTCGGGTGGCTCTTTCTAGGCGCGGTCACAGACAAGGCTGGGGATCCCTGATACCGGGCGGCTGCCGATTGCCATGGAGAAGAGAGGTCGTGGGGCCCGCCATGAGCCATACCAGTAGGGGCTGGTGTCGTCGGAGTCGGTGAGGCGCAGGCCGCACCGGAGTCGTCGGCCAAGGCGGCGGTGCCGTCCTCGCACCGGGCCAGCAGGCCGACGTCGATCAGTCCGGTGACGGTTTCCATGGTGGGCTCGTTCTCGTTCACGGGGGCGGGGCCCAAATAACCCCACAACTACATCTTCGACCTCAAGGAGATGGGTGTAGCTCCGTTGTAGTGACCGTGCTGATCAGGCCGTGAGCCCGTATTGGTCCTGGTCGGCAGTTTGGTGGATGCGGTGGTGCTCCCGGGCG
>NZ_JBVIQN010000042.1:0-73611 GCF_055577005.1 Streptomyces sp. NPDC033221 | reverse complement strand
GAGCCCGCACCCGCACCAGCCACTTCGCAGCACTTCGCCCCGCCGAACTACTCGGCGAGGCGAAGTGATCAACACCCCGATTAACCAACAGCGTCCAGTCATGACGTCCCGGGGCCCGGCCATGGTGGTGCCGGCTGTTCGCCGCCGCGGGGGCCCGAATCAGCGGATGTTCACCGTCGCAGGGGCGGAAGTCCGCTGGCGGATGGGGTGGCGGTCGGCCGGGCTGAGCAGACCGTAGACCACCGCGCGGTACTCCTGGGTGCCGCGGTGCGCGGCCTTGACGTGTGCGGTGGCCTCGGCTTCGGTGCTCCTGTCGACCACGGTGCCGCAGGCCACCTGGTGCCATGCCTGCCCGCCGCCGCGGTTCTCCAGGCATATCCGCAGGTATTCGGAAGCGTCGTCGTCCCCGTGCGCCGCGACCGTGTACGTCGTGCCGACCCGCGCCGAAGGCGGCGCCGTGATCTCCACACCGCCCTTGGCGAACGCCGGCGCGGCGGCCAGCGCCACGGAGGCCAGACCCAGCGCACCGATGACAGCCACCCGACCGCCCCGCGCCCGTGAACCGGTCTTCTTCATCCTGATCATGGACTTCCCTCGCTCATGAGTATCTCTTGCACGTTCTTCAACGCGCTTGTTCTTCACCTTGTGAGCCGGTTTCGGTTCCGAGCCGGATCTGCCCGGGGAAGCGTTCGCCCGGCGTCATCGACGCTACGTCCGGGCACAGCCGCCCAGCGCCGTTGAGATGTGATCTACGTAGCGCATTACGTAACCGCCACCTAGAGAAAGGCGGCGCCGTGTTCCTGCGGGTGCCGCCGAACTGACCTCAGCCCGCCTCCGCCTTGCCGCGACGACCTTCCCGTCGCGCGGATCCGGCCGCCGGAGCCGCAGGCCGTCCGCCCGGTGCGTCGGGTTGGACGAGGGCGTGCGGGAGGCGATGGTGGACAAGTGGATCACATGAGTGACACCGGTTTCTTCGCCCGCACGTACGGGCCTCCGCCACGCGAGGGCCGCCCGGCCATGGTGCTCGTCCACGGTCTCGGGCTCTCGGGGCGGTACTTCATGCCGCTCGCGCGGCGGCTGGCCGCGGGCGGGGCGAGCGTGGTGGTGCCGGACCTGCCGGGCAACGCGCGTTCGCGGGCGGCCGCGCGCCGCGCACCCGATGTGGGACAGCACGCCGATGCCTTGGCCTCTTTGCACCATCGCTTGTCGTTGGGCCCGAGCCTGCTGGTGGCCAATTCGGTCGGCTGCCAGGTGGTCGCGGCCCTGGCGGCCCGTCACCCCCGGTTGGTGAGCCGCCTGGTCCTGGTCGGCCCGGCGCTGGAGCCGGGGGCCTCCGGGTGGCGCCAGTTCGGGCGGCTCGTCGCGGATGCCCCCAGGGAGCCGCTCAGCCTGCTGTGCCTGGCCGCGTTCGACTATCTGGTGACCGGCCCCCTGCGGTGCGCCGCCTCCTTCCGCCACTCGCTGCGGGACGCGGCCGAGTCATTCGAGGTGAACCTGTCGCAGGTCCGCGCGCCCACGCTCGTCGTACGCGGAGCGGGTGACACCATCGCCTCCGGCACATGGACCCGGCGCGTAGCAGGTCTGGTCGCCGACGGACGCGCGGAGGACATGCCGGGCGCTGCCCACGCGGCCCACTATGGCGCGCCGGACGCCATGGCCGTACTGATCGAGAAATTCACGGCGGGAGAGTCCGGATGAAGTCCTCGAAGACGTCCGGCCACGCGTCGTCCGGGCGCACGCAGCGGTTCTCGCCCTGGCTGCGCTTGCTGCCCGGGATCTCGCCGAAGCGCCGGGGCTTCATCCTGGCCTGGTGGGGGTTTGCCCTGACCTTCGGCGGGATGCGCCTGCTCACCTGGCTCATCCACATCGACGTGGCCGGGATTGGCGATGTGCAGGCCGGCGGCGTGCACCTGCACCACTACGTGTGGGGAATCCTGCTGCTCGCGGTGGTGGGCGCGGCGAGCCTCGCCGAACGCTCGGCGCGGGCACGCGCCTGGCTGGGCCTGGCCTATGGGGTGGGCCTGGCCCTCGTCGTCGACGAGGCGGCGCTGCTGATCAGCCTGGAGGACGTGTACTGGGATACGGAAGGCGGCTTCAGCATCGCCCTGGCCATCGCCCTCATCGCCGTCGTCGGCAGCGTCCTCGCGGTCACGCGGGGGCGGCGCGCCTCCAGGGACGATCAGGACGACGAGGGCTGATGCCCGGGACGATGAGGGCTGGTGCCCAGGACGACGCGACGAAGGCTGACGCCCGCGGGTCCCGGCCGGCGGGCGCTCAAGCAGCGAGATAGTCGAAGACCGGCTCGGCGGGGGCCAGGGTGAGGTCGGTCAGGATGTGGCTGGCGTCGACGACCTCGCGTACGGGCAGGTCGGCCAGGGGTGCCATGACGTGCTCGAAGAGCTGGAGGCGGGCCGGGCCGTGCCAGGCCTCCTTCACGGTGATGTCGGTGATCTGCGTACGGACCAGGTCGCAGACGCGGGGCCGGAAGTCGTAGCCGGGGACCGTCTTGACGGCGAAAGTGGGCACGGTGATCTGGGCGCGGGCCTCCTCCGGGTCCAGCGGCTGCCACTTGTAGGCCATGGTGGCGGTGGCGACGCGCTCGCTGCCGTAGTCCAGGGTGCCGATGAGGGCGCCGCGCTCGTGGCGCAGCGCGGGCTCGCCCGCGACCTTCGGATAGGCGCTCAGTTCGCGGCCGGCCGCGGTGGCTCCGAAGGAGTCCAGGTACATGACGTGCAGGTACTCGCCGTGCTCGGCTCCGTGACGTACGGGAATGACCTGGCCGCACTCCGTGTACGGGCCGTATCCGTCCACCTCGCCCATGCGCATGACCTCGAAGCGCACGAGGGACTCGGTGATCTCCAGCGGCTCCGGGACCACCGCGCGCAGGGCGTCCGGGTCGGTCCGGTAGACGACGTTGAAGTACTCGCGGTCGGTGAAGCGGGTGGGCCGCGGGGGGTAGACCGGGACGGTCAGGGGGGTGGTCACTGCGGCGGTCACCTGGTCGGCGTGCATGGCTGTGCTCCTCGATAGGGGCGTCGGGACGCCTCTCCACTTGCATACAAGGTGTATCGGATACACACTGTATCGAGAAGTTGGGTGATACATCCACCCGCATCCCTTCCCGCACTCGATCCCGATCCCGACTCGCGGCGGGGCCATGAGACAGGAGCAGCCATGAGCTTCACCCTTCCTTCCTGCCACCAGGACCGGCCGGTCGCCGTCATCGGCGCGGGTACACTCGGCCGCCGTATCGCCTTGATGTTCGCCACCCGTGGCGGCCTGGTCCGCATCTACGACCCCGCCGCCGAAGCGGGGGAAGCGGCCTGCGCCTATGTGGCCCGCGAACTGCCCGACGTGGTGCAGACGATCGACGACGGCCGGCCGGGCACCGTCGAGGCCGTGACCGAGCTGGCAACCGCCCTCGCGGACGCCTGGCTGGTCATCGAGGCCGTACCGGAGCGCCTGGACCTGAAGAAGCGCCTCTTCGCGGACCTGGACACGCTGGCCGAGCCGGACGCCATCCTGGCCAGCAACTCCTCGTCCTACGCGACGAGCAACCTTGTCGACAGCGTGCGCACCCCCGAGCGCCTGCTGAACCTGCACTTCTACATGCCGCCCCGGCAGAACGCCGCCGACGTGATGTCCTGCGGCCACACCGATCCCGGCGCCGTCGAGCTGCTGCTGAAGGTGCTGCCCGCCTACGGCATCCACCCGTTCGAGGCCCGCCGGGAGAGCACCGGCTTCATCTTCAACCGCGTCTGGGCCGCCATCAAGCGGGAAAGTCTCGCCGTCGTGGCCGAAGGCGTCTCCACGCCGGCCGACATCGACCGCATGTGGCAGGTCAACACGGGCGCCCCGGCCGGTCCGTTCCGCCTGATGGACGCCGTCGGTCTGGACGTCGTCCTGGACATCGAGAACCACTACGCCGCCGAACGCCCCGAGCTGCCCGAAGGGCCCCGTGAGCTGCTGCGCGAGTACGTGGACACGAACCGCCTCGGCGTCAAGACCGGGGCCGGCTTCTACGACGATTACCAGCGGCAGGGCTGACGACAGGCCCGGTACGGGCGGGCACGTACCCTTCGGGAGGAACCATCACCTGCAGGGAGCGGTACGTGCCCAAGTCACCCACCAAGCGCCGGCCGGCCACGGTCGCCGCGCTCACCGAGAGCGCGCTCGCCCTCTTCGCCGAGCGCGGCTTCCACGCCACGTCGATCAGTGACATCGTCCAGCGGGCCGGGCTGACCCGCGGCGCTTTCTACTCCAACTTCCGGGACAAGGAAGAACTGTTCCTCGCCCTGTACGACGCGCACACCGACCGGCTCCTGTCCGAACTAACGCACCAGGTCGAGTCCTTCGCAGACGACGCCGACCCCGTGGCGCGCGTCTTCGACCTCCTGGCCACACACGACGCGCAGGAGCGCTCCTGGTTCCTGGTCTCCATGGAGTTCACCCTGCACGCGGCGCGCCACCCGGCCGTCGCGGACGCGCTGGCCGAACACGAAGAGCGCCTCAACACCGGGCTGGCCGAGATCCTGGACCACTGTCTCGAATCCTCCGGACGCACGCCCGCCGTCTCCTCCGCCGCCCTCGCCCGCCTGGTCGTGGCCCTCTACGAGGGCCTCACCGCCATGCGCGTCACCCACCCCACCGCGGACACCGACCCCACCCCGCTGGCCCGCCGCGCCCTCCCGCACCTCGTCCGCGCTCTCGGGACACCACAGGAGTGACGGCGACTGCGGCTCTCGGCCGCGCGCGTGATGACGGTGACGTACGCAGCCGCAGCCGCAATCGGGACGGGGCCGCGGCATCGTGTGTGCCGCGTCGCCGTCGGCTCACCTCGCTCAGCTGATGGTGACGACGCGCGCCCAGGACGGCGGAGTGTCCGGAACGTACTCGGGATCCTCCTCGTCCGCGGCACGGGTGGGACGGGGGAACAGACCGACGACGGTGCGGCAGGGCGGTTGTGTGGAGGGCCACGGCGTCTGGCCGTCCGTCAGGGCGACGATCACGTCCGGGCGGGGCCGGGAGCGGAGCGCCCGGGCGAAACCTGAGCGCAGATCCGTTCCTCCGCCGCCGATCAGTTCGATGCTCTCGGCGCGGCAGAGCGGGACGGCGACCCCGGCCGCCGCATCGCAGGAGATCACCGAGACGAGGTCGCGCTGCCCGCCCACCGCCCGCGATATCGCCGCCACCTCCAACAGCGCACTGCCCAGCTCGGCGTCGCTCACCGACCCCGAGGTGTCGATCACCACGCAGACTCGGGGCGGAATACGGCGCAGGCTCGGCAGCAGCACCCCGGGAACACCGGCCGACCGCCGGGACGGACGCCGGTAGCTGTGGTCCTCGCCCGCCCCCGGTCCGCCCGCCGCCGAGCGGACCGCCGCCCCCAGCAACTGCCGCCATGGCTGCGGCGGCTGGAATGCCTCGTCCGCCCACCTGCGCCACCCCTCCGGCGCGTCCCCCGGCCGGCCCTTGATCCCCTCGGCGACCCGGAAGCGCACCGCGTCCCGCTGCTGCCTGCTCAGCCCGTGTGCCCCGTCGGGGCCCAGCTCCCACGGCCGGCCCTGGCCGTCCGCGCCACTGCCGCAGTCCAGCCAGGCCAGGTCCGTGTCGAGTCCGGACATCGAGGCCGTTCGCAGGTACTCCTCCATCAGCAACCCCTCGGGCAGTTGCAGCAGCGACGGCAGAACCGCTCCTTCAGGCTTGGGGAGGCCGTCACCGTAGATGTCGTCGTTGATCTCGAAATCAGCGGCGATGTTCCTCCGCAGCCGCCGCCAGCCCTCGGTCGGAGAATCACCCGACCCGCTTCGCTCACCCGGCCCGTGCGTCTCGTGCTCCCGGGCATACCGCTCGCCCCGCCCGTGGTGGTCCCGCAGCAGGTGGGAGACCTCGTGCACCCAGACGCCCGCCAATTCCTCCACCGGAGTGCGCGCCACGAAGCCGGGGGAGACGTAGCAGCGCCAGTGCGCGTCCACCGCCATCGTCGGTACCGACCGGTCCTCCACCACGTGCAGCGCGAAGAGCGCGTCGGCGAGGTAGGGACGGACCTTCACCGCGTGCAGCCGGGCGGCCAGCAGCTTCTCCATGTCCAGCGGAAGCCGGGGCCGGTCGGCCGGTCCGTCGCATCCGGCCGACCGCCCGGGAGCGGCGGCCCGCACCGGACGCGGTGGCGCGGGCCGGGGGACCGGACGCGGTGGCGGATACGTCCCCGGACGCTTTGCGACGCCCGTCATCGGCGTGCCTCCGCCACTCGGCCGGCGCCGGCCGCCGAGGCCCGCCGCACCGACCGGTCCGCCTGCCGGACCAGACCCACCACCCCGGCCAGCCGCTCCACCGCCTCCGGCACCTCCCAGTCGTCGCGCCGCAGCGCGGCCAGTGCCGACGCGGGGGCGACCAAAAGGTCCGGGGCGCCGGTCTCCAGGGCCCGTACCAGCACCGCCCAAGCCGCCTCCCACTGCTCCCGCTCCGGCCGCGCACCGACGGTGGCCACCACCGCCTCCAGCGCCGCCTGACGCAGATCACCGCGTACGGGCAGCTCGGCAGCGGCCGGATCCGCCAGCAGCGACTCCGGGTCCGGCAGCTCCATCCGGTCCAGGTGGGCGAGGAGTTCAAGCCCCGGCCCGTCTCCCACCGCGCCCCGCACCAGCAGTGCCAGCACGTCACGCGAGACGCAGGCCGCCGTGCCGAAGGCCAGCAAGGTCAGCGCGGCCTCCCAGCTCCGGGGCGAGGGCCAGGCACCGCCGCGCCGAGTCTCGGAGTTCGGCAGCCGGTGGATCAACGTGGGCCGGGCCTCCAGGAAGCCGCAGACCGCGCGCCGGGCGAATGCCACTGCCTCCGGAAGCCGTTCCGGCACCAGCCGGGGCAGCTCGGCCCGCGGCCAGGTCCCGCCCAGCCCGCGCACCACCACGTCCCGGTCGTGCACCCAGTACAGGTGCACGAAGCGGTTGGCCAGCGGCGGGCTCAGTTCCCACCCGTCCGCCGCCGACGCCCGCGGATTGGCGGCGGCCACGATCCGTACCCCCGGCGGCAGCTGCAGCGCACCGACCCGCCGCTCCAGGACGACCCGGAGCAGTGCGGCCTGGACGGCCGGGGTGGCGGTGGACAGTTCGTCCAGGAAGAGCAGCCCACGCCCGGCCCGCACCAGTTCCACGGCCCACTGCGGTGGCGCCATCGGCACTCCCCGTACCGCCGGGTCGTCGCCCACGATGGGCAGCCCGGAGAAGTCGGACGGCTCGTGGACGCTGGCTATCACGGTCGTCAGCGGCAGGTCGAGGCTGGCGGCGAGCTGTGTCAGCGCCGCGGTCTTGCCGATGCCCGGCTCGCCCCAGAGCAGTACGGGCAGGTCGGCGGCGACGGCCAGGGTGAGCGCTTCGAGCTGTTCGTCGGGGCGCGGCTCGGTGGTGGTCGTGCGCAGAAGGGCCAGCAGATCGCCGGCGAGGGCGAGGCGGGTGCCGGTTCCGGAAGCACCGGCGGGCGTGCCGTCGGTCGGGGCCGGGGCCGGGGCAGGGGCGGACAGCAGGGGAGTGGAGTTCATGGGCATCACCTGGGGTGGAGTCAGGGAACGGGACGGCCCGTTCGCATGGTGCGCGACGTGCGATGTGAGGCGTGCGACGTACGGCGCGGAAGGCGCAGGACGTCGAAGGCGCAGGACGTGGAAGGTATGCCGGTGGAGCCGGCCGGTCAGCGAGCCATACGGGGCCGGGCGCGGCTGCCCCGCTTGAGGCTCATCGCGGAAGACGTACGGCGGTTGAGCCGGGGACGGCCGCCCGCGTCCGCGTTCCCCCCGCCCGGGGCGTCCCCGCTGGTTGCCACACCGGCAGCGGGGTGCTCGGTGACCAGCCCCGAGCGGAAGAGCCCCTGGTCGATGCGGCGGGCCGCGGCCGACTCCAGCTCCTCCCGGAGCGGCCCGTCGCGCAGGACCGCACGGGGACCGAGCAGCCCTTCGACCACGGTCAGCGCCCCGGCGACGTCACCGTGGCCGAGCCGCTCCCGGACCGCGGGCAGCGCCTCCGGAGTGCGGTGTACCGCGTCGATGGCCCGCAGGCAGGGCAGCGCCGGCCCGCCGAACGCCACGAGCAGCTCTTCCCTGCGCAGTTGGGCAGGGCCGTGGTCGATCGCCGTCAGCACTCCGCCCCGCAGCGCGATCCGGTGGAGCTCGCCCCGGCACCGCACCTGGTGCGGATCGGCAGGTACGGGGGCTGGGACGGCCGCCGGTTCCGGGGCGTACGCCGCCAGCCCTGCCGCGACGAGCGGATGCAACCGCTCGGCCGCAACCAGACCGGCCCGCAGCAACTCCAGATCCGGGAGGACCCGGGCCGCGGCCTCCGGCAGCAAGGGAAGCGCCGCGACCTCCTGCGGCGGCAAAGCCTCCCGCAGTGGCCGGAACGCCGGGGCATGGCTGTCGTCAGGGGCGACAAGCTCCAGCACAGCGCGGCTTCGTGGGCCGAGCCGCACGGTGAAGGCCCCGCGACGAGGACGCCCCTCGGCCCGCAACAGCAACTCTGCCTCGGCGGCCCAGTTCGCCATCGCCCACGGAGCGTCGTGGTCGGCGGCACCGCACCGCCGCGCCAGTTCGTCGCTCCGCCCGGATTGCCAGAGGTGCTGGTGCAGATCGAACCGGAAACGCCGGCTGGGGTGTGGATGCGGATGCGGGAGCGGGTACAGACGGTCCCCAGAGGCACCGCTGCCTGCCCCCTCCCACAGCGCCAGGGACATCCGCTGGCCGGCATCCGCCCAGGTCGGCGGCGTCCGCACCACCAGCTGAAGCGGCGTGGTGCCGGAACCGGGATAACGGGCCAGGGAGATGGTGAGGCCGGGCCGCAGCCGCCCATCCGGGGCAGTCCGCGGCATGTGCCATCGGAGCAGATCCGGTACCAGGCGACGCAGATCCGCGCGGAGGCGGGTGAAAAAATGGGTGCCATGGCGGTTGCGCATGGCGCGTAGATCGAATTCGATATCGATCCGGGCAGCGGCGCAAGCCCCGGCCCAGTCACCGACCGCACGTCGCGCGGTCGCGGTCTCGATCATGGACGGTGGCACGGCGTACTCGCGTACGCGTTGCCACATCAACAGGCGGGAGGGAAAGTCGTTCGCGGAGTCAAGTGCCATCAGCACTCACCCTGCGTGAACGATTCCCCCAATCCGTACGAGGAGAAGTTCTTCATCCCCGGCATCATAGGCACGGTGATGTCGTCTTGTCAGGTCCCTTCTCTGCCGACCTTCGTGGACCCCACCGCGTCGGAGTTCGGACGACTGAACGGCGGCGCCGGGGTCGCCAGACAGCGCAGGGCGTTCGCGGTCGCTTCGTCCGCCGGGTGGAAAGCCCAGATCCTGTGGCCTTCGCTTCCCGGCAGTTCCAGGACATGCTGGTCGAGTGCGAGCGATCCGGCTCTCGGGTGCCGGAGCAGTTTGTGGTCCATCGCCTTTTCCCAGAGGTGGTGCTCGTCCCAGGCACACCTGAAGATGTCGCTGCGCGTGGTCAGTTCCTCGTAAAGTTGCCTCAGGCGGGCCGGCCCCGTGTCGGAGCCGGTCTGTGCGCGCAGGGCCGCCACCATGCAGCGGGCGAGTTCGGACCACTCGGTGAAAAACGCTTGTGCTCCGGGGGCGAGAAATACCATGCGGGCATAGTTGTCCCGGGGCTCCAGCCCTTCGTGGAGAAGAGCACCGAGGGTGTTGCTGTCCACGATGTCGAGCCATCGGTTCACCAGCAGCGCGGGCACCGTCATGGAGCCGAGCAACTGGTGCACGGCCTCCAGACGGTCCGTGCCCATACGGGGCATCTCCCCGCCCACGGCAGCTTCTGTGGCGGAAAGTTCGCGCAGGTAGCGTGCCCCGACGGTGTCCAGCAGCAATGCCTTGCACAGGCCCTCCACCACCGAGGGGGACGGCCGGCGTTCCCGTCCCTGTTCGAGGCGTACGTAATAGTCGGTGCTGATCCCCGCCAGGAAAGCCACTTCGTCTCGTCGTAGCCCGGGAACCTGGCGCTGTGCCCCCGCGGCCAGCCGGTGTTCTTCAGGCCGTACCCGATTCCGTCTGGCACGCAGAAAGGCTGCCAGTGGTCCGCCTCCGCTGTGCCCTGGTGAAACCTGCATGCCACCAGCGTAAGGACGAGGCGGCAATCACCGCGGTGGGGCGGCGGCCGTGCGCCACCACGGCCGCGGCTGCTCTCCGGGGGTGGGTGTGCCACTCCTACCCGTCCGGTACGCCAGGCGGCTAACGTCGCGAAAGCCGGCCGAAAGTCCCGAATCACAGCCGGGCACATGGCTTTGCTCCCTCTACCCGTACCCGCCCGCCCCGGAAATGCGTCAGGGCACCGTGTGAACGCGGCTCACCTCCCGGCGCCCATACAGAACCACAGAACACAGAACCAAAGAACACAGAACCCCAAGGAAAAGAGTTACGACGATGTTCGTCATCACCGGTGCCAGTGGCCGTACCGGACGGGCCGCCGCTGTGCACCTGCTCGCAGCCGGGTACCGCGTCCGAGCCGTCGGCCGCTCGGCGCAGCGGCTCACCGACCTTGCCGCGCGGGGCGCCGAGGTGTGGGAGGCCGATCCACGCGACCCGGCCGCGCTGACCGATGCCTTCCGCGGTGCGGACGGCGTCTACGCGGTGATCCAGCCCAACTACCTTCCAGACCACTCCGACTTCGGCGCCTTCCAGGACCAGGTGGCGGCCTCCCTGACCAAGGCGGTCACCGAGTCCGGTGTGACCCGCGTCGTCGGGCTCAGCAGTTGGGGGGCCCGACACGCCGAAGGCACCGGACCGGTCAGGGGACTTCACCGCTTCGAGCAGCGCCTCTCCCGCGTCCCCGATGTCGACACCCTGTGGCTGCGGGCCGGCTACTTCATGGAGAACCTGCTGGGCCACATCGGCACCCTCAGGACCCACCGCCGCATCAGCGCCCCTTTCGAGCCCAGCCTTCCGCTGCCTTTCGTCACCACCGGCGATATCGGGGCCCGAGCCGCGGAGGAACTCGCCACCGGGACCTGGAACGGTACGCAGATCCTGGAGCTCCAGGGGGAACGCGACGTGAGTATGCGAGAAGCCGTGGACGTGATCGCGAAAGCTGTGCATGCCCACGACTTCACTTATGAGCAGGCCAGCCTCGCAGAATTCCATGCGGAACTCCGGGGTGAAAATGTGTCCGCCAACGTCGCGGACATGATGATCGAGGTCGGCGAAGCAGTTAACTCCCGGCATATGCGGATGGAGCAGCCGCGTACCGCCCGTACCTCCACCCCCACCTCCATCGAACGGTTCGTCGAGGACGAATTCGTACCCCGGTACCGCGCGGCCCGATCGGATTGAAGGCCATGGGAGAGCGTCCAGGGTCTGTCGGATCGCCCCCGCCAGCGAGAGGCTGAACACGAGCAGTGAGATCCCCACCCGGCAGTTCGCCCCTGGCCAGGAACACACGGGGAGTCAGTCGTGGACACCGGCCGACCGTACCCGAGCCCGTTTCCGGCCCGCGGCACGGGGGAGCCCCGGTTGCCGCGGCCGTACGGGGCGCACCCCTGCAAAAGGGACTCATCGGAGTCCGACCGGAATTCATCCCGTTCCGACAGGGACTCACCGGATTCTCCGGCAAGGAATCACCGGACTCCGGCAAGAAATCTCTGGCTTTCGGCAGACCGATGCTGACCGACGGTGAAGCCGGGCGAGCCGCCCAACTCCGTTCGGCGCGGCCGGATATCACGCAACCTTGGGGCCGCAGCGCATGCCGATGTAGACGCAGCCCGTGCCGTCGGGCAGCGAGGAGAAGATCACGGGCATGTAGTCCTCGCTGAATGCCGCGCCCACCCCGGTACCGGCGAAGACCGTCTGCGTCACCGGAAGCAGATCGATCTGGAGGGGTTTGGAGAAGTCCTTCATGCCGTCGACGAATTCGTACAGCACATGGCCCGCGCCGTCCCGCTCGGTCACCGTGATGACCACGCCCTCACGTCGGTAGGTGCCGACCAGCGGGGCGAAGTCGACCGCGGGCGGCTGGGCGGGCGGGGCGAAGGGCTGCGGCATGGTCACCCCGGCGAGGTCGGCGAGGAGTTCGCGGTAGAGCGCCGCGTACACCTCCCGTGCGCCGCCTCCATTGGTGAGCAGCGCGACCGCGATGCCCGCCGACGGCACCACGCGCAGGTAGCCGTACTGCCCGATGGAGGCGCCGTCGTGGCCGTAGCCCGCGACGCCGTTCCAGTCGTACAGGGTCCAGCCCAGGCCCCAGCCATCCGAGCTGACCGTCCACTTGTCGGGACAGTCCACCACCCGGCGCTGCATCAGCGCGACCGTCTCCTCCGCGAGCACACGCGTGCCGTCCTCGGCCACGCCACCGGCCAGATGCATCCGTGCGAGCCGGGCGAGGTCTCCGGCGGTGGCGAGGACCCTGGCGTACGGGCCTGCCGAGCGCGGCATCATGTCCCATTCCGGTGCCGGGTCCGGCAGCCGGCCCGGTTCGCCCAGGTGCCCCATGGCCGCACGGAACCGCAGCGCCTCCTCGGGCAGCGTCATGGTGTGCGCCAGACCGAGCGGGGTCAGGAGCAGATCCTTCAGCGCCTGGTCCCACACCTTGCCGGTCACCACCTCGATGATCCGGCCGAGCACGTTGTAGCCGACGCTGCTGTAGGAGATCACCGTGCCGGGCGGGCAGTCGAGCGCCACGCCCTTCGCGGCCTCGACGTACTTGGCGAGGCAGTCGTCACCGCGTCCGCTGTCGTGGGTGAAGTCGCAGGTGAGGCCGCCGGTGTGGCTGAGCAGTCGCCGTGTGGTGATCGCCCTGGTCGCCTCGGGGTCGGCGACCGAGAACTCCGGCAGTACGTCCGTGACCGGCGCGTCCAGGTCCAGTTCGCCCGCTTCGGCGAGCTGCATGATCAGGGTGGCGGTGTAGATCTTGGCTATCGAGCCCATCTGGAAGACCGAGTCGGTCGTGGCCGCCACCCCCGTTCCCCGGTGCAGCACGCCGCTGGCCAGCTCGTGGACGGTCCCGTCGACGAGGAGCGCAAGGGACGCGCCGGGGACGTGGTGCTTGGCGCGCAGTGCGTCGAGGCGGGCCTGCCAGTGGGCGAGGTCCAGCTTCCGGCCCGCGGAATCCCGGGACCCCCACGTGCCCGTGGCGCCCCAGTTGCCCTGCTCGTCCCAGCTCTCGTTCTTCGGCATGTCTGCTCCCACCCGATGCGTACAGTGTTTCTCTGCTGCGAACACTGTATGCACGGAGAAACGCTGTACGCAAGGTGCGTACGGTGTGCACTACGATGGGGGGCCAGCCGCGGTACGAGCAGAAAGACGAGGGCCGTATGCCAGCCGCCGACGAGAACCCGACCGCCTCGGTGTGGGCCCGGCCGCGCCGCCCACAGCGGGAGCAGCTGACCCGCGAGCAGATCGTGGCCGCGGCCATCGAGCTGCTGGACCAGGAGGGCACCGAGGCGCTCAGCATGCGCAAGCTCGGCAGCCGCCTGAACGCCGCGGCCACGTCCCTCTACCGGCACGTGGCCAACCGGGACGAGCTGATCCAACTGGTCGTGGACGACATCTACGGGGAGCTCGATCTACCGCTCACCGCCGACCGGCCCCAGTGGCGCGCGGCCGTCACCCGCATCGCCGCCGACTTGCGGGCGATGACCTTGCGCCACCCCTGGATCGCCCCCGAGCTCGGCCAGGTCGGCCTCGTCCACATCGGCCCGAACGCCATGCGGATGTCATCGGGGCTGCTCGCCCAGTTCGAGGCGGCGGGTTTCCCTGCGGACGAGAAGGACCAGGCCGTGGGGACGCTCACCGCCTACGTCATCGGGATCGCGACCTCCGAGGCCGCCTACCTCTCCTTGATCGCCCGCAGCGGCAAGACCGAGCGGGAGTGGGTGGCGGACCTGCGGCCGGCCTTCGACAAGGCCTCGCAACATCACCCGCGGCTGCGGGACGGGGCCTCCGCCCAGCCGGACGTGCACCCGCAGCAGATCCGCGACGACGCCTTCTCGTACGGACTCGACCGGGTCCTCGACGGCCTGGCGGCCCGGCTCGACATGTGAACCGGTAGGGCGGTGCGAGCGGGCGTTCGCGGCGCTCCGCCGACGGACGTTCGGACAGACGTCCTCTGGTGAACGGGCCTGTACCGAACGGTCCTGCATGCCGTACGGCCGCAGGGCCGCTCCTCACCGATCAACCGCCCCGTCAGGCGCCAAAACCACATGTCCAAGGCACGTCCGAGACACGTCCAAGACACGTGCAAGACGCGTCGACGGGTTTGGGAAGACTGTCCCGGATTTGACCGCATCGCCCCATGGATAGCAGCCTTCCCTCCCGACCCGCGCATCGAGCGGTCCTGCGTCTCGTGAGCGCGTGCGTCCTTGCGGTGCGTCATGCCCCCGTGTGCGAATGACCCCGTAAGCCAGCAAGGAACCTCATGCCGATTCCTCACACCCGCACCGCCACCAGTGCGGCTGCCCCCGCCCGGACGGAGCCGACCACCGACAGTGACGACGAGTGCCCTACGGCGGCCACGCCGCCCTCCGGAGATCGCAGACGCACCGACATACCGGTCCTCGCCGTCAGCGGCGGGCTGCTCACCGCGTTCGTCCTGGCCGCGCTGATCGCGCCCACGGCCACGGGCGATGTCGTGAACGCCATCTTCACCTTCGTCGCGCGCTGGTTCGGTCCGCTGTGGCAGGTGCTGCTGCTCGCAACGTTCGGCGTTGCGATGTGGCTGGGATTCTCCCGGTACGGGAAGGTGCGGCTGGGCGGCGCCGGGGCGCGTCCGGAGTACGGCAGGTTCCAGTGGGTCGCGATGATCATGTCGACGCTGCTCGCGGGCGGCGGAGTCTTCTTCGCGGCGGGCGAGCCCGTACAGCACTACGTCCAGACGCCTCCCTTCTACGAGGGCGTCAAGAGCGGCACCCGGCAGGCGGCCGATGCGGCGCTCGCCCAGAGCTTCGCGCACTGGGGCTTCCTCGCCTGGGCCGTCCTCGGGACCCTCGCCTCGATCGTGATGATCCGGGGCCAGGAGCGCGGCCTGCCGCTGCGCCCGAGGACGCTGCTGTACCCGTTGCTCGGTGAGCGCATCCGGCATTCCCGGCTGGGCGCCGCCGTCGACATCGTCTGCGTCATCGCCGTGGTGGCCGGCACCGTCGGCCCGATCGGCTTCCTCGGGCTCCAGGTCTCCTACGGCCTCTCCGAGGTGTTCGGCATCTCCGGCGGATACCCCGTACAGCTCGGCGTCATCGTGCTGCTGACCGTCGTCGCCGTCCTGTCCGTCGCCAGTGGCATCGACCGTGGCATCCAGTTCTTCAGCCGGGCCAACATCTGGCTCGCCGTCGCCCTGATGGCCGTCTTCCTCGTGCTCGGCTCCCTCGGCTTCGTGCTCGACTCCTTCCTCGGCGGACTCGGACGCTACGCGGCGGACTTCGTGCCGCTGGCCCTCAACCGGGGCGACCACGCGTGGCTCGGTTCCTGGACGGTCTTCTTCTTCGGCTGGTTCCTCGGCTACGGACCCCTGATGTCGATCTTCGTGGCACGCATTTCCAAGGGCCGTACGGTGCGCGACCTCGTCGTCTCCACCGCGGTCATCCCGCCGCTGGCCACCATGTTCTGGTTCACCGTCTTCGGCGGCACCGGCATCTTCCTCGAACAGCAGAGCCCGGGAACCGTCTCGGGCCCGCTCAAGGCCGTCGGCATGGACGCGGCGGTCATCTCCATGGCCGAACAGCTCCCGATGGGTGCCGTTGTCGCGGTCGCGCTGCTCCTGCTGACCATCACGTTCGTGGTGACCACCACCGACTCGATGTCGTACAGCATCGCCGCCGCCGGAACGAAGTCCGGCGAACCCACACGTGCGGTACGCGCCTTCTGGGCCCTGCTCATGGGGGCCGCGGCGGCCGTGCTCATCCTCGTCGGTGACGGCGGCATCACCGCACTGCAGTCATTCATCGTCGTGACGGCCGTACCCGTCGGCTTCATCATGCTGCCGACCCTCTGGACCGCTCCACGTGTGGCCAAGGAAATGGCCCGGGAACAGAACCTCGTGCCGACGGAGACGGAGCCATCGGCCCCCGCCCCGGAACCGCAGCCGTCGACGGCTCCGGAACCGAACGACCCGCAGAGCCGCAGGCCGCAGCCGACGGGTGCGCCCACCGCCCGCTGAGCCGAACAGCCGGCCGCGGTGCCTCACCATGCGGCGTCGGTGCCGCTCAGGAGGCAGGTGCGGGAGGCAGGTGCAGTAGGCAGGTCAGGTCGGCGCCCTGGCGGGCGATGTAGGCCTGACCTGCTGCTTTCCCCCCCCAAGAGCGCTCCCGTACGATGATCGGATAGCGATCGATGGGGGAGCACCCATGGGTGACATCAACATCAACAGCCATGCCGTACGGGGGACGGGCAGCGACATGAGCGCGCTGTCCCGCGAGGTGGCCCGCAAGCTGAACAACTCTCTGGAGGGCAGCCAGGAAACTGGTGCGACGCACTCTGTGTGGGGCTGGGAGTGCGCCGAACGCCTCTATTCCTGTGCCGTGACATGGGAGGAGCACATGGTGGGCCTGGCGAAGAAGATGGGGGAGCTGGGCGAGCGGCTGCAGGACAGCGCGGGCAGTTACTCCGCGCAGGACGACGAGGCCGACAACACGGCCGCCGCCAAGATCGCCATGCTGACGGACAAGGTCGACGTCGCCGGCCCGGACGAAGCGCTCAAGGTGCAGAACAAGGCGTCCCAGGCGGAGATGGAGATCCTCAGTGCCGAGATACCGGCCGACGCAGGGCCGATGACCCAGCGTATGTGGTGGAACGGCCTCAGCGAGAAGTAGCGGCACGAGCTGATGCTGGCCGACCCGGTCGCCCTGTCGAAACTGGACGGACTGCCGGAGAGCACCAAGCAGGAGATGCGCGGCACCGACGGCAAATTCGACCGCGTCAAGATGGTCGAGTACGCGCTGCAGAACTGGGACCAGGAAGACGATGTCGACTTCGGCAACAACTGCACCAACTTCGTCTCCGAATCCCTCGCGCACGCGGGGATGAAGGAGAAGGAGTCCATCTGGGGCACCCGGGCCGACGACACGTGGATGAAGGGCATCCCGACCGGGATCGACCTGCCCGGTTTCCGTGACGTCGACCGGCCCCTGGGTTTCTCCAAAACCTGGGCGGGTGCGGAGAACCAGCAGAATTTCATGCTCGATCCCGGTGGCGAGGAAGTCAGCCGCGAGCACGTACGTCCCGGCGACATCATCTACTACGAGCAGTCCGGCGACAACGACGCGATCGGCAAGGGGAACACCCACCACGCGGCCATCGTCACCGGCGTGATGCCGGACGGCGAGATCAAGTACACCCAGCACAGTGACCCGTACCGCAACGTCAGCCTCGACGGACGCCTGCCCGACACGGAAAAGGCCGAAGGCCGGCAGAACGTACGGATCGTCCGGCCCCACCCGGATTGGTACTGATGAGCGAGCCGACACCCCACACGACAACGCTCCCCGCCGTCGCCCGCCCAGCCCGTACCGCCTTGTGGGTGCCGGCCCTGGTCATCCTCGGCATCGTGGGGATCGTCGCCCATGACGCGGCGGAGAAAGCCCACTGGAAGGCCGAATGGGCCCACTGCGGGGACCTGCCGCTGACCTGGCAGATGTACGCCTCCGCCTACGGGGCACTGGCATGCGGCCTGGGCGCCTTCGTCCTCCTCGTCCTGTTGGTCCTGCGAGGAGAACGACACGACACCACACCGCTGAAGGGCTGGCGCGGCGGTCTCGCGCTTGCCTCCGTACTCCTGGCCTGCTGCCGCTGCTCGCCGAGGCCATCATCGTGTGGAACCTGTATCAGCCGGCTCCCGGCGGCCCCATCAGCTGCGTTTGACCTGTGAGCCGTCCGCCTCATGAGAACGCCTGGTTCCAGCGGTACGACCTGACCTCACCGGACACCAAGGTGCGGGGTGGCAAGACGGAACAGCGAACCGCCCTGTGCGCCGCGCTTCCGAGCCGCGCGCTGCTGTTCTGCACCGCCCATTTCAATGCGGGCGGACCCGCGTACGATGACGCGGACGAAAGTTACCGCAGCGCCCAGGCGAGCGAACTGCTGCACATCGTCGAGCAGCCCACGGATACCGCGCGGTGTTCGGCGGGGACTTCAACGTGGTCCCGCCGGACGCCACCAACGGCGAATCCCGCGGCGTACTGGAATCTGTCTACGCCCCCGAGCGGCTGCACCACGGCGCCTTCACCGTGGACGCGGTCGCAAGCGGCCGCATCGGCCTGACCGGCAAGTCCGGCGGTGGCCTCCGCAAAGGAGACACCGGCAGGCCCGCTTTCCGCGATAGGACGGCCAGTACCAACTCCTCGCCGTCAACAGCAGGTCCTGGCAGGGAGGCCGCTTCGGCGCCGACGACAGCGAAACCCGTAACGGCGCGGTCGCGTTCCGTGTCGACGACATCAACGGGCCCGCTGGATGTGGCCGACCCGTGCGAAGTCCAGCCAGAGGTCCTGGGGGACTCCTGCGGCGGCAGCGCGGGCGGCAACGAAGATGGTCGCGTGCAGCGCGTTGATCTTAGGCGGCTGGGCCGGGTGCCCATGGGTGCGGCTCATCTCGAGTGAGCTGAGTGCGCTGTCGCGCGGGTTGGTGCTGCTAGGCGGAACCGGTGGCGTTGGCCGGCAGAGCCTGCTGATAGAGCGTCACCAACACGCCGTGCACCGGCTGGTCCTCCGCACTCTCCTCGGCCTCGTCGACCAGTTTGGTGAGTACCTCGCCGAGTTCTCTTGCCTTGGCAGGGCTGAGGCGCAGGTGGCGCAGTGTCAGGTGGGTCTCGGCGGGGGAGAGGTCCAGCTCCTGGGCGACCGCGGCGAGCATCGCGGCGGTGCCTGCCGCTTGGGGGTCGGCGACGACCATGTGGCGGGCCGTGCGTTGGTGGTACTGCTCGGTGCCGCCGCGGACCTGGCGGGTCTCGGCGACATGGACCAGCCCGGCTTCGCGGAGCACTTTGAGGTGGTGGGCCACATTGCCCTTCTTCGCGTCGAGCTGCGCGGCAAGCTGGTTGATGGTGGCAGGCCGGTGGCCCAGGACGAAGAGCAACCGCTGACGCAACGGGTGAGAGAGCGCCGCGAACTGCTCAGGCGCACCGAGCTCCAGGACGTCATCAGGAGGCGGCAGGTAGGAAGGCTGATCGCGCATACCGAAAGTGTCTAAACTCTTTGACGCTTTCGCAAGGGTAGTGCTCTACTCCCTGCCATGACCACTCTGACGAAGCTTCCGCCTGTCCCTGTCATAGACGAGATGGCCCGGCTACTGACCGAGCACTACGTTTTCCCCGAGATAGCCGAACAGCTCACCGACTTGCTGCAACGACGTCTCGCCGAGGGGGCCTATCACGTCGACGACGCCGAGGAGCTCGCTCGTCTGGTCACCGCAGACCTGCAGTCCGTCAACGGCGACCGACACCTGAGACTGAAGCACCACACCGACCCGCTCTCCCCGAAGCAGGGGGCGGCCACCCGGGACTCCATGCGCCGCGACTTCGACACCTCGCTGGGCGGTGTACCCCGGGTGGAGTTGCTCGGCGGAGGGGTCGCCGTGGTGGAGCTGGCACCGATGCTGTTTCCGCTGGAGTGGGCCGCCGAACCGCTGACCGCCGCGCTCACTCTGGCCTCCCGCGCCCAGGCGCTGATCGTGGACCTTCGCGCCAACCGGGGCGGCGACCCGGACACGGTCGCCTTCGTCTGCAGTTACCTACTCGACGAGCGCACCCACCTCAACACCATGTACTGGCACGGCGGTCGGCAAAGCGAGCAGTCCTGGAGCCTGCCGCACGTTCCCGGCACGCGCTTCGGCGGCAGCAAGCCGCTGTACGTGCTGTCCAGCAACATCACCTTCTCTGCCGCCGAGGAGCTGGCCTACAACCTCCAGCAGCTCGGCCGCGCGGCAATCGTCGGCGAGAGTACCCGCGGCGGCGCACATCCATGCCAGGGCTGGACCGTGCACCCACACCTGGAAGCCACCGTCCCCGTTGGCCGCGCCATCAACCCTGTCTCCGGCACGAACTGGGAGGGCACCGGCGTGCAGCCGGACATCCCTTGCGCCGCTGCTGACTCGCTCGACCACGCGCACACGCTGGCCCTCGCCCGACTCGCAGACTGACCCGGCCCAGCTCGCCGACAGCACCGTACGCCGTGCCTCCGGTGCCCCCTTCGACGGTTGACTTCGGCGGCGGAGGACCCAGCCTCCGGCGGCCCCGGCGTGCTCACACATCGCACGGCCAGGTTCACCGTCATAGAAACCGAAAGGGCTGGCTTCGCTGTCAAACACCTTGACCGGATGACAGGGGGCAGTTTGACGCTGTAGTCAGCGGTCACACGGCTCTACGTGTCGCTGAAACCCAGCAACGCTGCTGACGCCTTTCACGCGGCCGCAGTCGTACTGGGTGCCGCCCCGCCCGAGAAAAAGCCGACGGCAAGAGCTGCCCCAGGGGGAGGTGTTCAGCGCAGCTCAACGCCAAGGTCGAGCACTTCCCAAAGGTGCACTTACGGTGATCGGATGGCTACACCTTTGTAGCCAATCGGTCATCCAAGGGGCATCGTGCGCGCACATTCCCGGCCTGAACTTTCCTTATGGCCTCCAATCCCACACATCTCCCAAGCGCTCGCCCCGCCGATACCCCCACCCCCGTGCCCCCTCTCGTCCGGTCCGGCTCCCCGCTCCCGAAGGGGCTGCTCCGGACCGTCACCACCGCCGCCATCGGCGCCGTCGCAGGTGCCCTGTCCGCCTACATCGCCATCGTCGGCGACGGGGACGGGAAGACCATCGATGCCGCTTCCCGTCTGGCTTCCGGCTATCTTCCGTACGCAGTGATCGTCTTCGTACTCGGTGTCACCGCCCCCAGCGCCGTACATGCCGTGGCCCGGGCGACGCTCTCCCAGGTGATCATGGTTTTGGCCTACTACACATGGAAGCCGATGATCTCTTTCAGCAGGACCCCCACCATGGCCACGCACTACGCCCAGCAGTGGCTTCTCGTGGCAATCACTGCCGTCCCGCTGGCCGCAATCGCGGCCTACGCCCTCCGCAGAGCACTGAAAACCCTTACCTGAGAGAGGCCGGCCTCGTAGCTGGCCGCGCCTGAGCTGTGACGGGAACAGGACAGACTGCCAGGAGTGCGGTGTCCTGGCCGGCGGGCATTCGTGGCGACCGCTCGGTGCGGCCACTCGTCGCTCGGCGTGCACCAAGACGGGGACTGCCTGCGGCTACTCCTGCTCCTTGAGGAGGGGCAGAACTTCGACCTGCGAGTCTCCGGTCAGTGATCGACCCCAATGGCAGGAGCCCCCCGTCGACCGGTACGCGCCGCCAACCGTCACCGAGCCTGCCGTCACTGCTCGTCCAGCTCTACGGCTGCCCGGTCGGGGGCCCGCTGGACCACGAAGATCGCCAGACCCTGCGCCTCGGCGACCCTTTCTGCGCGAGAAGCCCACTGCGGTCTTTCACGACACCCACACGCCGCGCGCCCGCCCCGCCTCACGGCCGGGGATGATGCGCACCCGAACCGGGTGCCACTCGCGGATACGTACGCGACTTCGGCGCGATCTTCACCCACTGCCTCCGACTCAGCTGCCGCTTCCCGCATGGACCGACGCCGTCGTCGCCCCCCATTGCTCGGCCTCGCCAACTTCGTCCTCGGCCTGCTCCGTGACCTTGGCGCGGTGACAACCGCCCTCGCCCCTCCACTAGAGCTCATGAAATCACCTGCTTCAGTGACCATCGTTGCCATCGTCTCCAACAAAAGCCTTTGCGGGTGCCGGCGTCCGGATGATGAGGTGGCACGGTGATCAACCATGACGAGGCGGCGACTCTCCGACCGTTGACCCTGGCCTGGGTGAGCCGGCACCTGGGGGCCGGCGAGCGGATCCTCAAAACAGAGGCGCTGCACGGCGGCATCACTGCCGAAATGCGGCGGCTGACCATCGGCGCGCGGGACGGAGGTACCCGTGACTTGGTGCTGCGGACCTTCGTCGACCCGTTCTACGTGGAGCGCGCCGAGGACTCGCTGAACCGGGAGGCCGGCGCCCTGACCCAGCTCGCGGGGACCGACGTGTCGGCTCCCGAACTGGTCGCGGTGGATCCGACCGCCGCGCAGTGCGAGTATCCGTCGCTCCTGATGACGCATCTGGCGGGCCGGACAGCCCTCGATGATGAGGGGCTGGAGACACGTATTCACCTGCTGGCCCAGCAACTCGTGGCGATCCACGCGTTGCGACCCACCGAACGGCCCCGGGAGTATGAGGCGCTGACGACCGCCGACACCGTCGTGGTTCCGAAGGGCGCCAACGCGGCGGCATGGGCCGCGGCGATCAACATGATTCGCAAGCCGGCGCCGCCTTATGAAGGGCGGTTCCTGCACCGGGATTTCCAGCCCGGCAACGTACTGTTCGACGTGCCGTCGTCAAGACCGGAGGGTGCCCGGATCACGGGGGTCGTCGACTGGGCGGCGACCTCCTGGGGCCCGGCAGATCTCGATGTGGCGCACTGCTCGACCACCCTCGCGCTGTTGCACGGCCCGGCATGGGGCCTGCGGTTCTCTGAGGCGTACGAGGAGGCCGGCGGCCAGCTGGCCACGGCCGCGAGCGAGCGGTTGTAC
The DNA here is from genome assembly GCF_055577005.1 of Streptomyces sp. NPDC033221. Taxonomy (NCBI): domain Bacteria; kingdom Bacillati; phylum Actinomycetota; class Actinomycetes; order Kitasatosporales; family Streptomycetaceae; genus Streptomyces; species Streptomyces sp. NPDC033221. The sequence goes on along the minus strand of NZ_JBVIQN010000042.1, from coordinate 51,026 downwards.
TGGCAGGTGCGGGACGGACTGGCGTGCTCAGAAGAAGTGCAGCAGGTGGCGCAGCCATGGCGGGAGGCAGGAAGGGCCGAGCTGACGACGCGAGTTGTGGAGGAGCGGCTGGACGCCTATGTCACCGCCCTGATGACCGCGCTGGGCTGAACCAGAGCGGTCTGGAGCTCGGGGGTGGTAGCGAGCGCCGGGCCTGTTGCCATATCCAGTAGCGGAACCGACCGCACATTCGCATTGGGGCGCCGCCGAGTACGAGCTGGCCCGGCCGACAGCTCATCAACACCTATTCTCAAACGACCCAATCGCTAAACGCTGCCCGAAACCATCGATGCACACTGCCCGCTCTCGCTTGCGAAACCGTCCACCTGCTGCAATAGGACAATGGCGACCCGACGCTATCGATGGGAGCCCGCGCGTACTCTACTAGCGTGACCGGAACCGACATGGCCCTGGATTAATCTCTCCAGAACCTCGAATGCTGCACAAGTGGTTCCAAATCCGAAGTCGATGTCCGCCGCGCCTACCAGCCCGGCGCAGCCGTCGACGCCAAGTACGCCGGTCAGCAGAGCGGCTGCCGCTCCCCGCTACGCCTGAACAAGGTCGACAACGTCCCGAGCTATGTCGACGCCTTCACAGAGAAGGGCCAGGCCCGACGAAGTGGTCCGGCACGGGGCGGTGGCCGAGGGCCCGTGGAACAAGGCGCTGGTGGTGTCTTCCGGGTCGGCGGTCTGCGCTTCGGTGGAGGTGCCGCAACCGGATGGACTGCTAGGTTGCGGGCAGGCGAACGTGCGTACGGGGGGGATTGCTGTGATCGGGCTGGGAGCAATAGCAGGGATCGCGGTGGTGGAGCTCGGCATGGTGCTGACTCCGGGCCCGAACATGATCTACCTGGTATCCCGCTCGATCGCCCAGGGCCGCCGGGCGGGTCTGATCTCGCTGGCCGGGGTCGCCCTCGGCTTCCTGGTCTACCTCTTCGCGGTGTCCGCCGGTATCGCCACCGTCTTCGCGCTGGTGCCGCAGATCTATCTGGTGATCAAGCTGGCCGGTGCGGGTTACCTGCTCTGGCTGGCCTGGAAGGCCGTCCGGCCGGGCGGCCGGTCCCCGGTTGAGCCCCGAGAGTTGGCGCAGGACGGCCCCCGCAAGCTCTTCCTGATGGGATTGCTGACCTGCCTGCTCAATCCCAAGGTGGCCATCCTCTACATCTCGCTGCTGCCGCAGTTCGTCGACCCGGAGCGCGGTCATGTCGGCCTGCAGGGAATCCTTCTGGGGCTGACCCAGATCGCGGTGGGGGTCGCGGGCAATGCGTTCTTCATTGTGACGGCCGGCTCCGTCGCCGGGTTCTTCGCCCGGCACCCGCTCTGGCAGCGCCTGCACCGTTATGCGATGGGCACCGCGCTGGCGGGCTTCGCCATCAGGATCGCCACTGAACGAACGGGCGCGACGGTCGCTCTGCGCTGACAGATGGTTGTTGAGGCCGATCGTTGCAGGTGAGCTGGTCGTGGATCATGCGGGTCGTCGACACTGCCGTACTGAGCGGCTGGGCAACCCCGCCGATCCTCCCGGCCTTCCGCGCACGGAGCCGGTGCCGCGAAGCCGCATCCCGGAACGGGTGCTGGAGCTGTCTCGCCTGATCTTCGCCCCCCCCATCGCTGCACGCCCGCTATATCGACAATCGGCTGCGCCGGCAGACCGAACTCTGGGCAGCGAGCGAAGGACGACTCGACCTGGCAGAGCTCCACGATCAGTGCCTCACTGCGGTCCGCGCGGCGGCTGGGAGTCGCCGCTCCATGTGCCCGGACGCATTCGGTCCTTCGCGTTGCCGACGGGGCGCCGCTCGTATGGCCGGTGGCAAGAAAGTCAACGAAGCGCGAAGTGGTCCTCGTTGCCGGCTTCTGGCACGGGAGCTGGTGCTGGAGCCGCGTGGTCGGACAACTCGCCAGCCGTAGCGTCACGTCCGTGCCCGGGGCCTACAGCTCGATCCCTGAGAATCAGAACGAACCGGTGCTCCGCCTTCTGAGGACCACCCGGCCATCCGCGAGACCTTCCACTGCGTCAGCGGCGATCAGCCTCCTGGGCACCGTCAGTCCGCTGGGCCTACCCGCCGAAGCCTTCACCGTGACGGCCGACCGGTACGGCATGGTGCCGCACGCCTACGTGGTCTGCACGAAGGTCAACGTGATCCCGGCAGCCCTGCAACGTCGCTTCATACGCGAGATCGGCACCGTCTCCAATGCGCCGACCACAATCCCCGAACTCGCTCTCGCACTCGCCGTTCCTGGCACAGCCAGCCGACCTCGCAACCGCAATCGCGGACTCTGCGGGCACGTCTGGCACCTGATCTTGAGCCAGGTCAAAGCGGGTACGGACGCGCCTGAGAGCAGACCGCCGCAGCCGCCCGCTCTTCGATGCGCGAGGACCTGACCGTCGACGAGCTTTCCGTCACCTTTCGAGACGGCTATTGACGGAAAGTGATCAGGTGAACCTGGCTGCGGTGTCGGGCCACCGCCGTGCGCTGCGAGGTGCAGTCTGAGGCCTTCGCGTTTTCCCCGGCACAGAGGGGGGCTGGCGACACCATCGACCGTCCCGTTGCCCGGATGGTCCGACAGCCCTCAGGCGACGAGGCTGACTGCATACGGATCCACCAAGCAAAAAGGAAAATCCTCTGTGTTCAGCTCGAAGCCGTCGCGCCGCCGTACCGCCCGCACCGTTGCCGTCGGCGCTCTCGCCGCTGTGGTCTGCGCCACCGTTATGACCGGCAGCGCCGGAGCCATCGTCAACGGGTCGGACTCCGCCGAGAGCTACCCGTTCATGGCGTCCATACCGGAGTCGGCCCCGAAGGCCGGTGTGCACGACGCGAACTGCGGGGCCTCGCTGATCGATCGGCAGTGGGTGCTGACGGCGGCACACTGCGTGAAGGCCGAGGGCCTCAAGCTGGACGGCATCGTGCGTGTCGGCAGCGGCCACCGCAAGTCCGGCGGCACCGTCCGCAAGATTGACCGGGCCTTTGTCCACCCCGGCTATGTGAACGGCGACGACAAGACCGCCAACCACAACGACATCGCGCTGATACGCCTGGACCGCCCGGTCGCCCAGCAGCCCATCGAGATCGCCGAGCAGGCAGGGCCGCCCGGCACACCGACTCGGCTCCTGGGATTCGGTACCACCGTCGACACCGCGTTCACGTTCCCGGACCGGCTGCAGGAGCTGAACACCCGCAGGGGCGCCGAGTCCGAGTGCGCGCCCGGTTACGCGGACCGGACCCGGCTGTGCACGATCACCACCGTGCCCCAGGCCATGGCGTGCTTCGGGGACTCCGGCGGACCGCAGATCCAAAGAGGCCGGAACGGCCGCTGGGAGCTGATCGGCGTCACCTCGGGGCCCGGCGCCCCAGGGGTGCCCTGCTCGCAGGGCCCCGGCCTCTACACCAGCGCGCCCGCCTATGGCGGCTGGATCGACAAGACCATGAAGACCAACAGCGCACCCTCGACTGAGGCCAAGGGACCCGACCTCGCCGAGACCGGCACGAGCGACAACACGCCGACGATCGCCGGTGTGGCCGTCGCGCTGATTGCCGCCGGCGGCGGCACCGCCCTCGCAGTACGCCGCCGCAAGACCCGCCACGCCGTTTGAGCGTAACCGCCGAAACTGTCACCCAACAGTCGGGCCGGGCGAGTGCGAAACTTTCCCCCTTCCCTTGCATGTTTGTGGCTCTGTTCAGTGGCCCCTGCGCGTCGGCCTTTGGCGGTACCGCTGGAATTCGATTCGGACGTATTGAAGTGGCCCCGGCGTTTGGCTTGGGTCGGGGGCACTCCCGCTGCCTGTCGCTGTGGTTCAGGTCGGATGGTCTGTCCGTGCGGGTTGGTCCATCGGCTCCTGGTGGTCTCCCGCGTCCGGATGGACCTGTCGAAGGCAGCGCTGATGACCAAGGTCGGGCCGGCGTCGGGCAGCCGCAGACAGGTGACCGCAGTGATCGGAACGGTGTGAAGGCCGTAGTTTCGCGGCGTGGGCGCGTATGCGGTCAGGGACCGCAGGCGGACGGCTCGCTGGTGTCACCGATGGTGGCGTGAGAGAGGACTGCCCACAGGAGCCGACAGCCATGGGCTGTATGCAGTCGAAAGGCAGGAGGCCCGGGGCGTGGTGGGCGACGTTGCACCCGAGCGCCGTGGCGGCCGCCCCTTCCGTATCGACTGTCACCGCTCGCAAAGCGCCGTCATCGCCGAATACCGGTAGCGCGTCAGCGCCGAACCCGACCAAGCCCGTGGGACGAACGCCGGTCAACCAGGTCAGCGGACCTGTGCGTCGCCCTGTTTCTGAGGGAAAGGCGCAGTCGTCCCAGCAGATCAGAGACCAGCAGCTGACTGTCGGCCCCTAACGGGTTCGTTCCCCCTTACCACCGGCGAAGAGGAGGACAGAGAGCGCCGATGCCGGTTTGTGACCGCAGCCGGCGGCAGCAGCGCCCAGCCGTCAGGTGCCGCGGTCGGCATGAGCGACGTCTGCCGTCTTCGCGCCCGCGTCGATGCCCTGGCCCACCACGGCGATGTCGTCGCGTACCAGTGGCAGGCAGTCATCGATGCGCTGCCCTCCTGTACGAAGCGTCGAGGGGCCCTGTGGTCAGTCCGCCGATGACGCGCTGCCCCCGGTCATAGACTTCCCCTGAGGGCGGGCCCTGGCCGGTGGGATGCCAAGGCCGATCGGTGAACATGGATACGTTCGGGCAGCGACTGGTCGGCCACGGTGATGTCCTGGCTCTGCTGTCGGCCCTGGAGACCAGCCAGCGTCACCTCGACGAGACCGGCACCGAGGTGTTGTGCCACCTCAGCAGCCAGTTCGATGAGGAATGTGAAAGGCATCCCCAGATCCGTCTGGAACCGATCACGCATGGCGAGCCGGGGTTCGAGATCAGGCTCGACAACCACTTCTACGGCGAGCTGTATGTACGGAGCAACGGTCGGCCATCGGTGGTTGCGGTGTGCGGCAAGACAGGTGTGCCCGGTGAGCGGGTCGAACTCGGCGTGCGCCCTCATCACCGCACGCAGCTCCTGCACGCTGTCCACCCGGCGCCCCTCCCCGGCGTGCCGTACTGTCCAGCCCACCACGGTATGAGGCGCCCGCCCAGCCTCCGGGCGAAGCGATTGCGGAAGTATGCACACGGGCCGTGGTGCGATCGCCGGTGCTCCGCGGCCACCAGGGCTCGCACGGGCGGTACGGCGCCCCACCGTCCAGCATCCGCCGCGCCCGCTGACCCGGGCCGGGCGGCGGGGGAGAGGCGCGCGCCGCGGTGTCGGCGGGCCGGGACAGTCCGCCACCGGCGTCCGGCCGCCGCCGGCCCGGGCCCGCCGTACCTCGTACGTCTTCCTCGAGAGCAGGATCTGTACGTCACGGAGCCCCGGACCAGGAGGTCCGGGGCCTCGTCGTCTTTTGGATCAGATCAGGAGGAATGCCGCGGCGGTCATCGCGCCGCAGGATGCGCCGGCCACGGTCTGGGCGATGGTGTGGTAGGTCAGCGCGACCCGGGACCAGCACACCGCGATGGTGAGCAGGTAGGCCAGCAGCCACCAGGGCGAGTGCACGACGGCGAGCAGGGCGGGGACGGCGGAGGCGACGGCGGAGTCCACGGAGATCTTCCAGACCGTGTTGACGGCCAGGAGGACGACGGTCATGGCCCACAGGGCGAGCATGGCGACGAGGATGCCGGTCGGGGCGCGGCCGAGGACCATGACGAGCACCCCGAGTCCGACGGACGCCAGGATCACCAGGAAGATGGGGCCGCGTTTCGTACGGTCGACGACGTGCCGGTCACCCCAGGTGCCGCGCTTACGCTGCCACTCGATGTACCCGGCCGGGACGAGTCCGGCGCACAGTGCGCCGAGCAGGCCCCACGGCAGGCCGGTCCAGTCTCCTGCGGCCGCCAGGCCGATGCCCGACATGCCCACCACGAGGACGTTGCGGGGCTGGAATATGTCGGTCACGGCGCGCGCGGCCGGCGTGGTCGAGGTGGTGGTCGTCATACGGCTGTCTCCGCGGTGTTAAGCAGTTCCTGCACCGAATCGGTCTGCCTGCACGCCTTGGCGACGCGCAGGTCCGGCTGGAGCCACCAGCACGCTCGGTGCCCGGCGCCCCGGTCACGGCCGCCCTGGTACTCGGTGCGACCGTCGGCGTGGTCCGGGCGCGCCATCACCGGCACGTACGTCCTGGCGCCGCCGTCGTAGACGTACAGGACCGGCTGGTCGCCGGGCGGCCGGCACCACTCCCGCGGCTCGGGTCTGTGTTCGGGCCGCCAGGGCGGGACCTGCTTGGGGTCGTTGATGTGCTCACTCACGTGTCCATTGTGCGAGGAGCCCCGAAAGTGGGTGTCTGCCGGTCTACAAGGCGGGGGCCTGGTGCCGTCCGCGATGTCGACAGGGGGCGACCGATACTTCTCCTTCGGGACCGAAGGGGCCTGGCCCAAGGGATTGACTGAGCATAACCTGGTCGGTCACTACGATCGGCTCGCCCTCCGGGCAACTGGAATTGAAGGCAGACGGCACGACCCGAGCCATTGACTGGCCGAAGTACAACGCCTTGGGCGACCACCTCAAGCCCGACCAGCAAGAGAGCCAGAAGGGCACCCGGCGAATCCGGCCCGGCTCGCACAAGGCGCCGCATGGAAGTCTCGCTGAGGATGATTTTGAGCTACCAGGCGGAGATTTCGCCGTCTCAGAAAGCCGAGAGAACCCCCACTTGTACAGGAGCGTCGGCGACCCCGACAGCTGCCACTCGGACCTACAGTTCGGTCCTCTGAAGAATCGGCCGGTTCCCCGGGGCGGTGGAGAGCCATGCCTGCTGATGTCGGCGGCCTCGCCGCCTGGGGCGGCGAGGCGCCGTGGCATCAGTCTCAAAGACGGTCGAGTGGAAGCCGCAGGGCGTACAGACCGCCGGGGCCTCCGATGGCCAACTGACCATTCGGCGTCAGGGAGAGGCTGCTGCACCGGTACAGCAGGGGCAAGGGATGGGCTTCTCCGCTGAGCAGGTGCCCGACGTGCACCTTTGCGTCGTTCCACGCAGCGGCGAGGATCGGGCTGGCGGGCGTGCTGGCGGCAGCCAGCGTGGTGACGAGAGCGGGACGGGGGCCGGCGGGGTTCTCCATCGGTTCCTGAGTGGTCTCCCACATCCGGATGGACCCGTCGAAGGCGGCGCTGATGACCAAGGTCGGGCCTTCGCCGGGCAGCCGCAGGCAGGTGAGGGCCGTGATCGGAACGGTGTGCAGGCGGGAGCTTCGCGGCGTGGGCGCGTATGCGGTCGAGAACCACAGATGGACGGCTCCGCTGGTGTCACCGACGGCGGCCTGGAATCACTGCGCACAGGACCCGAAAGCTGTGGGCTGTATGCCGTCGGAAGACGGGAGAGTCCGGGAGTGGTGGGCGGCGATGTGCCCGAGCACCGTGGCGGCTGCCCCTTCCGTATCGGCCGTCACCGCTTGCAGAGCACCGCCATCGCCGAGTACCAGTAGCGCCTCAGCGGCGGCCCCGGCCATGCCCGCGGGGCGAATGCCAATCAGCGCGGGCTGCGACATGCAGCCGTCGCCATCTCGCGACTCACCTTCTGAGGTGGCCGATCATGCCGCTGGCGCGGACCTCGTCCCGTAATGAGAGCAGGTGATCCACCAGCGCATCGTACGCGCCAAGTTGTGGTCACCGGCGGTGGCACAGCGGGTCTGGCCGAGTGCCTCGGGGCTCCGGCGCCCGGCCTGCTTCGGTGACGAAGCGACGGCCTCGGCACCACTTCGACGCGGGGTGGGTGATGGTCACGCGTCGAGCCCCTTCGACTCGCGATGAGCCTTGAAGGCGGCTTCCCTTACATCAGTTGAGCGCTGGCGGTGCAGGACGCTACGGTTGGCACCTGCGCGCTGTCAACTGGCGGGTTTGTCTCCACAGTTGCCCATCGCACCAAAGTGCAGCTCAAACGCCAGAACGGAGATGGCTATGGACAGCGACGGCAGTCCGGCGGGGCGCACCCTGGCCAACAAGTTGGAGCACTTGTTCCGGACAGTCATCCCGCCTGGGCACGGGCCGTACAGCACAGAGGAAGTAGCCCAGGCCATCACGGCAAGTGGAGTGCCGATCTCCGGCAGCTACGTCTGGCTGCTGCGCAAAGGCCAGCGGGACAATCCCACCATGCGGCATCTGCAAGGGATCGCGGATTTTTTCGGAGTGCCTGCGGCGTATTTTTTCGATGACCAGGTGGCAGCGGACGTCGACGCGGATTTGGGGCTGCTTGTCGCGCTCAAGGACGCAGGCGTACAGAACGTCGCACTACGAGCGGCCGGCCTGTCGTCCAAGAGTTTGCACTCGATCAGCGAGGTGATTGAGCGGGTCCGCGAACTGGAGGGATTGCTGAAGGACGCGCCGGGTCACCGCGCCGCGGAACGGGGCGACCAAAAAAGAAGGTGGCCATCCCCGTCTGGCGGCGCAGTGCCCGATGAGAGAAATGGGGAGGGCGCGTGAGCCTGAGTACCTTACAGCGGCGGTGCAAGGCTCTCATCAGTCTGAGTACCCTGCATCGGCGGTGCAAGGCTCTCATCAGTAGCTTGGACGTACCGAGCCCGTTCGACGTGCATGTGTTGTGCCGAAGCATCGCACAACAGCAGGGGCGACCTATCCAGTTGAAGGCTATCGCGATGCCGGCGGGTAGTCCCTGTGGACTGTGGGTGGCCACGGCCCATGCCGATTACATCTTCTATGAGGAAAAGGCCAGTCCGCTCCATCAGGAGCACATCATCGTCCATGAGCTCGGCCATCTGCTGTGCGGCCACACCACTGCGACAGCAATGAGTGACGCGACATCGCGCTTGCTCATGCCAACCCTGAATCCGAATATGGTTGAGCGAATGTTGCAGCGCACCCACTACAGCACCCCAGAAGAACGAGAAGCGGAAACGATCGCGACATTGCTTCTCCAAGGCGCCGACCGGGATCCGTCAGGTCTGAACAAACCTGAGCGAGAAGCCGACGAGGCCGTCAGAAGAGTGGAAAGCTCGCTGGTACACCGTCATGGGCGCCGACCATGAACTCGATACTGCATCCCGTCTTTGCATCCCGCGCATGTGTCGAATTGATCGGCAAGTTGGGTAATTCACGTCGCGTGACTCGTGGGGTGTGCTCAAGTTGCTGCTGAGCGGAGCAGTTGAAGTATGCACGACGCGATTATTGCCCGGGATAGCCGGTGGCTGTCGTGGAAGCGGCTCCAGCGGTCTTCCATGATGGATTTCGGGTGGGAAGAGTGAGTGACGGCAGACCATGGCCAGATCACTCGACGCGTTTGCCGGGTGCAGCGCAAGCGGTCGGCACAGCTGCTGGAGAACTGCCTGCAGAGGCCGGCGAGCTCAGGGCGCCCAAGGGCAGTTGACAGCAGGCGTTGATTCCCCAACCAGCACATCATGAAGGCGACCCGGTCGCTGACCTACCTGCCCTTGGAGTTGCTGTGACCGGAGCCAAAAGCATCGTCTTCCCTCTGCTTGCCGCGCTATGTTGGGCGGCGTTCCTCTACACGTCCCGCGGCCTGAGGTCGGAGCGGCGTGCCCCAGCGTTGCTCGCACTATTGGCCGCTTTCGCCCTGAAGGGCACGGCGTTCGTGCTCGCAACCCCCGCAGTGGCTCTGGCCGTTGATCGGCAACTTGCTATACCTGACATAGCGGCACTGGCCATACATCTCCTCGGCGGCGTGGCTTTCAGTGTTGCGGTGCTCGTAGTGCTCGTGTTCTGGACGTATACGCCCGAACAGGCGTGGCCGAGAGCTCGGTGGCGACTTGTTGTCGCCATGGCCACGATGCTGGCAATGCTGTGCCTGTGGCTCGTGGGTGCATCCGAATCGTCGGGGCGTTCAACGCACTACCTCATGCAGAATGTACATCGCCCCGTGGTAGCCGCGTATTCGCTCCTGTACGTGGCAGCCTTGCTGGTGGCACTTGCCGAGACCGCCCGTCTGTGTTGGAGGTACGCCGGAGCTGCTGGGTATCCTTGGCTGCGCCGCGGCTTGCGTATCACCGCAGTGGGCGCGCTGGTCTATTCGATCAACTTTTTGAACCGGGCTTCTGCTGTCGTCAGCGTGCAGTTCGACCTTCACCCGCTGAAGCGGGAGGCATTGACATTGCTGGGCGCGGGAATTGGAATACCGCTCATTGTCGGCGGCCTCACCATGCCTTCCTGGGGTCCCCGGCTGTCTGCCCTGGTTACCTGGTGGAACAACTACCGCACCTACCGAAGCCTTGCACCCTTATGGCTCGCGTTGTACCAAGAACTGCCCGAGGTCGTATTGCATTCCCCAGTTTCGACCTTCTCGAATCTGAACTATCGCTTGTACCGTCGGATCATCGAGATCCGTGACGGGCAGTTCGCGCTGCGTCCCTACATGAGCTCTGAGGTGGCAGTGAGGGCGGCCGAACTGGGGGAGGCGGCCGGACTGACCGGCAACGACCTTCGAGCAGTAGTCGAAGCGGCCCAGCTCAAGGTGGCGTTGCGGGTCAAGATGAACGGAACTGCCCCTCCGATTGAGTCAAGCGCCGGTTGTGACCGTCCCGTTTTACCTGAACTGTCCGGTGGTGACGATCTGGTCAGTGAGGCTGTTTGGCTGTTGCGGATCGCGAGAGCCTTCGCACATTCACTGATTGTCGCGGCATCGGTGAACGACTACCGAAGTGAGCGGTTACCGAGTGGTGAGGAGGAACAGTCGAGTGGTTGTCAGCAGTGAACCACAACACGAGCAGAGTCGGGGGATCTGGGCGGTACGCGCGGCGCGGCTTTTCGACGGGCACGCATGGCGATCGGGGCGCCCACTTGTCCTCATCGATGGATCGCGCATTGTAGGTGTCGACATGACGGGAGCGTTACCTTCCGCAGATCTGCGCGTTCTGGATCTCGGTGACGCTACGCTGCTGCCCGGGCTCATCGACTCCCATGTACACCTTGCCTTCGACCCCGACGACAAGTCGAAGCAGGCGATGGTCGATGAAGAGGCCCACACCATCCTGGCACGTATGCGCATCCACGCCGGGCAACAGCTGCGGGCGGGGGTCACCACCGTACGGGACCTCGGCGATCGTGATTTTCTTGCCGTATCGCTGCGTGACCACTACACGGCAGGGACGGAGGTGGGTCCGGAGATTCTCGCCGCTGGACCACCCATCACGCGAACTCGCGGACATTGCTGGTTCTTGGGCGGCGAAGCCGATGGCATCCCGGCCATGGAGGCCGCGGTCAAGGAGCGCATTGCACGCGGCGCCGACGTAGTCAAGATCATGGCAACCGGTGGCGTAATCACCCCTGGGTGGGGGCCGCATCAGTCGCAGTACACACTCGACGAACTTGCAGCGGTGGTCCGGGCGACCCATGCACACGGCAGACCGGTCACCGTACATGCTCACGGGCGGCAGGGAATGGCTGATGCCGTCGCAGCTGGAGTCGATGGCATCGAGCATGCCTCCTTTTTTACCGAGGACGGTGTCGAACCCGACTGGCGGACCGTTGCTGCCGTGGTGGAGGCCGGCACCTTCATCGGCGCCACCGAAGCATGGCTCCCGACAGGCTCGATGGTTGCGCCACACATGGCCGAGCGCGTAGAGCAGCGAAGTGCGAATTTCGCACGGATGCACCGCGAAGGAGCGCGGCTGGTCTGCTGCTCCGATGCTGGTGCAGGCCCCCGCAAACCCCACGGCGTGCTCCCTTACGGGATCATCCGGTTGGGCTCTCTCGGCCTCACCAACACCGAAGCCCTGACTTCGGCCACCGGCCTCGCCGCCCAAGCCTGTGGGTTGGCTGACCGCAAAGGAAGGATCGCCATCGGCTACGACGCCGACCTCATCGCTGTAGCCGGCGATCCCCTCCACCGTCTGGACACCCTGCTCGACACCAGAACGGTGATCCGCGCTGGGAGGATCTACAAGAACTGATGCGACATCGGAGGGGGAGTCCAAGTCGACAGGCCGGTCAGCGGGCGTCACCGAGATCGACACTCCTCACCCAACGAACTTTCATGGTCGATGCGTCGGCGCGCTCTCAGCCGAACCACGCGCGTCGGCCACGGAGCCCCTCCATCCCACACGTGATCTACACTCCCGTGGCATGTCGAACTCCCATGGGTCCCATATCAGTTGACGCCGTGAGTCAAACGGAAGTAGCATCCAGCGCGATCAGGCTATCAACTGGTATGTGAACGCTAGCCTTCAATCCTCGCCACAAGTTGATGCGCGTCGGTGCATGGACCCCCACTGTCTCGACCGGAGGCTGCATGCGGACGGAGAGCCGACCGAATCCGCTCGCTCCTCCCAGGAGTGGCCGAAGGGCTGGGTGGTGACGCGGCGGATCACGTTGGGAGGGGTTTTCGATGCGCCCTGTTCGCTGACTTCGTGCGCCCGAACCGGGGTGGGCAGTATCTCGTTGTGTGCGCGAATCGGATCACTGGGGCCGGTTCGAGCGACGCGCGGCACGGTGGATGAGCACTGTTCGGGACCAGCAGGAAGGTACGTCCGAGAGCGTGATCGACATCGAACAGCTACCGACGGAATCTCTACTTCTTGACGACCTGAATGTCTCGTGGGAGTCCCCCCGTCTGTCGGGACGGAACGACGAACACGCGCGCATGCTCTACGAGTTACAGGTCGAGCTGCCTCCCATCATCGTCCACCGGACCACGATGAGAGTCATCGACGGTGTACATCGTGTGCACGCTGCCAGACTCCGAGGCGACACGGTGGTCCGAGCCCGTGTGTTCGACGGCGCCGAGCGGGATGCGTTCGTCCTCGCCGTGCGTGCGAACATCTCCCACGGACTTCCCTTGACCCTTGCCGAGCGCATGAACGCTGCCGCGCGGATCGTCGACTCCCATCCGCACTGGTCCGACCGGGCCATCGGGAGCGAGGCCGGGGTCTCCGAGCACACGGTGGCCACGCTGCGCACACGTGCAACTGCGCGTGAACCGCAGTTGCACACCCGTTTGCCGTCCGCACGGGCTTCGGCCGCCAGACTGGGGCGGGATGGACGGTTACGGCCTACCGATGGCGCCCGTCGCAGAAGGCTGGCCGGTCAGCTCTTCACGGAACGGCCTGACGCGACGCTCCGCGAAGTGGCACGGCTCGCGGGCATCTCGCCGGCGACCGCGCGGGATGTGCGTGTGCGCATCAACCGGGGTGAGGATCCTGTGCCGCCGCGGCAGCGCAGAAGCCAGGACGCAAAGGGGGCCGGGTCCATCCCGGACGGGGCGCCCTCGGCAGACGAAGACGACCAGGGTGCCATCAGGGCCGACGGGATCGTCGAGCAGTTGATGAGAGATCCCACGATCAGACTCAGCGGATCGGGCCGTTCGTTGCTCTCCTGGCTCGGGAAGCATCTGGTGAAGCACACCGACTGCGTCGAGGTCGTGGCCCACGTGCCGCCTCACCGCAGCGCCCAGGTGGCTCAGCTCGCGCGCGAATGCGCGCAGAATTGGCGTCGGATCGCCAATCGGCTGGAGGAGCTCTCCGCCTCGGCCGAATGAGTCGGAGTTCGCCCTGGTGCGACGTGTGAAGGATTCCCGGAAAACGGCACGAGGCTCCTGTGCAGGTGACGCGTCTTGTCTCCTTGCCGTATCCGGGAAACAGATTTCGCGAGTGAGTGCGAGGATCTGGTTCCGCAGGTGATGAAAAAATACTTCTTGCGGCCCCAGTGGAGGATTCGTAACCTGAAGTGGTCCTGATCGAGACGAGAAAGGAATTCTCATGAACTCTCAGTTCACCGACCCGTCGACCACGCAGATCAACCAGCTTGCCGCGGACGTGGAGAACCTGGACGCGTCGCTCTTCGAGATCGACATCGAGGAGGTCGAAATGGTTCCGACTCTCCTCAAGCAGGGTTGCATCTGCTAACCATGAAAAATGGGTGCCCGGCGGAGTGTTCCGTCGGGCACCCGCCCAGCTCCGGACAGAGTGGATCTACTGCACATGGATCGATATGACTGGGTCTCGTCCAGTGACCGGCAGGCTCAGGAGGACGACGCCGGACGGATCGCGGAGATTCAAGTTGCCGCATGGCGCAAGGCGTACGCCGGTATTCTGCCGGCAGTGGAGCTCGCCGGTCTCGATACCGCGGCCCTCGCTGATTTTTGGCGGGCCCAGATCGCGACGGCGGCCCGGTCGGGTGCCCATGTACTCGTCCACGACGACGGAGAGGGCCCGGTGGGTTTCTCCGCCTTCGGCCCTGCCCGTGATGAAGACCTTCAGCGGCCGGACATCGAGGAAATCTACGCCTTTTACGCCCGGCCTCAGCGGTGGGGCAGCGGAGTCGGACGCAGCCTGATGCGCTCGACCCTGTCCGTCTGGTCCGCCCAGGGCACCCGTTACGCCTACCTGTGGGTGTTGGAGCGCAACGGGCTGGGGCGTTCCTTCTACGAGAAGTGCGGTTGGCGGCCGGACGCCGAGGTCGCCCCTGCCGGGTCTCATTCCGATGCCCTGGAGATCCGTTACGCACTGTCCGAGCCGCTCTCGCCCCACGTGGACGGCACCGGATCCAACCCCCGGACGAAAGGACGGTGACGCTGTGCGCGTCCGCTGTGCGATGGACCTTCAGTTACGGCGCGTGGGCAACGACATGTACGTCCAGAGCCCTTGTGGGCTGCGGTCGTACAGTGCGCGTCTCGTGCGGGACCACCGTCTGCTCACTCTCCTGACGCGGCTGGACGAGTGGACGCCGAGTGCCGAGGTGGTGCGTTGGATCGCGGACGAGGGCGAGGTGTCCGGCGAGGTGGCCCAGCGGGAGCTGACACGCCTGCTGGATCTGGGTGTCCTCGTGGGTGACGACGCGCCGGGCCAACGGGACCTGTTCGCCGGACGGGAACTGTGGCATCGGTATGGCTGGGCGGATGCCTTCAGCTATCAGGCTGCCACGGACGCCATCCCACGGGTGGACTACGGTGATCAGAACGGTCAACGGCACGATGTCGCGCTCATGCGGGAGTACCTGCGTGAGGAGGAGCAGCCGCCGGTCCACATGCCGCCGGTCTCCGCCCGCGTCATCCCCCTGCCCCCGCCGCGTACGACCACAGGCCTCTCGGTCGCGGATGTGCTCGAAGGCCCGGGGCACGGTACGGGCGGCGGTACGGCCCGGCACACTCTCCAGGATCTGGTCCAGGTTCTCTGGTTCGGTGCGGGGAAGACCGGCACGAAGAGACTTCCGGTGACGGGCGAGCACGTCCGCAAGGCCAGTCCTTCCGGTGGGAGCCGGCACCCTACCGAGGCATATGTAATTTCCTTGGACATCGAGGGTCTCGACAGCGGGATCTACCACTACTCGGTCAAGGATCACGTTCTGGAATGCATTCCTGGCGGAACGGATCGGGAATGGGTCGAGAAGAAGATCGTCGGGGTGGCCCGCTGGAACATGGCGGCACCTTCGGTGGTGCTTGTTTTGACGAGCCGCGTCGAACTCAGCATGTACCGCTATCGGGAGAGTCATTCCTATCGGGTTTTGCATTACGACGCCGGGCACGTTCTGGAGACAATGGCGTTGGTTGCCTCAGGTATGGGATGGCGGTCACTGCGGGCCTTCTCAATGGATGAGGGGGCGGTCGCCCAGGCTCTGCGGAACGAGCGATTGCTCAATCCTTCCCTCGCCTTCATGGCGCTCGCCTAGAAACAGGAAAGGTGGAAGTCGTGGCGTCGTACACCCTCAATTCCCTGATGCGGGTGCGGCTTGAAGAGCCGCTTGTCTGTGACCTGTTACTGGAGGGTAAATCCGTCCGTCTGCCCGATGTCCGGCTGCTCGCCTTTCTCGGTCGGATCACGGATCCACAAGGCGAGGAGAATCTGGTCGAACTGTGTACCGACGTGACCGGATGGTCCCGGCTGAAGTGCCGGGACGTCGTCATGCGGCTTGTCTCGTCGGGAGTGCTGAGGGACGCGTCCTCCGAGCATGTTCTTCTTGACGAGGCCAGGCGCTGGCAGAAATACGGGTGGCTGGACGCGCTCATCCTCCACTGCCGCACCGAGGGGCAGCCCTACGCCGATGTGCTGGACGCTGCCCGTCCGAGCGACCCCGACGCGGTGCTGCGGGAACGCATGGCATCGCACGGTACGCCGTCCTTCTGGAAGCATGTCGAAACCGACGTGCACCTGCCGCTTCCGGAGCCGGACCCCTACCCCGAACGTGATCTCGGCGAGGTGCTGTTGGCGCGTCGTACCCACGTCCCGTGGTCTGAGCGGGCCATGACGCCGGCCTTGCTGAGCCGGGTGCTGCTGGATGCGAATCGTCCGCTCGTGGAACTGCGCAGGCGGGCCGAGCAGGAATACCTCACACGTCCGTCCGTGCTGCTGGAGAACACCTACGGGGACATTGAGAGCTATGTCGCCGCCTTCGACGTGCAGGGCATCGAGCCCGGCCTCTACCACTACGACCCGGACGGCCACCGGCTCTGTCTGGTTCGGCGAGGTGTGCTCAGGGAAGAGGTTCGCGACGCCTTCAGTGGCCAGGAGCGGGCGGGCGGGGGCTCGTTCGCCCTGTTGCTGTCGGTGGTGTGGGAACGTCACATGTTCCGGTACGCGCATGACGCGCGCGCCTATCGGACGGTGATGACGATCCTCGGGCAGTTCGCCCAGCGCTACCTGGTGACACTGACGGCGCTGGGGTTCACGACGTTTCCCACGCCTGCGCACCTGCCGGAATCGGTGGACGTTCTGCTGGGCACGCAGCGCTTCGACGAGTCGGGCGTCTACCTGGTCGCGGCCGGTTAGGGGCGGAGTCATGAGCGCGACGGAGGCCGTGGACGTGGAATTGCCCGCGGAGTGGTTCGTCCAGGCGGCGCTGGGCTTCCACCGGATCAGCACCTTCGGGAACTTCCCCGAGCCGTGTCCTGCCGACCTGCTGCCCGGGCCAGGGTCGCAAGCGCCGGACGCTGCGGACGATCCGCCTGCCGGTGCCCCCGGCCGGCAAGGACTGGAGGAGCTGGTACGGGTGACCGCGGGGCGCCGTTCCGGCCGGGAGAGAGCCGGGAGGCTGGAGGCGCTGTCGCTGGAACAGGCCCTTGGGGCTGCTCTATCACCGGATCCGGGCTCCGGCCGGTACCCCTACCCCAGTGCTGGGGGCTGCTACGCGGTGTCCCTGGATGCCGTCGTGCAAGACGTCGACGGCATGACTTCCGCTGTGTATGAGTGGGGCCGCGACGGCACTCTCGTGTCCCGAAAGGGTGGGGCCGGCGCCGATGTGTCCGCGCTGCTCAGGACTACGGTCATCCGCCCGGCTGAGGTGCGTGCGCTGCTGATGCTGACCGCCGATTTGGCGGTCTACGGTGCCCGGTACGGGGAGCGGGGGTATAGATACGCGCTCCTGGAAGCGGGGCACATGGGGCAAAACCTCACCCTTGCCTTGAATCTCTTGGGTGTCGCGAACTGCCCGGTGGGCGGCTTCCTCGACGACCGTGCGGCCCGCCTGCTCCACCCGGACCAACCGCTCCGGCTTCCCGTGTACGGGGTGGTGTTGCCATGACGGCGGTCGGCCACGCGGCACGACACAGCGCTCCGGGCGCCGGGCCCGGAGCCGCGTCCTGGGGGCTGAGCCTCCCCGTTTCGTCCTGTGGGACATGCCGTTCCCTGTGGAGGGCGGAACAGGATGTCTTGAAGAAGGGGCTTCCCGGGGCCGGGCAGGATCAGCCGGAGCTGACCACGGGCCCCGGCCGCCCTGTTGCCGAGAACGCGTTCGTGGTCCTGCACCCGTTCTGCCCCCGGCACCCGGGCGGCACCCATGACCGGATCGGGGCCCGAATGGAGCTGGGCGGGCCGGACAACGCCACGCCGCCCGATGGGCCGCTGCTGGGGCAGCAGGTTGTCCACGACGCAGGAGTCGGGCTGTGGCTGTCGGATGTCGTCCTGACCGTCCCCCCTGGTACCCGCGGCTATCCGGCCGTGGTCGGCGGTGGCGCCGCCGACACGCCAGAGGAGGCTGTGACGGTGGGCTGGGTGGAGGCGCTGGAGCGCCGGTGCACCTTGGGACGGCCCCGCGAACGGACCCGTTTCACAGTGCGCCCGACAGGCGCCGGGCACGTCGTACTAGGGGAGTCCAACGGCGAGCCGTGCTGGTGGGTGTCGGCCCGCGACACATGTGACGGACAGGCCGCCTGGCTGCCACTCGACCATACTGTGATCGACTCGCAGCGCCGTCACCCCGGTTCGGACGTCCGGACGGACTCCACCGGGATGGCAGCCCATCCGGTCAGGGAGTCCGCCCTGTTCCGCGGCGCCCGCGAGCAGCTGGAACGGACCGCGCTGTACACGTGGTGGACCGGCCGGGGAAGCCGCCGGTGCGCCGGGCACAGCGCGCGTGCCCATGCTTGGCTGCGCGACGGCAGGCAGGCATTGCCCGCCAGTTCCGTGGAGGTGTGGCACATCCGCCAGGGCGGCTGGTACGTGGCCGGCTGTCTCGTCCTGACTCCGGGGCATGGCCGGAGCGCGACGGCGGCATTCGGAAGCGGCGCGGCGGTCGATATGGAGAGCGCGGTTCGTGCTGCCTTCCGCGAGGCATACCAGATGCACACGGCGCCCCGTATCTCGTTCACCCCAGCGGGCGACGCCAAGTTCGGTCCGGTCACTGGGCACACCGCGGTGCCCGGCGACTTCGGTGCACGTTTCCACCGGGCATTTCCTGTCGACGACGTATGCACGCCGGGCGGGGAGCTCGCGGCGGCGGACCCGTCCCATCGCAGTCGCGGCGAGGACCGACCGGATGGCGAGTCAATTGCCTCGGTGCTGGACGCTCTCGGGACCCGCACGGCGTACTGCGACTGCGGCGATCAGCTCACCGACGCCCTGGGACTGCATGTTGTCCGGGTGGTCCTGCCGGGGGCACGGCATTTCTCTCCCCAGTGTCGTTCCGCCGAGGGCGGACTGACACCCGAGTTCCTGGGGGGCGGGGCATGACGACCACACAGACCGGGAATCGCCCGCAGGATCTGTGGGCAGTGCCGGGTTCGGGTGCGCTCATCCATTGGGACGGTCGCTGGCTCGCCGATGTCGCCGGACGTGGCGGTGCCCGTGGTGTCGTGATCAGGAACAGCGCATTGTGGCAGCTCATCGGTGCGCTGGCCCGGCGGCGAGTGGTCGACCGCGCCGGTCTGGAGCGGCTGGCGCTCGATGCCGGGGTACCGGACTCAGCCGTCGCCGGGTGTCTTGCCTCACTACAGGCCGCCGGGCTGCTGGGCCCGGCGGAGCCGGCCGACTGCGCCGGATACCGAACTCCGGCCCTGCAGGACTGGGACCTGGCCAACATGGCGAGGCCGGTCGACTACCGTGATCCTGACCTGATCGGCGACGACATCGCGCTCATGGGGTCGTACGCCCGTGACGAGCGTCCCCCTTCGGCACTGCCCGAATTCCCGCAGGACGCCCGCCGGGTGTGGTTGCCCCATCCGTTCATCGACCATGGTGGGCACCTACTGGAGGCACTCGGCGGGGTGCTGTATTTCGCTCATGCCATGGTCGACGATGCCGCGATCGGGTCTCTGCCGCGCAGCAGAAGGATGCCGCCGTCCCACGGCGCGGCGCATCCCTTCGACCTCTCCGTCGTCTGCCGCTGGGCCGACGATGCCCTCTCGGCGCACACGTACGACCCGGATCGTCACGAGCTGGTGGCGCTCACCGACGACGAGCGGCCGGATGTCACTGCTGTGGGGCGCGCCCTGGCTCAGGACTCCGTCCTGGTACCGGGCGACGCGGCAGTCGTGGTGCACCTGGCGGTCCGCCGGGTGCAATGGCGCTACCGCACCAGTGCCGCGTACCCCACCATCCTCCTCGACCTGGGCCATCTGCTGGAGGTCATGCGCGTCGCCGCCGAACGATTCGGTGCAACGGCGCACGAGGCGGACACACCCGGGGGAAGCCTCGTCAGCTTCGGGCGTGCCGGCGTGCCCGGGACGATCCTCGCCACGCGCGTCCTGCGTGCCGCCGTCCGTGAGGGGAGCTGAGCGGTGCGGCCATTGGCAGGCGACAGTGTGACGGTGGCGGCCCTGCGCCATGCGGAGCGGGCGTTGCGTGCGGGCGGCAGTGACGCTGAGGCCGCGGTGGCCGAACTGGCCGAGGTCGCGGGTCCGGCGCTGAGCCGCAGCACGCTGGAAGCCCTCCGGCAAGGGGTCGACTCCGGCCGGTGGCGTCCGGCGTGGGGCGACGGCTTCCGCACCGTCCGTACGGCGTCGCAGCCGTGGATCGTGGCGGTACCGGATTCCGCGGGCACGCCCTTGCCCCGCTTGGTGTGGACCGAGCCGTGGCATGAGGGCGCGCGATACGTCACCTGGGCGCGTCGGCAAGTGCCGTCGGCGACAGCCCGACTCTACGGCTACGCCGGCGATCCGGATCCGACCGCAGTACTGGTGGCGCGGCGGCTGCGGTATCCCGCTCGGGCCGAACTGCTGCATCCACTGGGGCGGCTCGCCCTTTCCCCCTGTGGTAGTGCTCATGGCTGCGCCTGCTGTCCGGGAACCGAGGTGCTGCTCGCGCATCCGGACGGTGCCATGCCGCCCGGGTGGGCACGGTGGGTCGCCCTGGCGGGTCCACTCGGCAGGGAGGGCGCCCTGCACAGAGCCCGGCACACCTCCCGTGCCGGCCCGGCCGCCGACAGGAACAAGGCCGCGGTGCTGACCGGACTGACCGCGGCGTGGCTGCACCTGTCGACGGGTGGGTTCCCGGACATGCCCGCCACGGTTCCGTGCTGTGGCACACCGAGCAGCGCGGCTGTGCGAGACGAACCGGACCGGGCTTACGAGCAGACACTCGCCGTGTGGCGTTCTTACGTCGGGACGGATCTGTCCCAGGCTCCTCCCGGTCAGCTGAGAGACGGAACACGGCTGCTGCTGAGACACGCCGTCGGCGTTCTCAAGGGCCCGCAAGGCACGAAGCTTTTCGGTTCCTGGCTCGAACAGGCCGCGGGTCCGGCCCTGTCCGGTGCTCGGCAGGAGACCGCGATGAAGGAGGAGAGGTGAGCATGGCAGAACAGCGACCGGAGATCCGTCTTTCCCAGGGCCGGGTGCTCGTCGTGGTGACGGGAGCCCTTCCGGCGGCCTTCGTGCCGAGCTGGATTCTCTGTCTGCGTGAGTGGTACCGGTGGGACATAAGGGTGTGTGTCACGCACACCGCGACCCGTCTGGTATCAGCCGATGCTCTCGCCACTACCAGCGGCCATCCTGTACTGGGGCCGGACTGGTACCCCGGCACGGGACGGGTCGACCACCGTGAGGCCGCTGAATGGGCCGAAGTCGTCCTCGTCCTGCCCGCGACCGCCAACTGGATAGCGAAGCACGCGCACGGCATCACCGACTCGCTCGCCCTCGCCATCACAGCGTTCACCGCGGCGCCGATCGTCGTGGCACCGTCTCTCGGGCCGTTGGAGGCCAGGCCCGCGACACGGCGGAACCTGGTGACACTCAAGGAGGACGGCATCCACCTGGTGCCCACGGGCAGCGGTGTCTCGGCGCACAGCGGAACGCGGGAGAACGGCGCCATGCCCTCGATCACCGCAGTCCTGGGCGTCCTGGCGCGGGTCGCTACGCAGGGCAGGGGCACGCGGCGGTGCGCGTCGTGAAGAGTGCCGGAAACGGGGCGGACAGGATTGTGCCAAGGCTCGGCGCCGTCCAGGAGTCGCTGCTCGTCCCGCTCTACGCGCGGGCGCTGGAGACCCGCAGCGGCGGTGCTCTGTTGAACGACCCGTATGCGGTGGACGTGGTCTCCCGGCTCGACTACGACTTCGGCCGGCTGGCAGGCTACAGAAATGTCTTCGGCGTAAATCTGCGCACACTTGTGTTCGACAGCTGGGTCCGGGAGTTCATGGACCGCTCGCCCGGGGGCACGGTGGTCGAGCTCGGAGCCGGACTCACCACGCGCTTTGAGAGGTTGGACGACGGGCGGGTGCACTGGCTCGATGTGGACCTTCCCGATGTGATCGGTCTGCGCAGGACGTTTTTCCCGGACACCGGCCGCCGTCGGGCCATGGCGCTTTCGGTCACCGACCCTTCCTGGACGGCACGGGTGGCGCAACTGCCGCCGCCGTATCTGCTCATCGCCGAAGCCGTTCTCGCCTTTCTCCCCGAGGACGCCGTACGGCGGGTGTTCACGCTGGCGTGCGAAGAACTCCCGGGCTCAGCTCTCGCGATGGACAGCGTGGGGCGGGAGCTGGCTGCGGAACAGAACGATCCAGAGGTGCTGGGGCGGCTGTCCGCACGCGTCACCTGGCACAACGACGATCCGCGGTCGCCGGAGCGCTGGCACCCGGGCGTACGGCTGGAATGTTCCACGCACTTCGGATGCCTTCCCCCGGCGGTGGCCGCGAGGCTCGGCCCGGAGCACCGCCGGGCCGTCGCTGCGTACAGCGAGCGGGCCTCGGAGCGGACACGGGCGTATCGGATCAACCGCTACCGGTGCGACGGCCCGCTGGGCCGACGGGCCGCGGCGGGCGGCGGGGGCTCTGCTCCGGCGGGGGCGCCTCACGGCGCGGTCCCCTCCTCACCGTGAAGAGGATCGGAGCGATGTCCACCTGGGGCTATCCCGCCATGCGGGGCCACCGGCGTCTGCTGGTCGCGGTGGCGGTCGACACCCTGGGCACCGGAACCTGGATGCCGGTGTCCTTGCTCTACTTTCTGCGCAGCACCCCGCTGTCGCTCGCGGAAGTGGGACTGGCTCTGTCGGCCGCCTCACTGCTGGCGCTGCCACTGACGGCCGTGGCCGGACAGTGCGTCGACCGCTACGGGGCCAAGCAGGTGCTCCAGGCGGGCAACGTGCTGCAGCTGGTGGGGTTCGCCGCCCATCCCTTTGTCGACTCGTTCGCCGGGGTGACGCTGGTGGCCGCTCTGGCGGCCGTGGGGCGGGCGGCGTTCTGGACCTCCTTCGGCCCGCTGGTGGCGGGGTCGAGCCCACCGGGAGAGCGGGAGCGGTGGTTCGGGTTCCTCGCGGCCGTCCGCAACGTGGGTTTCGCCGTCGGCGCCCTGCTCGGTGGCACGGCCATCTCCTTGGACCATGCCATGGCCTTCCAGGCCGTCGTGATGGTCAACGCCCTGTCCTATCTGGTCTCCTTCCTCGTCATGGTGGGTGTGCGCAGCCCCGGCCGATCGCCGGCAGCCCTTCAGCAGGACGGTGGCGGGTGGCGGACGGTACTGGGCGACCGGGGCTACCGGTGGCTGCTTGCGTACGCTTTCTGCTCGACGCTGGCGAGCATGGCGTTTGCGGTGGCCGTGCCTTTCCACGTGGTGGAGCAACTGGGTCTGCCCGGCTGGCTCTCCGGGGCGGTTCTGGTCGTCAACACCCTCCTGGTCAGTCTGGGGCAGGGGCGCCTGATCAGTGCGATGACCGGTGCGACGCGGTCCCTGTTGCTGGTGGTGGCGGCCTGGCTGGTGGCGGGGTCCTACGCGGTCTTCTGGGCTGCCGGGACGCTGGGGACCACAACGGGTGTGGTTCTCGTCCTGCTGGCCGCGGTGGTGTTCACCGTCGGAGAGATGACGGCGGATCCGGTACTGGACGCCCTCGCCGCGGAGACTCCGCCGATCGGACTGCGAGGCCGGTACCTGGCCTCCTTCCAGCTGACCTCGGCCGTGGCCACAGCTCTCGCACCCGCGTTGTACGGCTGGCTGCTGGGGACGGGGAGCACCGCGCTGTGGTGGACGCTCATGGTGTTCGCCTTGGCGGCGGCCGCGTGCTGTGTGCCTCTGCACCGCTTCCTGCCCCGGGCGGCGACGCGGATCACCAATGCCGTGGAGCCGGACGCGGCCACGCCGGCGGGGAACGCATGAGCGCGCTGCCGGGACAGGCGGGGACGGACTGCACGCGGCGCAGTGCCCGGTGGCGGCGGGCGCCCGTGCGGGCGCCGCCGCAGTGGGAAGCCGTCCGGGCCGGGCACGCGCGAAAGGACGGTTGCCGTACTGCCCGGCGGCCATGGGCAGATGGGCCGCCGGATTATCCGAAGGGCTCGGTATGCCTCGCCCTGTGATCTGACCGGAGGTGCACCACCATGGCAGGAGCCAGAAACGGCGTTTTCGCCGAGAAGATATCTCCCTATCTGCGACAGAAGATCTCCGAGGGAAGGGACAGCGGGGAAGACCTGTCCTTCCTGGACTTGCAGTACGTCGTGGATCCTGCGGAAGCCGTCGACCGTTCCCATGAGGTCGCCCGGCACTATCAGTCCGAGGTGCGTACGGCATTCGAAGGCGTGGAGCTGGCGGGCGTCGAGAAGCTCTACCGCCGGACTCTTCTGGTGGAACCCACGACCGTGTGCGCCGCGCACTGCCGCTGGTGCATCCGCGGGCAGTACCAGACGCGGACTCTGTCCACCGATCAACTGGAGCGCATCGCCCGTTACACCGGTTGCGCGCCCGAGAATGCCGAGGTCCGCGAAATCCTGGTGACGGGAGGCGATCCGCTGATTCTCGTCGACCGTCTGGACTTCTTCCTTGACGCGGTCGAGCGGCACGCACCGCAAGTCGAAGTCGTGCGCATCGGGACCCGGGTGCCTCTCCAGGACCCTGGTCGCGTTGACGCGCGCATGATCCGCGCGCTGCGTCCCCGTACGACATTCCGTGTCGAGATCGCCACCCATGTCAATCATCCGGGAGAACTGTTCCCGGAGGTGCGGCGGGCATACGCAGATCTTCAGACGGGCGGGGTGCGGATCTACGACCAGACGGTACTGCTGCGCGGCGTCAATGACGACCTGCCGACACTGGTGACCCTTTACGACGAGCTGCGCCATCTCGACATCGAGGCGCACTATCTGTTCCATTGCGTTCCGATCCGGGGCATGGACCACCACCGGACCTCGATTGCGCGGGGTCTGGACCTTTTTCGCCGGCTGGCGGCCTCCGGGTCGACCTCCGGGCGGGCGAAACCTCAGTTCACGTTGATGACCGACGTGGGGAAGGTTTCCCTGTACGAGGGCTCGCTCATCGGCCGGGACGGCGACCGGGTCCTGGTCCAGACCGGCTATTCCTACGAGGACCGCAAGAGCTGGGTGCCCGGATGGTCGCTCCCGGCCTCGGCGCGGGTCGATGAGAACGGACTTCTCCAGGTCTGGTACCTGGACAGCAACGGCGCAAAAGAGGAGGCATGATGCCAAGGCTCTGGCTGGGCAACCTGTACAGCGACTCCCTCATCGACCGGGTGGACCTCCTCCCCGAGGAAGAGTGCCGCGGCATCGCCTTCGTGCTGAACCGGCTGGCCTGGATGCTGAAGGACGGCGACGCCGTCGTGGTGCCCCGCCCCATTCCCCAGGCCTTCCTCGCATACGTCGCGCGCCACACGGGTCTGAACCCATCGAGCGTCCACGTCGTGAGCCCGGACAGTGGCCTTTTCACACAGGAGCACCTGCGCAGCGAGCACATGCTGGGCCCCTTGCGGAGTCTGGTCGGCCCGGAGTGGGAGTTCCGGCCTTTCGTCCATGACCGTGGGGCCGAGGCGTTCGCTCGAGCGGTCGGTCTCAGCGATGACGGCGTGCCCTCGTTTTTGTCGGAAGGCGGCGCCGAACTGTTCAACAGCAAAGGCGTATTCCGGGCCCTCGCGGCCGGGGCGGGACTCGCCATTCCTGCGGGCATGCCGTGCGGGACCATCACCGACCTCACGCACACGGTGAAGCGGCTGCTGGAACACACCACCGCAGTGATCATCAAGCAGGACCGCGGGGTCGCCGGTCATGGGAACCTCGTGGTGACCACCGACCCCGGTCTCCAGGCCACCGGAGCCGTGTCGAAGGCAGTCCTCACCGACCCGGGAGACCTGCCGGATGTGCTCGCCGCCGCCGGTCCCGCCCTCGCCGGCGCTTTTCACGGCGACCTGGTGGTCGAGGAGTTCATTCCCTCATGCCGATCGATCTATGCCGAGGTCAACTGTCCCGGGGGCGGCACCGCGCCATCCATCGTGAACGCCGGTGAACTGCGCATGGGCGGGGATCCCCCGATCCTCGTCGGTCTCACGCTGCCCCAACAGACGGTTCCCGAGAACGTATGGAAGGAATTCTCGACAGGGGCACTGTCGCTGGCACGTCTGATGCAGCAGTGCGGATACGTAGGTCTGGCCAGCATCGACGCGGTGGTCTCACCGTCGGAGGACGTGTGGTTCAACGAGGTCAACGCCCGGCTCGGGGGGAGTACTCATCTGCAGAGCATCGCCGAGACCCTGGTCGGGCCGGACTGGGCCGACAGCCACATCCTGCTGAGCCGCAGCGGCGTCCTCGCCCCTTCGTTCCGTTCCCTCATCCGGCTTCTTGAGACGAACGGGCTCGCCTGGGATGCCGTGACCCGCCGGGGTATCGCCATCTGCTCGGACGGCACCGGGGACAACGGCACCGTCGAGTATGCCGTTCTGGCACCCACCTGGGAGGAAGGGCTTTCCCTGGAGTCCGGGCTGGAACGAGCCTTGGCCTCCGAAGGGGGCGGCCTCCGCCATCCCTGACCGTTCGCTCGCCCGGCAGAGGAGTGCCCATGTCGTACCGCGGTCTGATCAGCCGGCACATGGCCGTCTGGTCATTCACCGTGGCCGCGAGCAGACTACCGGTGGCGATGGCACCGCTGGCGTTCGTGTTCCTTGCCCGGGAGACATCCGGCGGATACGCGTCCGGCGCGGTCATCGCCGCAGCGTTCACGGCGGCGGAGGCAGTCGGAGCGCCGCTGCTGGGGATCCGCTTACGGACCCGTCCTTTCCGGAGAGAGATCGCCGCCGGGACCGTCATCAGCGCGGTGGGCTTCGCAGTGCTCGCCCTGGTGCCCGGCGCTCCGATCGCCTTGACCGCCCTACTGGCGGCACTCGCCGGGGCGGCGAGTGCCGCAGTCCCGGGGGCGCTGCGTGCCATGGTGGTGGACCTGGTTCCCAGCAAGGATCTGAACTCCGCGCTCAGCTGGGAATCGTCGCTGAACATGACAGTGTGGGCGGTCTCACCGGCTCTCGTGGCGGCGACCGCAGTGCACTGGTCGGCGACCGTGCCGTTCGTCATCGCCGCCATGGCGACGGCGGCGGGCGCGGTCTGTGCGTTCCTGCTCCCGGAGAAGACCGGGCGGCCGGACCGGGACAGAGCGCCGCGAGGGACCGCCGCACAACTGGGCTCCGCCTGGCGGATCTATTGCACCAGTACCGCTGCCATGTTCCTGCTGGCGACGGTCGAACTTGCCCTGCCCGCGCTGCTCGAACAGCGGAATCTGCCCGTCTCGTACAGCGGGCCGCTCCTCACGGGGTTCGCTCTGGCCAGCATCCTCGGAGGGCTGGTCTATGGGGTGCGGACCTGGCCGGGAGGCACCGAGTACCACAGCACCCTGCTGTTGTGCGTGACGATCGCGGCGGTGGCCGTGTTCGCCGTGGTCCCAGCGCTCGGCGCCATGGCAGCCCTGCTGCTGGCCGCAGGCCTCAGTCAGGCCATGGTGCTGATTGCCCGGAACATGTCCCTCCAGCGAGCCTTGCCCGTCGACCTGCACCCCGTCGGCTACTCCCTCCAGTACGCCGGCAGCGGCATCGGCTACGGGGTCAGCGCGGTCCTCACCGGTGTTCTCCTCTCCCACGTCCGGCCTTCCACCGCCGTGCTGATCGCCGCTGCAGTGGTGCTCGCGCTAACGGCCCTCACCTTCGCGGGCCGTCCACGACCGGGGACGGCGGACGGCATCAGCGAACGTCAGCAGGCCGAACCCCGCCCCCTGCAGGGCCGGGACGCCGCGTCAGCCGAGGCCGTGAGCGTCACAGAGTGCCAGCTGCTGAAGCCCGGCGACGGCTCGCCGGAGTGCGGGCGCGGGGCGTTCGGTCAGGAGCCCGGGTAGTGCAGAACGGCGAGGACCCGTCGGCTGCGACCCCGTCATATGTGAGCCGAGCGCACTGCCGCAGAAGCACGGATGGGCCCGTTCCTGACGGCCGCGAGGGCTGCGGGTTTGCCGCGCGTGGTCGTCCTTCCACGCCTGTGATTTCAGGGGGTGTAGTTGGGGTGTGGTGCCGGTCGGGGTCAGTGGTGGGTGGGGGCGGAGGTGGGGTGGGCCCAGTTGCCGACTCGCGGCCCAGTGTCCGTAAGTCTCTCATTTCCGTGTCCTAGCGGTGGGCTCTCTGACGTGCACAGATGAGGGGGTGTGTGGCGCAGCGAGCGCGAGAGCGGACGCCATTCACGCGCCCGTGCTGAGCGATGTGTACTGCGTGGGGCGGGAGATCAGGCTGTCTTCACCGACGTTGTGCCCGCGTACGCGTGGTCGTCCACTGCCAGCCCTGGGTCACCGGCCAGCGTCGTCGGAGTCATTCCGGTGAACGCCACAACCTCCCGGTGGAGATGGGACTGGTCGGCGTAGCCGCACTCCGCCGCGACCCGGATCGGGTTGTCGCCTGCGGCCAAGCGGTGGGCGGCATGCCTGAAGCGGACCAGCGTCGCAGCGCGCTTGGGGGGCAGGCCGATCTGCGGCCGGAACCGGGACCACAGGCGCCTGCGGCTCCACCCGACCTCGCTCGCGAGATCGTCGATCCTGACCCGGCCCCGGCTGATGACGATCCGGTCCCAGACGCGGACCACCTCCGGGTCCACCCGTGGCCCTGTCTCACGTCGACGGGCGAGCAGGGTCTCCGTCAGCGCGAAACGGTCCTCCCACGACGGGGCATCGGCCAGTCGCTCCCGGATCCGTGACACATCCCGGCCCCACAGGTCGTCGAGGGCGACCATGGTGCGGTCCAGCTCCGCCGGACAGACGCCCAGCACGGGGTAAGCGACCACGGGAGACAGGCGCACCTCCACGCACGTGACGTTCTCGCCCTGCAGGCGAACGGCACCGGGTGCGAGGCCGGCAAGGAAACTTCCGCGCTGTTGTCGGCCGGTGGCGTCGCCCACGGCGAACGGGCCGTCACCGAACTCCAGGACCAACGTGACGGCCGGGTGCGGGACCACTGGCACGTCGACCGGGCCCGCGTTGCGGTCACGGAATCCGGCCAGGCTGACGCCAGCCGTCCGGCTGGGCCGTGGCGGCCTCGTGACGTCCCACCTGGCCACCGCCTCACGCTCGCGCACGGGGGCTCGCATCTCCCCATGGTATGAGGAGATCGGTCGGAACATTTGTCCAAGACACCGGCGTGCACTGACGGCGACAGTGGGTTCATGAACCGCAGCATCATCGAGAAAGCCTTCCAGGCGCTTGCCAGTTGCGACCCGGGCCGGATCTCCGCGGTCCTCACCGAGGATGCCGAATGGCTGTCGCAGCCCGGGAACCCCACCGCGGTCGCGCTTGGGGGGACCCACCACATGGTGGGCAGGGAGGCGATCGTGCGCTTCTTCGCCCAGGACTTCCCCCGTTTGTACGCGCGTGACGTCACCGTCACCTTCCACGGCCTCCACGCCGACGGCGAGTGGGCGGTCGTGGAGGCGACCATGACGGCAACGCTCGCCAACAGCAACCACTACAGCAACGACTTCTGCTTCGTACTCGAACTTCGGGACGGGCTGATCCACCGGGCCCGCGAGTACGTGGACACCGCCCGCGGTCTCCGCATGGTCTCGGGTGAAGTTCCACAGAATCTGTCAGTAGTTGTCCCCGATCCGGTCGTGAACCGGTCAGCCCGATGAACAACGGACCTGGGCCGGTGAACCTGAGTCGGCGCCTCCGTCGCACGTCCAGCAGGACGCCCACCGTCGACAACCACAACACCGAGTGATCGCTGGCGGCCAGATACCTCCCCGCCAACCGGCCGCCAGTGGGGAATTCCAACTGGCCACTGACACGTTCTCAACAGCAGCCCGCCGCGCCTATCTCGCCGATGTGTGAGCGGGGCCGGAACAGCAGGGAGAAGCATCGCCAGACGCATCATCACCGGCATGGCAGTGGTCGCCGTGGTGCACAACCACAGCTGGCTGAGCGCCGCCTACCCCGATGACCGCCTGGCGGGGCAGGAACAGATCACGCTGGATGAGGTGTTCGACGCCGCGTATGAGCGCACCGGACGGCCCGAGAGCCGGGTGACGGTGCCCTCGTCGTTCCTGAGCGGCTGGGACCAGGCGCTGATGGCCCCTTTCGCGGTGGCCACCATCGACCAGGCGCTGATGGCGGTGCTGTCGGTGCGCTACGACGCGCTGCGCATGCTGGCCCTGTGCGGGCGCACCGTCGTCATCGACGAGGCCCACGACTACACCCCCCCTACCTGCAACACCTGCTGGAGCGCCTGCTGCACTGGCTCGGCGCCTGTCGCGCCCGGGTCGCCGTCCTGTCCGCCGCGCTGTCGGCCGGCGTGGCCCAGGACCTGGTGCGCGCACTCGTCCTGGCTGACCGCGGTCAGCTCGACCTGGACGCGCCGGTGGCCCGGTACTGGCCGGAGTTCGCCACGGCGGGCAAGGACAGGGTGCTGGTACGGCACCTGCTTGCGCACACTGCGGGCCTGCCCCACTGGGACGGCCCGGTCGAGGAGCTCTACGACTGGCCGTCCGCCACGGCGCGGCTCGCAGCCCAGGCTCCGCGGTGGGAGCCGGGCACGGCGGCCGGATACCACTCGTTGACCCACGGCACCTGGTGTACATATCGGTCATCGGCGCGGGCCGGATTCCGCTGGCCTACTTCCGTGCGAAGCTGGGCGCGGAACGGGCCGTCGCCGATTCGGGAATTCCGTGGACGACGTTGAGGGCGGCCCAATTCCACGACCTGGCGCTGACGGTGGCGGAGAAGATGGGGAAGCTGCCCGTCGTACCGGCACCGGGCGGAATGCGCTGGCAGCCGGTGGACGCCCGCGAGGTCGCGGCCTGCATGGCGGAGCTGACGTTGAGCGAACCGGCGGGCATGGTCCCCGAACTCTCGGGACCGACGGTGTACGAACTGGGCGAACTGGTCAGCGGCTACCTGAAGGCGACCGGAAAACGGCGCCCGTTGCTGCCGGTCCGCATGCCCGGAAAGGTCGGCCGCGTGTATCGGGCCGGGGAGAATCTGGCCGCTCACGGCGGCGTGTCGGGCACCCGCACCTGGGAGGCGTTCTTGGCCGAGCGGACTGGCTGAACCTTTCGCGTGCGCCCGAAGGTTCCGGTTTTCGCGGGCCCAGGAGTGGATCTACACCTGACAGCCGGGCCGGCCCGCCACCTGACAGGCTGGGCCAGCGCAGGCCGACCCAGCCCAGGAGCGGGCACTGGAACAGCCGTGACCCGACTGCCCGTCACCCGCCCTACTGTGAGCGCGGACACGGTCGAGGTCTTGGTGAACAGGAGCGCGGTGATCATTGCCGAGCACGCCCGCGTCCAGTGGGCCCAGGGGGTGCAGCTCCCTGGGCCCACTGGTTACGGGAAAGGCACGGGACTGGAGCGCCCCGCCCGGGACCGGCTACCGCCTGTCGAAGGCCCGCGGAGCAACTGGGTCGGCTCTCACCGGCCACCGCGTGGCATGGCCTCCAGGCGGCAGACTCGACACTGTCGGAAGGACGAGTCCATGAGTGCACAGCCGGTACACCACGGTGATGGCGAGCCGCCGTCGCTGCCCCGTACCCAGCACGCGGTGGCCGCGGCCCTGCCGCCGGCCGACCGTATGGAGTTCTACCGGGAGATGGGCGAGGCCGACGAGTCCGAGAGCCAGGCCGACGGCTCTGTTCCGGCGGCCCAGCCGGCGGATGTCGTCCAGCAGGTCAGCGGCGAAGCGTTCAACGAGTCGCGCACGGATCCCAAGGTCGTCGCGGCCTTCACGAAGTGGTCCGGCTGCATGAAGGCCAAGGGCTACTCGTACAAGGCGCCGATGGAGGCCAACGACGACCCCGCCTTCGCTTAGGCTGTTTGTTCCTCTTACCAGCCGCCACAGTTCACTCTCATGTGCTTGCTGTGGCGGCTGGCCCTGTTTGGCGCGCCGCCCGTCGTCGGCCTTTCTCACGTCTGAAGCCCGCGGTACGCAAGGTCACCCACACCATCAAGTTCCTCGGCCCGGTATCGAACTGCCACGCCTTCGTGGCCAAGGCCAGCCGTCGTCGACCGCCACATCCTCGCGGTGCGGGCGGCTGGCTCACGGCCCTTGCGGGAAGTGCTGCGGGCCGTACCGCCGCCTCGAAAACCGCCTCCCCTCTCCTGACCACCGTGCGGGCGGCCAGGACCACCGTGGCCGGCACACGCGACGCTGCGGCTGGGGACGGCAGCCCGGACCCATGGATCGGGCCCTGCTGCGGCAGTCAGCCCGCGCGGCGGCCGCCGGTCGCCTTCTTCTTCGCCGGGGTCTTCTTCGCCTTGGCGGTGGTCTTCTTGCCGCTGGCCTCCTTCGGCGTGTGGGTGCTCTTGCGGGCGGAGGAGCGCTTGGTGGTCCCGGTGACCTCGTCCTCGATGGCGCGCAGCGGCGTCACCGAGGCCTGCGTACCGTCGGCGTCTTTCCCGCGGGCGCTCTTGGCGGCCCGGACGCTGTCCTCCAGGGCGGCCATCAGGTCCAGGACCTGCCCGCGAGGCTGGGGAACCTCACCAGTAGCCTCGGGCTCCCGGTCCTCCTGCTTGGCCGCCACAATCTCCTCGACCTGCTCGCGGTAGTGGTCGCGCAGGTCCTCCTGGTCCAGCGGGCCGTAGCCGTCCATGAGCTCCTCGGCGGCGGCGAGTTCGTCTTCGCTGATGTCGACCGGCCGGTCGGGGACCATGCCGGCGGGGGTGCGGATCTGGTCGGGCCAGCGCAGCGAGTGCAGCACCAGCACATCCCCCATCGGCCGCACCAGCGCGAGGGTCTCCTTGCTGCGCAGGGCGATCTTGCCGATGGCGACCGAGCCGTGGTCCTCCATGGCGTCGCGCAGCAGGACGTAGGGCTTGTTGGCGGCCGGGCCGGTGTGGGCGACGTAGTAGCCGCGTTCGATCTGCAGCGGTTCGACGTCACCGGCCGGCACGAAGGCGAGGATGGTGTGGGTCTTGGCGGTGGGCAGCGGGAGCTGGGCGAGGTCGTCGTCGGTGAGCGGGACGACGCGCTCGCCGGTCTCGTAGCCGCGGCCGATTTCCTTGGTCGGCACTTCGGCCTCTGCCAGGGAGCAGGTGGGCTGGTTGCGTACGCGCCCGCCGTCGGCCTTGAGCACGCGGACGAACGAGACGGACGGCCCGCTGTCGGTGGCGGCGTGCAGGGAGATCGGCACGGTGACCAGCCCGAAGCTCAAGGCTCCCTGCCAGAGCGAGTGCGGCATAGCTGACCTGCCCTTCCGCGGGGCTTTTCAGCGTAGAACGACGACCGCTCTGGAGCATCTGCGACCTGCTTCGACGGGGAGGCACGCTTCAGGCCGGCCGGGCGCCAGCCTGTTCAGAGCCTGTGTCTCTTCCCTGATGTGGATCTGTAGGGCGGACTAATCTGGTCGTGTGTTCGGAGTGGTCTCGTTGCCGGTTCAGCGGTGTTGGCCGGTGTGCGACTCGCCGCTGAGGCAGGGGGTCGCGCCAGCGGCGGTGTACTGCTCGGAAGATGCCGGTCCCGCTGGGGGCGCCTCGCGGCCCGGATGCGTCGGCGCCAGGCGCCGCGGGAGGACCGTACGCAGGCCCTGGGCGAGCCGCGGCACGAACTGCGGGACGCGGCCTACCGGCAGTGGCCCGGTGTGTGGCTGCCTCGACGCTGTTGACGTGGCGAAGTCGGTACAGGTGGATACCTTGCTGCCTGATCTGCGCAGTCAGCCCTTCTCCGGGATCGTGTCCGTATGTGACCTGGCCTGGCCAGTTTCCGCCGGGGCCAGATTGACAGCGTGGTCCCGGTGTCGGTTTCTGCAGTACACCTGGGCAGTTGAGGCGCCGGTAGGGTGCTCTGCACATCCGATTTCAGGGGGCGAAGTGGGCGACCATTTCCAGTGTGAGATCCACGACCTTGACCGGCTGCTGAGCCAACTGCATGACAGTCAGACCGAGATGCGTACGGCTTTGGCGGCGCTCAAGGACGTAGGTCCCAAGAGCACGGGCAGCGAGGCCTTGGACAACTCGTGCGATGAGTTCCACGACAGCTGGGACAACGCGATCAAGAAGATCGCTGACGGAACTCAGCAGATCGAGGAGAAGCTCAGGACGACGAAGTAGAACTACGAGGCGACCGAAGACGCCATCCGCGGGGCTCTGACCAAAGGAGGCAAACCGGCGGCTCAGCCCAGGCCCAGCGCCTCGAACCCGTCGGCACCGCCAGGTTCAGGTACGCCGCCGACGCCCCGCCCCTCTCCGCAGCCCAGCCCCAGTGGAGCAGCACAATGAGCGCTGACGCCTTCCCCACCATCGGGTTCAACCCGGCACCGGGCCGCGTCGAGAGCGTGGCCGACCTGACGCACAAGCTGACCAAAGCGGCCTCGAGCGTCGAAGGGGCTCACCGAACCCTCAAGAGCATCGGTAAGGGCGGGAAGACCTGGGAAGGGGAGGCTGCGAACGCTTTCGCCGAGAAGGTCGGTGACCTTCCCCGGTACCTGGACGACAGCCTGGAAGCGCTCCGCTCCGCCGCGAATCAGCTGAATTCATGGCACAGCAAGCTGTCTGAATACCAGACCAAAGCGCGCCAGTACGAAGCCGATGCCAAAGCGGCCAAAGGACGCGTCGATGGAGGCCGCGAAAGGCCGCGCCACGTCCGCATACAACCAAGCGGCCGGTAACCCCGATCTCAGGCTGGCGGGTCAGACGTTCTCGTCCCAGGGCGCGCTCAACAGTGCTCAGTCGAAACTCGATGCGGCGAGCAACCGGCTCCGCTCTGCGGGAGATTCTCTGGATGTGGCGGGCAAGGGGTTGAACGACGCCCAGCATCATCAAGCAGGCGGAAAAGCTGCTGGGAAGTCACCAGGCGGACGCAAGGGATATAGCGGAACGGCTACGCAAGGCGAACGACAAGGCGCCTGACCCAGGTTTTTGGGAAGGGCTCTCGGACGCTTTTACCAAGCTCGGCCGCAGCATTCAGAATTGGTGCACGAAGCACGCGGATATGCTGAAGAAAATCGGCGATATCCTGAGTGCCGTGTCCGGCGTCCTGGCGGTCGCGTCGCTGCTCACGATGTGGTGCCCGCCCCTGTCGGGCGCCCTGGCCCTGGCCGGCGGCGTGACCGCACTGGGGGCCCTGGGTGCGCATGGTGCGGCGAAGATCGGAGGGGCCGACGTCGGCTGGAAGGA
Organism: Streptomyces sp. NPDC033221; assembly: GCF_055577005.1. Lineage (NCBI taxonomy): Bacteria > Bacillati > Actinomycetota > Actinomycetes > Kitasatosporales > Streptomycetaceae > Streptomyces > Streptomyces sp. NPDC033221. Next base: position 16,023 of record NZ_JBVIQN010000042.1, on the reverse strand, counting down.
CATCGGCCTGGACGCCCTGGGGGCGATTCCGGGAGGGAAATTCCTGGCCATCGGAGCGACAGGTAAGGTGGGGAAGGCCTTCAATGCGGTCAAGACCGACGCGGCGATCACAGGCGGGTTGAAGTTCACTCTTGCCGGGAAAATGCCGGTGCAAGGCGCCACTAAAGCTGCAAACTGGCTGGCTGACAGCAGCGCTCTGAAGTTCGCCGAAGGGCCGTTGAGCAAGGTGGCCGGCAATCTGGGGAACGTGAAAATGGAACCACAGCAATGGTGGTACCGAGGGTTCTGGGCCGGGATCACAGGAGGCGGAAACGTCTTGAAGGTGCCCGGACTGATGAATCCTGATCCTCCGGCCGCGGGAGCCCGACTGTGAGCACACCGACGAACTCCGTCGCCATCGGAGACCTGCCCGAACAGCCGCAAGGGACAGGGCCGCCAGGCGAAGCCTCCGGGCACGGCACCGTACGGGATGTGTTCGGATGACCGGAACAGCACATGCCGGCCGGCGGCGGGGCAGAGCGGGACTGCTCATCCAGTTCGTTGCCCAATGGGTGTACCTGCCTGTCTGGGCCGCAGCGTCGCTGGCCCTGTGCGTGGTGGTCGCATTGGCCTCGGCCGGCCTGAATCCGCCCAAGAGCTGGTTCAACCCCGCCCGCGGGCTGTTGAGCTGGTCACGGCTGAAGGCCGAGTGGTCCCGCGACCCTGAAGCCTGGCGTACATACGCGGACGACAGGCTGAGGCGACGCCTGCGAAAGGCGACGAACAACCAGGCGCTCTACACCAGCCACCCGTCAGAAGGAAAGCAGCGGGAAATCTCCGTTGTCCTGCCAGACAGATCCTTCCGTGGAGTGGGGGCGGAGCACGCTGTCGACGTGGCGCAGTCCCTGGGGTGGACGGCTGAAGTACTACCGTCGGACCGCGGGCAATGGCAACCGGGCGCTGTGCGAGCCTTTCGAAGCTTGGAACCTGGGGCAGCGACGGGTAACGCATAGAACCGGCCCCAGGCGGTCGGTCGACTGCCATTCACGACCTGGCCTGCGACGACGCGGTCGCGGCCGTGGTGACAACCGACTTCCTGCGCCAGCCGACGGGCGCCTCGAAGGCCATGGCTCACAGAGGCACCGCCCGGCACGCGGTCAACGAAGCACAGTTCGACCGCTTCCGCCAGGACGTGCAGTTCACCCGGTTCTCAGCCAGCTGTTGCCCGGCTCATCGCCCGCGGCTTCGTGGAGCGGGTGGACGCGACGTACGTGTCCGTCGCGCTGATACTCGGCATCATCGAGCGCGCCGACCTGACTCTTCCAAGAGGGGTTCGCGCAGGTCCCCCAAATGGGGGCTGTTGTTGCTCAGGAGCACGTCGATGGTCGCGTTGCGCACCTGCCAGGGCAGCAGGTGGGTGGAGTTGCGCCAGGCGGTCAGGGTCTCTGCGATGGCGTCGACCGCGGGCTGGATGGCCTGCGGGCCGAAGACGAGGTCCGCGAGCCGGGCCAGGCTGGTGATGCCGGCGGTGCCGTGCAGGCGGTGGTGGCCACCGAGCCGGTGGCCCAGAGCCGCCACATGGAACCGGAAGGCCCCGGCCTTCGCTGCGGCCTCTGCCCAGGTTTCCTCGTCCCGGGTCCAGTACGGCCTCTGCTGTCAGTGGACCTCCTTCAGCAGGCGAAGCCGCGCCGAGCGTGCCTTCTGCGGATCCCAGGCGGAGGTGACCTTGTCGATCGGGATGATCAGGTGTGCCAGGTCCACTGCCGCTCGGGCGTGGATGGCATTCAACGGGGCGATGTGTTCCAGGGCGGTCACCGCCTTCGGTATGAGGTCGGGTAGCAGGTGCATGGTCAGCCGGTGGTCGGGGGTGTGGTTCACGGTGTCTCCAGAAGACGTGCGAGGAGCCGCTCGCGGTCGGCGCATGGAGGGTGGTATTGGCCCGGTGGAAGCGTGCCGCGAGCTCACGGCCGGACAGGTGGATGTAGCGCATGGTCGTAGCCGGGTCGCGGTGGCCGGCGTGCTGGGCGATCTGGTCGATGGTCCAGTCGGCCCGGGCCAGGTCCGTCAGCCGCAGGTGCCGGAACGTGTGCTTAGAAAGGCGGTTGACACGGACGTGCTGCTGAGGCGTTCGACGATCTTCGACCAGCTCGATGCTCCGAGCGGACCACCCGGATTCCGGTTCGACGTCGACCGCAGCCGCGGCCCGCCGATCCTGCCGACCGAACTGCGTCGATAGGCCAGGTAGACCATGAACAGCCGGCCGGTCGCCTCTCCGTAGGTGACTTCCCGCGACCGCTTGGACTTCGTCGTCTCCGCCCTCAGCCGGCTCAGGCTGTAGGCAGGATCGAAGTCATCCCCGGAAAGTGGGACAAGTTCCTCGCGTCGCAGAGCGCCGTCATAGGCGAGCGAGACCATCAGGCGGTTCCGCAGCGGCTCGGCACGAGCCGCCTCCAGGATCCGCTGCCAATCAGCCTCCGTCGGTATCCACGGTGCCTGTTCGATACGCCGCACCAGGTCCGCTTGGGCGGGCGCCCCGTCTACCTGCCTGCCCGCGCCGAACCGGGTTTCGCTCCCGCAGCCCGTCCTCCACCAGGAACTCGTAGAAGGAACGGACTGCCACGAGCCGCTGCTGCACCGTCGCGTTCGCCAGCCCCCGGACCCGGCCGACTCGCGCCTTTCCGCCGTGGCCGGCCAGGTGGGCGCTCCGTCATCTCCCCGACCCACGCCGTCACCGTGTCCGCCTTCGCGTACAGCGGTTCCGTACCCTCCGTGGCGCAGAACCGCAGATGGTCCTCCACCGCGCGGCCGTATGCGTCGATCGTGTTCGGCGCCCGCCCGATGTTGGCCATGAACTGCAGCCACCTGCGGGCTTCTTGATCCGCTGCCAGGGTAGGGAACCTGCCCCATGAGACATCGACTATGGCTCCAAGCTAGCCCCAGCCGATTCCACACAAGGCGGTTCCTGCACGGGACGGAGTGGCGTGCTCAGAAGAAGTGCAGCAGGTGGCGCAGCCATGGCGGGAGGCAGGAAGGGCCGAGCTGACGACGCGAGTTGTGGAGGAGCGGCTGGACGCCTATGTCACCACCCTGATGGCCACGCTGGGCTGAACCAGAGCGGCCGCAGGCGTGGGCGTGGTACTGGCCAAGCGTCTGGCGAGCCGGCGGGGTACCCGACTGGCCGCGGCGACGCTGCCGCGACGGTCGGCCCACCTGCCCACCTGGCCCACCTGGCCCACCCGGCCCGGCTCGGCTGGCGCACGGTGCTCGGCGGGCCGCGTGCCGCGTTCGCGGTTGCCACCTTCGCGGGCGCGATGGCGCTGGCGATCCGTGCCCTGACCGTGCAGGACCTCACCGCGCGGTACGCGGCGGTCGTCCTGCTCACCGGGCTGTGCTGCGGGGTCGCGGTCGGCATGGTTGTCCAACTGCGCCATATCCTGACGGACCCGGTCGTGGCCGACGACGAGGTCTCGCTGACCGCCGACGTCATCATGCGGGTCGAGGACGCCTGCGACGTCGCCACTGGGCCCGCCACTGGGAGGCCCGCGTCGGCCAGAGTCCGGCGAGCCGGCACGACCAGCGGCAGACCGGGCGGATCGCTCTCCTTCGCCGCCAGTTCAAGGCCAATTGGCAGGAAAGAGGGCGTCTCCAGGGTCAGGCTGACGCCGCGGCCACTGTCATCGCGCCCTGCCCGCCGAGAACACCGCTCTCCGGGATCAGGCTGCCGAGCGATCGGCTGTCGTTGTGCCGCTTGCCAGGTCTCAAGCCACCTGCGAGTGAGCCGGGCTGTCAGGTCTCCTGCGATCCGGTGTTGCCGGGCAGGAGCTCGGCCAGCAAGTCCCGGATCCTGTGTTCGATCTCGTTCCGGATCGGCCGGACCGCCTCAACGCCCTGCCCGGCCGGGTCGGCGAGTTTCCAGTCCAGGTACTGCTTGCCGGGGAAGACGGGGCAGGCGTCCCCGCACCCCATGGTGATCACGACGTCGGATGCCCGCACCGCCTCGGTGGTCAGCACCTTCGGACGCTGGGCGGAGAGGTCGATGCCGGCTTCGGCCATCGCTTCGACGACGGCCGGGTTGACGGTGTCGGCCGGGGCGGACCCGGCGGAGCGGACCTCGATCTGGTCTGCGGCGAGATGGGTGAGGAAGGCGGCGGCCATCTGCGAGCGTCCGGCGTTGTGGACGCACACGAACAGCACCGACGGCTTGGATGCGGTGTCAGGCACGGGCGGAACCTTCTTCGGCGGCAGGTGCAGGGGCTGACAGGCACTCCGAGCCGGGGAAGTACCGGCGGGTGGCGAGGGCGACATGGACCAGGCCGATCAGCACGGGCACCTCGATGAGCGGGCCGACGACTCCGGCCAGGGTCTGCCCGGAGGCGGCTCCGAACGTGGCGATGGCCACGGCGATGGCCAGTTCGAAGTTGTTGCCGGCGGCGGTGAACGCCAGTGTGGTGGCCCGCGGATAGTCGAGACCGGCGGCTTTGCCCAGGGCCATGGAGCCGGCCCACATGAGGGCGAAGTACACCAGCAGCGGCAGCGCGATCCGGGCGACGTCCCAGGGCTGGGAGGTGATCGCGTCCCCCTGGAGGGCGAACAGGACGACGATCGTGAACAGCAGCCCATAGAGGGCGAACGGGCCGATCCGGGGGATCAGCTTGGTCTCGTACCAGATGTGGCCCATGGCCTTCTCGCCCAGGCGGCGGGTGAGGAATCCGGCGACCAGCGGGATGCCGAGGAAGATCAGCACACTGCGGGCGATCTCCCACACCGACACGTCCAGACCGGTGGTCCCCAGCCCGAGCCAGCCGGGCAGCACTTGGAGATAGAACCAGCCCAGCGCGGCGAAGGCGATCACCTGGAACACCGAGTTCAGGGCGACGAGGACGGCGGCGGCCTCGCGGTCGCCGCAGGCCAGGTCGTTCCAGATGATGACCATGGCGATGCAGCGGGCCAGTCCGACGATGATCAGGCCGGTCCGGTATTCCGGCAGGTCGGGCAGGAAGATCCAGGCCAGAGCGAACATCACCGCGGGACCGATGATCCAGTTGATCACCAGGGAGGGGAGCAGCAGGCGGCGGTCGCGGGTGACGGTGTCCAGGCGGTCGTAGCGGACCTTGGCCAGCACCGGATACATCATCACCAGCAGGCCGAGCGCGATCGGCAGCGAGACGCCGGTAACGGTCACCTTGGCCAGAGCGTCGCCCAGGCCGGGGATGAGACGGCCCAGCCCGAGGCCGGCGGCCATGGCCAGCAGGATCCATACGGCCAGAAAACGGTCCAGGAAGGACAGTCGGCCGGCCACCGGCACGGCGGCCGCGGGGGCGGCCTCGGCGGTCACGAGGCGGCCCTGGCGGGCTCGGGCAGGGGCTGTCCGGCCGGGCGGGCCAGGATGCCGGCGAGCCGGTTGGTCATCTCGGGCAGCAGCCAGTAGTACACCCATGTCCCGCGGCGTTCGCAGTCGATGAGCCCGGCCTGCCGCAGGAGTTTGAGGTGGTGGGAGATCGTCGGCTGGGACAGGTCGAAGGCCGGGGTCAGGTCGCACACGCACACCTCGCCGCCGGCGCGGGAGGCGATCATCGACAGCAGCCGCAGCCGCACCGGGTCCCCAAGAGCCTTGAAGATTTTCGCCAGTTCGGTGGCCTGCTCCTCGTCCAGCGGGGCAGTCAGCAGCCCCGGGCAGCAGGATTCGGTCTGTCCGAGCACCTGGAGTTCTTGTTTCGACACACTTCTATGTTGACGAACGTCGATCCAGGACGCAAGCTGGCCTGTATCGAAGTTTGTCGATGCAATGAGATCAGGGAGGACGTCATGTCCCGTGTTCAGCTCGCCCTCAACGTCGCCGACCTGGAGGCGTCGGTGGAGTTCTACTCCAAGCTCTTCGGCGTCGAGCCGGCCAAGCGCCGCCCCGGATACGCCAACTTCGCCATCACCGAGCCGCCGCTGAAGCTCGTCCTCATCGAGGGCGAGGCAGGCCAGGAGACCCGGCTCGACCACCTCGGCGTCGAGGTCACCTCCACCGGGCAGGTCACTGCGGCCACCGACCGTCTCAAAGAGGCGGGCCTGGCGACCTTCGAGGAAAACGACACCTCCTGCTGCTACGCCCTCCAGGACAAGGTCTGGGTGACCGGCCCCGGCAAGGAGCCCTGGGAGGTCTACGTGGTCAAGGCCGACGCCGACCGGATGGGCAGGAGCCCTGCCCTCGTCGGCGACGCCTGCCGCGGCAGCGAACCCACAGCTGCCGAGCCCGCCCAGGCACCGACTGGTTGTGCCTGCGGCGGCAGCTGACACCCCGGCTCAGGATCACCTCGTCGGCTTCGGAGACGGCCGGAACCACGGCAAGGAGCTGACCCCGCGCCTTCAGCGATGTGACGGAGGTGGCCGCCCGGGAACAGTCGGACTGTGCTTTGGACGGTGAGCTGCCGGCCGTGACGGATGCGGGGGAGACCTCCTTCGGGTGGCTGTAGACCCGGGCCGGGCGCGGCCCGACACCTGGCCCCGAGCACCGCAGCCTCCTGCACACTCACGGCAGCTGGGTCATCATCCAAGGCGTGCGTCGTCGCGCCGACCGGATGCGGTTCACTTCGCAGAGCCTGGCCCGCAGCCGCGGGCACATGCTGTCCGTGACCGCCTTCCTCACCCGGACCTCCCAGACGGGCCGCGGCCTCAACGCCGTCACCCAGCGCGACATCGACGAGTGGCTGGATGCCGGCGGGCCCTCCCGGCGCTCCGTCCGTGGCTCCTTGCAGTGGACCGGCCGCCACGGCATCACAGCCGACCTCGACGTGCCGGGCCCCGCCGCCCGCCGGAACCGTGCAACTGGCATACGCCTGAGGAACGCTGGCCTCTGCTGGCGGCGCCTGAGCGACGACGTCCTTCCACTCGACACCCGTGCGGCCGGGCGCCTGGCCCTGCTCTACGGGACCAGCGGCCAGCGGATCACCGAACCCGCAACTCACCACCTCACCGGCGGCCGGCAACCCACCATTCCACTCGGGCCGCACCCAGCCGCCCTGCCCCCGACGGTGTTCGAACTGCTGACACGGCAAGCCGGACTCGCGGGCACCGCCGCGGCCATCGCACGCAGCGGCATCCGCGCCGGGGTGCCGTGGCTCTTCCCCGGCCAGATCGCCGACCGGCCCGTCCCCGCACCACAGCCCCGTAGGCACCGATCTTCTCCTTGACGGCCGCAAAGTGGCGGCCATCGCCTGCATCACGGGCGCCGAACACCTTCCTGCCGAAGCTGTAGGCCTTGCGGAGCAGGGAGAAATGCGGATGCGTCTGCGCACTCCGGGCGGCTGGTGGGGCGGGTCACGGGTGGTAGACGGTGCCGGGCTGCGGGCTGGCCGGGGCCAGGAGTTGGGGGACGGTGACGAAGGTGTATCCCCGGGCGCGGAGCTCGTCGATGATCCTGGGCACGGCGGGGACGGTGCCGTCGTAGATGTCGTGGAGCAGGATGATGCCGTCGCGGGATGCCTGGTCGAGGATGCGGTCGCCGATCAGGCGGGTGTCAGTGGTGGCGTAGTCGCTCGCCGTGGCGCTCCACAGGATTTCGGACAGGCCCAGTGCGCGGGTGGCCGATCCCACCGACTCGTCCGTGCCGCCCTGCGGCGGTCGCATGAGGGTGGGGGCCTTGCCGGTGATCTTCTGGATCGCGTCCTGGGTGCGGACCAGCTCGTCGCGTATCCGGTCGGGGGTGAGGTCGTCGAGGCGCTGGTGGGTCCAGGTGTGGTTGCCGATCTCGTGCCCTTCGGCTGCTTCCCGGCGTACCAGGTCAGGGTGGGCGAGGACATGATTTTTGCCGAGGAGGAAGAAGGTGGCGTGCACCTTCTTCTCTTTGAGGATGTCCAGGAGCTCCGGGGTGTGGGGCCCGGGGCCGGCGTCGAAGGTCAGCGCGATGCACTTCGCCTTCCGGCAGTCCACCGGTGCTTCTGCGGACTTGCCCGCGGAGGCTGCCGGGGAGAGTGCGCTCTTGTCCGCTTGCCCGCGCGCCTGGGCCGGCGTGACGCGTTGTTGCCCGCATCCGGTCACCAGGGCTGTCCCGGTGAGGAGGCAGAGCGCAGCGGTCGCTGCGCGACGCCGGCGGGCGATGCCGCGGTGGCCCGGGCGGAGGAGACGGACGAGACGGGTGGTGGGGCTGGGCATGAGGGCAGCTTTCTGAGGGGCCAGGTACGTAGGAGGGCCAGGCCGGCGCGGGCCCGTCGAACCCTGCTCGACCGCGAGCAGGCAGGCGCTTCGTCGTCCGGCGTGGTGGAGACACACCCTGCAGGAGCCAGCCCAAAGATGATCTAAAGAACCCAAAGATCGCCTTCAGGGAAAAAGGCGGGCGGCGTGAAAGTCTTGACCGCGTGAAAGGCATCCTGGTCGTCGAGGACGATCCGCAGCTCGGGCCCGCCCTACGGCGCGGGCTGACGGCAGAGGGCTACCGCGTCGACCTCGTCCGCGACGGCAACAGCGGACTGGAGCGGGCCCTGACCGGCGACCATGCGGTCATCGTGCTGGACATCATGCTTCCCGGCCTGAACGGCTACCGGGTCTGCTCCGCTCTACGCGCCGCGGGTCTGAATACGCCCGTACTGATGCTGACCGCGAAGGGCGGCGAGTACGACGAGGCGGAGGGCCTGGACACCGGTGCCGATGACTACCTGGTCAAGCCGTTCTCCTCGGTGGTCCTGCTCGCGCGGCTGCGGGCCCTGCTGCGCCGGGACGGCGCCGCCGCGGCCAGCCGGTCCGTACTGCGCGCCGGCGACCTGTGGGCGGACCTGTCCTCCCGCCGCGCGGGACGGGCCGGCACCGAGTTCGCCCTGACGCCCAAAGAGTTCGCCATCCTCACCTGTCTGCTGCGCGTACCGGACCGCCCGGTGTCGAAGGAGGCAATCCTGGACGAGGTCTGGGACCCGGCGTACACCGGGGGCACCGCCATCGTGGAGGTCTACATCTCCGCACTGCGCAAGAAGGTCGACGCCCCCTTCGCCGCCCACAGCATCGAGACCGTCCGCGGATACGGCTACCGCCTCACGGCCCGGGAACAGCCGTGACAGCCAGCCGGAAGCATCTCTTGCGCCGCCCACCGGCCCTGCTCCGTGTCCTGCCCGGGCACCTTCGTATCGCCTGCGTGGCGGGGCTCGCCGCCCTCGTACTGTTCGGCAGCGGGGCATGGTGGCTGTTCCGGCACGTCAGCGCCGACGCTTACGGGAAGACGGAGAACCGGGCATTCGAGCTGTCCATCCAACTCGCCGCCCAGGCAGCCGCCGGCAAAGAAGACCTCGCCGATCCCCTGCTCCACTGGCCCCTCATCCAGATCGACCGAACAGGCCGCATCGTCACCGCGGCCGACGGCACCATGGACCTCGCCGGCCTGACTGCGCTGCTCCCTCCGCCCCCCGCCCAGCCTTCCCGCCGGGCAACCGCTTCCCCGGAGCGGGGCACGGTCCACGTCGGCGCGGTCGACGAACGCGAGCACGACCGCTTCCACCGGTCCGACGGGACGCTGAAGCCGCCCCCCAGCCACGGCACCACTGCCCAGCAGAAGGCTCTCCTCGACCACCGGCAAGCTCACGATCTCGCACACCGCACCATGACCGTCTTCGCCACCGCCGTGCACACCCCGGCGAAAGAGTGCCACCGGCCCACCGAAACCGACGGCTCGTGCCGCTCCACCCTCTACGTCTTCACACCCCCCTACGTCGCCGAGTATTCGACCGCCGCCCTGCGCATCCCGCTCACTGCGGGTGTCCCCCTCGCCGCGCTGCTGGTCGCCGCCCTTGCCTGGGCCGCCGCACGCCGCTCCCTGCGTCCGGTCGAAGCCATCCGGCAGGAGGTCGCCGAGATCTCCCACAGCAGCCTCGAACGCCGAGTCCCCGTTCCCGACGCCCGCGACCACGTGCGCCGCCTGGCACTGACCACCAACACCACCCTGGACCGGCTGGAGACCTCCGTAGAACGCCAACGCCGCTTCGTCGCGGACGCCTCGCACGAACTACGCTCCCCCGTCGCCGCCCTGCGCTACGAACTCGAAACCGCTCTCGCCCATCCCGACACCATCGACCCGTACCAGACACTCCACGACGCCCTCGCCGCCACCCGGCGCATCCACACCCTCACCGAAGACCTGCTTCTGCTGGCCCGGCCCGACCACCCCGCCGCCCACTCCCTCGTCGACCTGGCTGGCCTCACCACGGAACTCGTCCACGAGTACCAGCACCGCAGCCACCCTGTCTCGCTGCGCAGCAGCCCCGGTCAGGCCCCCGTCCGCGGCGACGGCGCACAGCTCCACCGGCTGCTGCGCAACCTCCTCGACAACGCCGTACGGCACGCACACACCACCGTCGTCCTGGACGTCACCGACGACGGCCACACACGCACGGTCACCGTCCACAATGACGGCACGCCGCTGCCCCCGGCCGAGTACGAGCACATCTTCGAACGGTTCACCCGCCTCGACGAGGCCCGCGCCCGCGACATGGGCGGCAGCGGCCTCGGGCTCGCCATCGCCCGCGATATCGCCGAACGCCACCACGGCACCCTCACGGCCCACTCCGACCACCCCCGCCCCGGCACCACCTTCACCCTGACCCTCCCCGGCCCACCGGACACGACGTCGTGAATGCGGACCAGAGGCGGGGCGAAGACGGCGGCAGTGGTGTCATGACCGCCGGACCGCAGGCCGACCCGGTGCACCAGCCGATCTGAGTGTGGCGACCTTGGACCGGCACATCAGCGACTTGGCGCTCGTACCGGCTATGGACCGATGGCGAGCCGACAGCGTGCACTTGTCACGGTCGGCCGGTTCCGAGGAATCTCCGAATGCTGGTCCTTCTCCACGGACAGGGCCTCCGTCGCGGTCTCCGGGCGACACGCAGGCCTCAACGCAGTGGGTGTGCGTGTCGACGTCGGTGATCATACTCGTCGGCAGGCGCATAGCCTCCCGGCGTCAGTGAGAACCGCGACCGCGTTACCGATGAGAGCTTCGTGGTGGGCCTCCTGCTGGTGGCGGACAGCGCGTGCGGCGGCGAGGCCGTCGTACCGGTCGCTGTCCGTCATGCCGGTCTCCCCGCATCCCGACCGTTCGCAGGTCCAGCGGGACCAGGCATCCCGCCCCTCCACCGTGTAGCGCCTGTTCCACGGGGACACGCGCAGCTCCTCCCGTGGGCTTGAGGGGCAAGTACACCAGCGAACGAAGAGAAGCCGGTGATATACGGCCCGTCCATTCCCGGGTTCGGAGTTTTCACGTCGGGCGATGTCACCGGATGTGAGCTCTTCGACGTGTGGCTGAGGGGTACACGCAGTGAGTCTTGCGCCATCGGGGGAGACGTCTGGGCGGTTGGTGATGATGCCGTCGATGCCCCAGGCCGTCGCGGCCTGCCAGGCGTATTCGCGGTCGACGGTCCAGACGAAGACATCGATGCCGGCGGCCTTGAACTGGTCGAGTGCGATGGGGCGGGCGGCCGGGGCCTTGAACGGCACCGAGGAGACCGTGACGGAGAACTCGCGGGCCGCGGCCACCGGGTCCGGGTCGAGGAATCACCCGTGCGTACCAGAGCGGGCGTTGCCGACCTGGCGGGGCTGTTCGCGAGCTCGTGGGGCTGTGCGGCAGCCGGACACGGCGGTGCGCCGCAGCCCCTCGGCTGCGGCGCACCTGGAGTCCGGGCCGCTGGTGGCGGCCCCGCGGGCTCAGTGGCGGCCCCAGCGCTTGGTGTCGACCACCCGGTGGTGGTCATTGCGCAGGGTGGCGGTGTCGCGGCGGTTGTCCCACACGTAGGTGCGGCGGTCCTGGTAGACGTCACGCCAGGTGTCACGCCCGTGGCCGGTGTGGACGCGTACCTCCTGGCGGCCGTTGAGGCGCAGGTTGTTGAAGCGGTAGGTCTTGTGGGTGCGCGCGCTGGTCAGGGTCCAGTTCTTGAGGTTGACCGCGCGGTGGCCGGTGTTCTTGACGGTGACCCACTCGCCGTTCAGCGAGCGGTTGGAGCCGTCGTCGCGGCCGGGGCTGTCGGCCTGCACCGCGCCGATGACGATGGGGGAGCGGGGGGCGGGCAGAGTGTGCGCGCCGGTGGCGGCGGCGGGCAGGGCCGCGGCGGTGGCCAGGGCGGCCGAGCCGAGCGCGACGGCCGCGAGACGGGCAGAACGGGACATGACAAACCTCCTGCGTACAGCCCCGCCTGCGGCGGAGCCGATCGGATGAGATGCCCGGAACTCCCGGGCGGACCTCACTGTGCGCCCGCCACACAGGTGGTGGTTGAAGATGCGACGGCTCATTACAGAATCCGGACATTTGCACACCCGCGCCGCGCCCGTCGTGTACGCCTCCGCGTATGCCGGACGGTCACGCGCCCCTCGGGCCGCCTCATCGGGTACGCCGCTGACCTGGGGATTCGACGAGCCCGAATGTCCTGGGAATGGCGGCTCGCACGGGCGTGCCCGGATGCCCACTACTGTGGCGTGCCGGCGCCTTCTTCCGTCCGGTGCATCCTCCTGCTGGGCAACGAGGCGCCGCAGCCGCCGGGCACGCACCGTTGCAATTACTTCACTCGATGGTCACAGTCGGTGACTGTAGTGGGGCTGCGGTGACGGCCACGTAAAACTTCGATCTTTCCGTGGCCGAACGGAAACCAGCCCCGACGCGTCCGGCGGCGGGCGGAACGGTTGGTCGCGGCAGTGCTGGAGGTAAGCGGCCAGTGGCGGTACGGGGGAGCGCCGATTACCGGTGAGGTGCCGACCTTCGGCAAAATGGTGCCATGATCGAGATCCGCACCCCCCGCCTTCTGCTCCGTCGGTGGCACGACGACGACCTCGCGCCCATGGCGGACATCAACGCGGACCCGCGGGTCATGCGTTGGATCGGCGACGGCTCGGTGCGCGACCTGGACGGCACGGCTGAGGCCATCGAGCGCTGGGAGGAGGAGTGGGACGAGGAGGGCTTCGGGCTCTTCGCCGTTGAGCTGCTGGCTTCGGGGGAACTGGCCGGCTGTACGGGTCTGTCCGTGCCCGAGTTCCTGCCGGAGGTACTGCCCGCCGTGGCGATCAACTGGCAGCTCGCGCCGCAGTTCTGGGACCAGGGGTACGCCTCCGAAGCCGCCCACGCCACACTGGAGTTCGCACTCCAGGACCGTGGCCTCGACCGTGTCATCAGCATCAGCCAGGTGGGCGACAACGCCTCCGGGAACATCGCGCGCAAGCTCGGCATGGAGCTGGAACGCGAAACGGCACATCCGGTCCACGGCCGTCCGCTGCGCGTGCACGCCATCGATCTCACCGAGTTCCAGGCGTGAACCGGTTCCAGGCCGAAAGCTTGGTCCGCTGTACCTGAGTCCGATGCGACAGAGCCGACAAGGCGCCACGTCATCCCGCTCCGGTCGACCGTGCGCAGCGGTCTGCCGGGCGGGACACCACGCCGTGCCAAGCGTCGGCGGGACACGTGCCGGTGCCGCGGTCGGCTCGACCAAGTGCCCGGCGTGTCCGCGGACGCGGCATCAGCGCCGCGCTGGTGAACGGACCCCGCCATGAATCCGCGGCTCTGCTGCGCGCTCGTGGCGCGGTCAGCCTTCAAGCGGTGCGTTCGCTGTCGTACGGCCCTGCTTCTGCGCCGCACCGGTACGGAGCAGACCGCTCTCGCCTGACCCGGAATGCGGGTGAGGCGAGAGCGGGGCACCCTTCCAAAAAGCGGCACGAAGGGCACGCACCTTCCGGACACGCGCAGAAGGCTCCGACGCCAGAGGCGCCTGCTGCCCCATTGGCGGGAGTCCCGCGTGCAATTGCAAGGAGAACCCGGAACTTCGCCCCCTACGGGCGGGCATTACGCCCTAGCGGCCGTCCCGTTGGGGGCCAAGCGGTACCTTGCCCCGCCTCCACGGCCCGGTCATTGTTCCGCGATCTCATGATCACATGGCGTGATCGCTTGATTCCGCTCCATGCTGGCGTCCGGTTCCTCCATGACGCGTCGGCACCGCCGGGAGGAATTGTCCGGACACATCCCCGTGGAAAGGTTCTTGATGATCAGAAAGCACTCCCTTGCCGTGCTCACACCGCTGACCGTCTCTTCCCGGAACACGGTGCCGGCCGCGATCGAACAGGTCGCCGCCATCGGCACGTTCACCCCGTTCCTTGACTTCGCGCAACAGGCCGTCGAAGCCCTGCATGACAGCGGCAGCCGGCGCTCCGCCGCCCACGCGCCGGGGGCTCGGGATGAGGAGCGCGCCGGATGACTCCGCACCCCGTCCCGCCTCGGCCACCCAAAGGCGTTCCACCCGGTAAGCCGGGGCGAAAGCCGGGACCGATCGCCGACGGCGTTGGCGCTGCCCACCGTGCCTGGCTGGAGCCACTGCGAGCGAAGTTCACGACCAGTGGCCTGACGGTCACCGAGCTGAGCGAGCGCTCCGGCTGGGCGAAGTCGAAGGTCTCCGAGCTGCTGCGCGGCACCGGCCTCTACCCGCGCTGGGAAATCACCCACAGCCTGCTGCGGGTTCTGGATGTCCCCGCCTGGCCGGTACGGCGGCTGTGGATGGCCGCGGCCCGCGAGGCGCACAAGAAGGACGAGTGGATCGACGGGTGCCTGCAGAAGGTGGCTCTGACCACGGGCCCAACCGATCCGCCCCTGGACCTGCAGGCGTTCAAGGACCTCAACGAGTCCGCCTACCTCGGCTATGCCCGAACGTTTTTGTCCGGAGAGGACGAGGTGCATGAGGTGATCAACGAAGCATTCAACATCCTTTGGCTGTGTTGGCCGGAGGCTACGCACAGCCCGGACGTCATGCGGTTCGCCTGGAATGTGCTGCGCCGAGGCGTGATGTCCCGAGCCTGCCACACCGACGGCTGCCCCGACCTGACCACGGCTGCCTTCGACACGGTGGCTCTGAGCGAGGTGACCTGCCTCGAAGATCGGTTCGCCCAGGTCGAGGAATCGATGTCCCTGTTCCAGGCCATCGGCCGGCTGCCTGCGCAGCAACTCGATGTCATGGTCCTCAGGCGCCTGCGCGGCATGGATTTCACCGCCGTGGCCGATGTGCTGGGCATACCTCTCGCCTCGGTACGCCTGGCTGACCGGTACGCCCAGCAGCATCTGACCTCCGTTCTCCAGCCCAAGAACACCCCAGGAGGCACGACCGCATGACTCCGATCGAACAGCTCCTCGCCCGCGCCTTGCTTCTCGACGCCCCGGCCGTGCCGCGCGACATCGTGCCTCGCAGAGAGCCCGATGCCGCCTTCATGCCGCGGGCCGCTGAGGCCGTGGCCGTGTCGGATGCCTACAGCCGCAACGGGGCTGACCGGATGGCGGCGCGGGACCTGCGGACCCTGTGCGAGACGGTGCTGGCTCACACTACGACCGCATGCCTGCAAGGATTCGTCACCGACCATCTGCCGGAGCCCCCCGGCGCCAGGGTCCTGGGCTGCATTCTTCAGCTGACCGACGATGAGGACAGCGCACGTGCCTGGTGGCAGTACGCCGCCGGCGCCGGGGACGAGACCGCTTCCTACTGCCTCTATCTCCAGCATCTGACACTCGGGGACACCGAAGCAGCCGCCTGGTGGCATCAGCAGACCCCGCTCGGCACCCGCCCCAAGCCGGGAGGCGTTTCTCACTCTCCCGGCAGCCCAGAGCCGATCGAAAATCTGGACGACAGCTTCCCGACCGTGCTGCGTGTGCTGACACGGCTGGCCCGGGCCGAACGGCCACGGCCTGAGGCTGTCGACGCGGTCATGCACTACGTTCCGGGTGCCATCGCGCTCGGCTACATCGACAACCCGGATTTCGAGCTTCCGCTGCCCAGCGACTTCGCCGATCACATCACCATTCTCCTGGCCGCCACGTCGGCTGCCCCCACCTGGCTGGAGACCCGCCCGCGACGGAACAGGCCACGGCTTCCCGGCCGAGCACCCACCCGCGCGAAACGCTGCACCGCCGGACCGACAGCACGCGGCCCACGATGAGCCGCACACCGAGATGCGCGTTGGGCGAGCTCTGCGGATCTGAGTGGGGGTGGCATCGGTCTGTGCGGATGGCATCTGGCAGGCTTGTGGGCTGGTCTGGGGGTATGTGGCCGGGGTGTCATGGAG
>NZ_JBVIQN010000041.1:0-75057 GCF_055577005.1 Streptomyces sp. NPDC033221 | reverse complement strand
CGGTACGGACACCGGTGACCGCCGGTGTCCGTACCGCGCGCAGCCGGGGCGAGGCATTCGCCGGGCCCGGCCCCGCTGTGGCCTGTGACTGCCGACGCCGCGGCCGCCGTCACTGTGCCCCGGAGCCGCCGTCGCCACCCCCACGGCCGTGGCCGCTACGCCTCGCGGGCGCCGTCGTACATCTCCTCCAGCAGGTCCTTGAAGGCCCGCTCCACCACCGGCCGCTTGACCTTGAGGCTGGGCGTCACCTCGCCGTGCTCGATGTCCAGGTCCCGCGGCAGCAGCCGGAACTTACGGATCTGCTGCCAGCGCTGGAGCCCCTCGTTGACCCGCTCCACGTACCCCTCGACCAGCTCGCGGGTCTGCGCCGCGCCCACGACTTCGGCGTACGACAGGCCCTTGAGACCGTGCTCGGCGGCCCAGCCCATGATCGTCGGCTCGTCGAGGGCGATCAGCGCGGTGCAGAAGTTCCGGTTGGCGCCGTGCACCAGCACGTTGGAGACGAACGGGCAGACCGCCTTGAACTGCCCCTCGACCTCGGCCGGCGCGATGTACTTGCCACCGGAGGTCTTGATCAGGTCCTTCTTGCGGTCGGTGATCCGCAGATAGCCGTCCGGGGACAGCTCGCCGATGTCGCCGGTGTGGAACCAGCCGTCCGACTCCAGCACCTCCGCCGTCTTCTCCGGCAGCCCGTGGTAGCCCTCCATGATGCCGGGCCCGCGCAGCAGCACCTCGCCGTCCTCGGCGATCCGCACCTCCGTGCCGGGCAGCGGCTTGCCGACCGTGCCGGTGCGGTACGCCTCGCCTGGGTTCACGAAGCTGGCCGCGCTGGACTCGGTGAGCCCGTACCCCTCCAGGATGTGGATGCCGGCGCCCGCGAAGAAGTAGCCGATCTCGGGGGCGAGGGCGGCGGAGCCGGAGACCGCGGCGCGCAGCCGGCCGCCGAAGGCCTCGCGCAGCTTGGCGTACACCAGCGTGTCGGCGATCTTGTGCTTGGCACCGAGCGCGAAGGGGACGGAGGCGTTGCCGGTGCGGCGGAAGTTCTCCTGGGACGCCTTGGCGTACTCCCGTGCCACGCCCGCCGCCCACTGGAAGATCTTGTACTTGGCGGTGCCGCCCTCCCGGGCCTTGGACACCACGCCGTTGTAGACCTTCTCGAAGATCCGCGGCACGGCCGCCATATAGGTCGGCTGCACCACCGGCAGATTCTCGATGATCTTGTCGACCCGGCCGTCCACCGCGATCACGTGCCCGACGGAGATCTGTCCGGCGGTCAGCACCTTCCCGAAGACGTGCGCCAGCGGCAGCCACAGGTACTGCACGTCGTCCTCGGTGACCATGCCGGTCGCCTGGATCGCCCGGGCCATGTACGACCAGCAGTCGTGCGGCAGCCGTACGCCCTTGGGGCGGCCGGTGGTGCCCGAGGTGTAGATCAGGGTCGCGAGCTGGTCCGCGCGCAACGCCCCGACCTGCTCCCGCACACAGTCCGGGTGCTTCTCCAGGTGAGCCGCGCCGCGTTTCTCCAGCTCGGCCAGGGAGAGCACCCAGTCCTCCGGGTCACCCTCGGCGGACTGCGCGCCGGCCTCGTCGATCACGATGACATGCGCCAGTTCCGGCAGCTCGGCACGCTTCTCGCGGGCCTTGGCGAGCTGGCCGGCGTCCTCGGCGATGAGCACGCGGCTGCCGGAGTCGGCGAGGATGAACGCCGTCTCGTCCGCGTTGGTGCTGGGGTAGACCGTCGTGGTGGCCGCGCCGGAACACAGCACGCCCAGGTCGGCGAGGATCCACTCGACGCGGGTGCTGGACGCCAGCGCCACCCGCTCCTCGGGCCGCACCCCCAGCGACATCAGCCCGGCGGCCACCGCGTACACCCGCTGAGCGGCATCGGCCCAGCTCAGCACCTTCCAGTCGGAGGGTCCCCGGCCGTCGGCGGACGGCACCGGGTAGCGGTACGCCTCGTGGTCGGGGGTGGCTGCGACGCGCTCCAGGAAGAGGGTCGCCACGGAAGGTGGCCGGTTCTCGATCAGCGTCTGGGTGTCCGTCACGGCATCCTCCGGGGCCCGCTACGTTGCTGGTGACTCGCGAGTAACCTTCGAGCAGTGATCAGACTAGAGCGCGTTGCGCCATGGCGTAAGGGGCTGTGGCGGACTCGTTCAGGATGAGACCAGTGCGGTGGGTGCGGGGTACACATTTCGGCCGGAGGGAGCGGTACGGGGGCCTTCGGCGGGGTGTGAGGAGGGTCGGCCGGGGTAGGTGAGGGCGCGCTTTCGGGCGGGGGCGAGGCACCGCGCCCCGGGTTTCTTGAGCTGTGCCGAATTTCCGGGTTTCCGGGCCTTCCGGGTCTCGGATGTACGTGCGCCGTCGCCCGCGCTCCGGTCGGCCCTGGCCGCCGGCTACACGCTGGGGCCGGGCGGGACGGGGCGGCGGTACGCGGATCCCCGTAGGGAAGCGCGGGCGACGGGCAACCGCTCAGCGGCGCAGTGAGGCCGACTGGATGCCGATGCCGTCGGCGTTGGGCGCGTTCGCCGCGGCCGAATCGCCGACCATGTGGCCGACCCGCTCGTCACCCCTGAGCGCGCCATGGACCTTCTTCAGCCCGCCGCCGAGGGAACCGACGGCCTTCTGCGCACCGCCGACCGTCCCGGTCACGCCACTCTTGAACTTCTCCGCCCCCGACTCGTCGGCGAAGGCGGGCGTGGCGATGCCCACGGACAGCGCGGCTCCGGCCAGCAGCGCGGCGGCCTTCGTGTACTTCATGCGTATCCCTTTCCGGCGCGGCCTCCTCGGCGGCACGGCACTCATGCCGCCCGGGCGCCCTCTGGGCCGCCCGGAACACCGCTGCCACCGACGACAACGCCGTTCGACGCGTCCCGGAAACCGCCTGGCCGCCACTTTTCCCGCCGACCGCCCGGATGCCGTACGCATCCGGACGGACGAACGGGTGCCGCGCGGGTTCGGACGGACGAGCGGATGCCTTACGTATCCGGGAGGCCTGGGCCGAGGCCGTACGCGACCGGAGGGCCGAGGCCGTTGCCGTACGGGTCCCGGCGACCGCCCGTGGCAGCACGCAGCCCCCGGCCGGAATCGGCCGGGGGCTGCGAGGACGGCTCCCCTACTTCTTGCTCTTGGAGTCGCCGTCGGAGTCGGAGGACAGCACGGCGATGAAGGCCTCCTGGGGGACCTCCACGCTGCCGACCATCTTCATCCGCTTCTTGCCTTCCTTCTGCTTCTCCAGCAGCTTCCGCTTACGGGAGATGTCACCGCCGTAGCACTTGGCGAGCACGTCCTTGCGGATCGCGCGGACCGTCTCACGGGCGATGACCCGGCTGCCGATGGCGGCCTGGATCGGCACCTCGAAGCTCTGCCGCGGGATCAGCTCGCGCAGCTTGGCGACCAGCCGCACGCCGTACGCGTACGCCTTGTCCTTGTGGCAGATCGCGGAGAACGCGTCCACCTTGTCGCCGTGCAGCAGGATGTCGACCTTGACCAGGTCGGCGGTCTGCTCGCCGGTGGGCTCGTAGTCCAGCGAGGCGTAGCCGCGGGTCTTGGACTTGAGCTGGTCGAAGAAGTCGAAGACGACCTCGGCGAGCGGGAGGGTGTAGCGGATCTCGACCCGGTCCTCGGAGAGGTAGTCCATGCCGAGCAGGTTGCCGCGCCGGGTCTGGCACAGCTCCATGATCGAGCCGATGAACTCGCTGGGCGCCAGGATCGTGGCCCGGACGACCGGCTCGTGGACCTTGTCGATCTTGCCGGTCGGGAACTCGCTCGGGTTGGTGACCTCGTGCTCGGCCCCGTCCTCCATGTCCACGCGGTAGACCACGTTGGGGGCGGTGGCGATCAGGTCCAGGCCGAACTCGCGCTCCAGGCGCTCGCGGATGACCTCCAGGTGCAGCAGGCCCAGGAAGCCGACGCGGAAGCCGAAGCCGAGGGCCGCGGAGGTCTCCGGCTCGTAGACCAGCGCGGCGTCGTTGAGCTGGAGCTTGTCCAGGGCGTCGCGCAGCTCCGGGTAGTCGGAGCCGTCGAGCGGGTACAGGCCCGAGAAGACCATCGGCTTCGGGTCCTTGTAGCCGCCCAGCGGCACCTCGGCACCCTTGCTGAGCTGCGTGATGGTGTCGCCGACCTTGGACTGGCGGACGTCCTTCACACCGGTGATCAAATAGCCGACCTCGCCCACGGACAGGCCGTCGGCGGCCTTCATCTCGGGCGAGTTCGTACCGATCTCCAGCAGCTCGTGGGCCGCGCCGGTGGACATCATCTTGATGCGCTCGCGCTTGCTGAGCGTGCCGTCGACGACCTTCACGTACGTCACGACGCCGCGGTACGCGTCATAGACCGAGTCGAAGATCATCGCGCGGGCGGGCGCGTCCTTGACGCCGACCGGGGCCGGGACCTCGCGGACGACCTTGTCGAGCAGCTCGGGCACGCCGACGCCGGTCTTGGCGGAGACCTTCAGCACGTCCTCGGGCTCGCAGCCGACGAGGTTCGCCAGCTCCTTGGCGAACTTCTCGGGCTGCGCGGCCGGCAGGTCGATCTTGTTGAGCACCGGGATGATCACGAGGTCGTGTTCCATCGCCAGGTACAGGTTGGCGAGGGTCTGGGCCTCGATGCCCTGGGCGGCGTCCACGAGGAGGATGCAGCCCTCGCACGCGGCGAGGGAGCGCGAGACCTCGTACGTGAAGTCGACGTGGCCCGGGGTGTCGATCATGTTGAGGATGCGGGTCGCGCCGGCGTCCTCGTCGGTCGGTGCCCAGGGCAGCCGGACGGCCTGGGACTTGATCGTGATGCCGCGCTCGCGCTCGATGTCCATGCGGTCGAGGTACTGCGCGCGCATCTGCCGCTGGTCGACGACGCCGGTCAGCTGGAGCATCCGGTCGGCGAGCGTGGACTTGCCGTGGTCGATGTGCGCGATGATGCAAAAGTTACGGAGGAGAGCCGGGTCGGTACGGCTCGGCTCCGGCACGTTCGTAGGGGTCGCGGGCACGCAGGGTCCATTCAGAGAACGCGGGTAGGCGGGACTCGGTTGTTTTTCGTCTCCCCCATGGTCCCATGCGCGGCGGTCCTGGTCCGGTTTGGGAGGCCACGGAAGCGGCTGGTAGCCTGGTCCACTGCGCTTTGTGCTCTCTCTCGTACGAGGCGCAATACGAATTCCAACGAACCTGAAAAGGCTCTTTCGTGGCGAACATCAAGTCCCAGATGAAGCGGATCAAGACCAACGAGAAGGCTCGTCAGCGCAACAAGGCTGTCAAGTCGACTCTGCGTACCGCGATCCGTCGTACCCGTGAGGCCGTGGAGGCCGGTGACCTGCAGAAGGCCACCGCCGCCCAGGCCCTGGCCGCCAAGAAGCTGGACAAGGCCGCCAGCAAGGGTGTCATCCACAAGAACGCCGCCGCCAACAAGAAGTCGGCGCTGGCCAAGAAGGTCGCGGCCCTCAAGGCCTGACCTGTTCTACACGCTTCACTCCTGCCGGTAAGGGCCCAGCGGCCCCTCTCTCCGCTCCTTCCGGTGCACCACCGCGCCGCACACGGCCTGCGTTCGCCACGCGGGTGCGGCGCACACACAGCTTGAGATGACGGACCTCGCGTCGCCCTTCCCCAGGGTGATGCGGGGTCCGTTGTCATTGAGGGGTACGGCCGGCGGTCACCAGAGCGAGTGTGGCCCAGGTTACGATTCCGGCCCGGTGGCCGGTTCCGGTCCGCTACGCTGCCGCGCATGTCGATTCCGGGGGATCAGCACCATCCCTACGCGCAGCCCCAGCAGCCCGCTCCCTCCCAGCCGCCCCCGTCGCCGCCGTCGCCCCCGGCTCAGCAGGGGGCGGGAGCCGCTCCGCAGGGGTCGGCCGTCGGACCGCAGGGGCCGGGCGCCGGTCCGCAAGGGCCTGGGGGGTACGGGTCCGGGGTGCCGCAGCAGGGGCCGTACGCTCAGGGGCCCGGCGCGGGTGCGTACGGATATCCGGCGACGGGAGGGCCGCAGCCGCCCGGCCTGGGGTCGTCGGCCGGGTACGGCATGGGGCCTGAGCCGTCTGGCGGGGCCGCTGTGACGGTTGGGGCCGATGGGGCCGGCGGCACCGGTGGGGCCGGGGGCGGGGGGACCCAGCACTGGCTGTGGGCGCTCGGCGGGGCGGTAGCCGCGTCGGCGATGGGCGGCGCGATCCTCTTCGCCGTCGGCGCCTTCGGGGACGCGCGGCCCGACCCCGACCTCGCGGGCTACTCGTACACGTCCGACCTGTGCGACCGGACCTCCTTCACGCCGTTCGAAACCGCGCGCTACAAGATCAAACCGACCGGTGACTCGTCCTCGGCGGCGGGCTCGCCCGGCGGCAGCGCGCAGAACCCGCAGTACAGCGGCGTCCAGCAGGGCGCGCTGGACTCCATGTGGTGCAACGCCGAACTGAAGTCATCGGACGCGGGCAGCAACGACTACTCCTCGACCTGGGTCTACAGCAGCGCCACCCTGCACAAGAAGGCCGACCCGACGGCCGAGTTCGCGGACAGCTACCGCGCGTACGAGAGCCAGCGCAGCTCGATCTCGTACAAGGTCACCCCGGTGCCGGGCATCGGCGACGAGGCGTACCTCGTCAGCCGGTCCGACGACAGCGGCGGCGCGTACGTGATCCTCGGCGTCCGCGACGGCTGGGCGACGTACCAGATCACCCGGTCGAGCTACACCTCGCGCACCAGCTCGACCAAGCCTCCGACGGCCGAGCAGGTCACGGGGATGCTGAAGACGAGCGCGACGGAGACGCTCCGGAAACTGCGGGGGTGAGGCGGGGACCCTGGCCTGGAGGGTGGAGGCGATGCCCGGGGCCGGGGGATGCCCGGAGCCGGGGGGCGATGCCGGGGGGGGCGGGCGCGCCGGTGTCCCTCCAGTCCCGAACAGTCCTGCCCCTGGGATCAGCGGGAACGGGCCGCGCGGGCGATGGTGACGACGGCCTTCTCCAGCGCGTACTCGGGGTCGTCGCCGCCGCCCTTGACGCCCGCGTCGGCCTCGGCCACCGCGAGCAGCGCCGTCGCGACACCGTCCGCCGACCAGCCGCGCATCTGCTGCCGTACCCGGTCGATCTTCCAGGGGGGCATGCCCAGCTCACGGGCGAGATCGCCGGGGCGGGCGCCGCGCGGGGCGGAGGCCAGCTTGCCGATGGCCCGGACGCCCTGGGCGAGCGCGCTGGTGATCATGACGGGTGCGACGCCCGTCGACATGGCCCAGCGCAGTGCCTCCAGAGCCTCGGCGGCCCGGCCCTCCACGGCGCGGTCCGCGACGGTGAAGCTGGACGCCTCGGCGCGACCACGGTAGTAGCGGGCGACGATGGCGTCGTCGATGGTGCCCTCGATGTCGGCCACAAGCTGCGAACAGGCCGAGGCCAGCTCGCGCAGGTCGCTGCCGATCGCGTCCACCAGCGCCTGGCACGCCTCGGGGGTGGCGGAGCGGCCCACCGCGCGGAACTCACCGCGCACGAACGCGAGCCGGTCGGCGGGCTTGGTCATCTTGGGGCAGGCGACCTCCCGCGCACCGGCCTTACGGGCAGCGTCCAGCAGGCCCTTGCCCTTGGCGCCGCCGGCGTGCAGCAGTACGAGGGTGATCTCCTCGACCGGGGCGCCCACATACTTCTTGACGTCCTTGACCGAGTCGGCGGACAGGTCCTGGGAATTGCGGACCACCACGACCTTGCGCTCCGCGAACAGCGAGGGGCTGGTCAGCTCGGCGAGCGTGCCGGGCTGGAGCTGGTCGGGGGTGAGGTCACGCACATCGGTGTCCGCGTCGGCGGCGCGGGCCGCCGCCACCACCTGCTGCACGGCGCGGTCCAGGAGCAGATCCTCCTGGCCCACGGCGAGCGTGAGCGGTGCGAGCGGGTCGTCGTTTGCTGCTTTCCTGGCCATCGCGCTCCAGCATCCCACGCCCCACTGACAGCGGCGTTCGGTCCCCGGCCCCCGCTGTCCGACAATGGCCGGGTGAGCGATGTACGACATGTTCTGGTGCTGCCCGACCGCGACTCCGCCGAGGAGGTCGCCGAAGCGCTGGCCGAGCGCTTCGGCGTCACGGAGGAACCCCAGCTCGTACGGGACGCCCTGGCGGGCGAGGACGATGCCGAGGACGCCCAGTGGCTGGTGGTCGTCGAAGACCCCACGGGCAGCCATGACCCGGCGAAGCTGGACTCCCTGGCGGACGAGTACGAGGGCTGGCTGGAGGTCGAGTAGTGCGCCTGCCGCCTGCCGGGCAAGCGGGCGTCAGCCGAGCGAGCAGGTGCAGGCCGAGCGGGCGGGCGTCGGCGGACCGCGCCGGTGTGAGCCGGTGGGCGGGCCTCAGCCGCGCAGCTCCGGTATCCGGTCCAACGTGATGCCGAAGTGGGTGCGGTAGGCGGGGAACACCTCGGTATCGGCCAGTTCGCGCTCCTCCCGTCCGCCGTCGGCGTCCGTGATCACGAGCGTACGGCCGGAGAGCGTGACGCGGCCGGTTTCCGTGAGCCGGGAGCAGACCAGGGACCGGGTGAAGTGCGAGTCCGGCGAGGTGCGGTGGTACCAGGAGCCCGCCTCGAAGTCGGCCAGGGCACGCGACCGCTGCTCCAGCCGGTACTGGGGCACGCCGTCCCGCAGCACGTCGAGGTCGCCGTCGGCGGTCTCCTCGATACGGAACACCCCGGCGGGGTCGGGCTGTTCGTCGCGGCTGTCCAGACGCAGCGGGTAGTGGCTGTTCCTCCCGAAGCCGATGTCGGCGAGCCACGGCCCGCTGCCCTGCCCGTCGCCGGTGTGGACGCGCAGCGCGAGGTGGTCGTACGGGATGCCGGGTCCCTGCGGGCCGAAGACCCGGGCGGCGAGCAGTTCGACCCGGTAGCCGAGGGCACGCAACAGGGCGGCGAAGGCGCCGTTGAGTTCGTAGCAGAAGCCGCCCCGCGAGGCCTCGACGATCTTGTCCACCAGCGTCTTGTAGTCCAGGGCCACGTCCTCGGCGAGGTGGACGGAAAGGTTTTCGAAGGGGACGGCCCGCAGATGCCGCAGGTGCAGGTCGCGCAGTGCCTCGGCGTCGGGCGCGGCCGGGCGGTCGGCTCCGAGGCGCCGGAGATAGGCATCGGCACGCGCCGGGTCGAGCGGCTCGGCGCGCATCCGCTCGGCGTCCGAGGGCCGGGCGGCCGGCTCCCCGCCGCCGGCCTGGGATGCCTGTGGGGGTGGTGGGGCCTGTGGTGTCGGCGGGGTCTGCGATGTCGACGGAGTCGGCCGGGCCGGCTGGGATGCGGACCGCGTCTGCGGGGAGTCCATCAGGTGCTCGTCCTCTCGGTCGCGAACCAGCGGCGGGTGCGCTCCGCCGCCGGTTTCGGAATGCCGGCCAGGAGGTCGGCGACGGTCTGCTTGGCGAGCTCGCGGCGCCAGGCCAGCTCGGCCCTGCGCATCGCGGTGGAGATGCCGCAAGGGCGGCGGAAGTCCCGCTCGGGCGCTTCGGCTCCGGAGCCCTGGCGGCGGATCTCGGTGCACCGGAAGAAGTCTTCGGGCCCCTCGATGGCGGCGACGACATCCATCAGGGAGATCCGCTCGGGCGGCCGGGCCAGCCGGAAGCCGCCACGGGCGCCGGGGGTCGAGGTCAGGACGCCGGCGCGTACCAGGGTTTGGAGGCGCTTGTTCAGATAAGCCTGCGGCAGATCGAAGGAGGCGGCCAGCCGGGCAGTCGAAACGGGCCGCTCGTCGCCGAGCGAGGCCAGGGTCACACAGCAGTGCAGAGCCCACTCGACGCCCTCGCTCATCCTCATATTTCTGGAGCTTACAGGTCCT
Source organism: Streptomyces sp. NPDC033221 (assembly GCF_055577005.1). Taxonomy (NCBI): domain Bacteria; kingdom Bacillati; phylum Actinomycetota; class Actinomycetes; order Kitasatosporales; family Streptomycetaceae; genus Streptomyces; species Streptomyces sp. NPDC033221. The sequence goes on along the minus strand of NZ_JBVIQN010000041.1, from coordinate 65,302 downwards.
GATTACGCGGATGGCCGTACGCTGCGGGACCACCGCCGTCACCGCCGCCCCCTGGCCGTCGAGCCGTCTGCGGCCAAGCGGCGGCCGTCTCGTCGTGCCCAAGGTGCCGTCGCACAGGCGCAACCGCTCCGGAGGCTCACGGGCTCCGACACGGCGAGGGGCCCGACACGGTGAAGAACATCCTGCGCGAGTGCGATCACGAGTGTGTACGAGTACGAACACGTGCCCTGCGCGGGCCGGGCGAGCGTGCCGGGTTCCGTCTGCCGCCCCTGACGGTGGTGGTCAACCGGTCCCGGCCGCCCAGCACCGCGATCGCGCCGTCGGTGTCCGTACGCAGCACCCTGGCTCCCTGAGAGCGCAGCGCCCGGACGGTGCGCGGCGACGGATGGCCGTACGGGTTGCCGGCACCGCAGCTGATCAGGGCGACGCGCGGCGCCAGGCGGCGTATCAGCTGCGGGTCCTGGTAGGCGGACCCGTGGTGGGCGACCTTGAGGACGTCCACGGCAGCCAGGTCGGGGCGCGCGGTGAACAGGGCTTGCTGAGAGACCGGTTCGAGGTCGCCTAGGAGGAGGAACGTCAGGCCGGATGTGCGCAGCAGCAGTGTGACGCTGGCGTCGTTGGGGCCTTCCACGGCGCGTGAGAAAGCGGCGGAGTAGGGGTGGGCGGGGTCGCTGGCGGGCGGCCACACGACCTGCCAGCTGAGCGGCCCGAAGCTGCGCCGCTCCCCCGGCGCCGAACCGGTCACCGGCACTCCCGCGGCCGCCGCCGTGCGGTGTACGAAGGCGGCCCGGCCGGGCGGTTCGGGCAGGGTCGTGGTCTCGATGGCGCCGACCGAACGCCCGCGCAGGACACCGGGCAGCCCGCTGACGTGGTCGGCGTGAAAATGTGTGAGAACGAGCAGGGGGATACGGCGCACGCCCAGGTCGGTCAGACAGCGGTCGATGGCGTCCGGCTCCGGGCCGGTGTCCACGACCAGGGCGGTGCCCTCCCCGGCCGCGATCACCAAGCCGTCGCCCTGGCCCACGTCACAGGCCACCGCGCGCCAGCCCGGGGGCGGCCAGCCGGTGATGACACGGGTGATCGGGACCGGCCGGAGAATCGCCACGAGCAGTGCCAGGACGCCGAGGACACACAGCCAGGGCCGGCGCAGCAACCGCCGCCCCACCAGGACGAACACCACCGTCAGGGCAGCCAGCAGCAGCGCCCCGGCCCAGCCTCCAGGCCAGTCCAGCTCCGCGCCGGGCAGGTCCGCTCCCGTACGGGCGACACCGGCGATCCACTCGGTCGGCCAGCTCGCGCACCAGGCAAGCGCGTGTGCCAGGGGTGGGGCGAACGGAGCGGTGGCGAGCGCGGCGAATCCCAGGACGGTGGCCGGGGCGACGGCGAGTTCGGCCAGCAGGTTGCAGGGAACGGCGACGAGGCCGACCCGAGCGGCGAGCACCACGATGACCGGCGCGCAGACCGCCTGCGCCGCGGCCGCGGCGGCGAGCACTTCGGCGAGGCGGGGCGGCACCCGGCGGCGTTGCAGGGCCGCACTCCAGCGGGGGGCGAGGGTGAGCAGGGCGCCGGTGGCCAGTACGGAGAGCAGGAAGCCATAACTCCGGGCGAGCCAGGGGTCGTAGAGCACGAGCACCAGGACGGCGGCGGCGAGCGCGGGGACGAGGGAACGGCGGCGTCCCGTCCCGATGGCGAGCAGGGTGATCAGTCCGCAGGCCGCGGCGCGCAGCACGCTGGGGTCGGGGCGGCAGACGATGACGAAGGCGAGGGCGATCGAACCGCCGACGAGGGCGGTGGTGCGCAGCGAGAGGCCCAGCCGCGGTGCCAGGCCGCGGCGTTCGGCCCGTACGGCGAGGTGGGGCGGGCCGATGAGCAGGACGAGCAGGATGGTCAGGTTGCTGCCGGAGACGGCGAGCAGGTGGGTCAGGTCGGTGGTACGGAAGGCGTCACCGAGGTCGGGCGGTACGCGCGCGGTGTCACCGACCACCAGGCCCGGCAGGAGGGCACGGGCGTCGGGGCTCAGGCCGTCACTGGCCTCCCGGAGCCCGCCCCGCAGGTCACCGGCGAGGCGCTGCAAGGCGTCGGGCGCACGGACCACATGAGGGCCGGTGCCCGTGGTCACCCGCAGGGCGGCTGCGGCTTGGTCGGACGGCTGGAGAGGCGGTGCCGCACGGGCCGCGATACGGACGCGGGTCGAGGGCAGCAGGCGCTGCCAGTCGCCGAGGCGCTTCGTACGGTGCACGACGACCAGTACGGGGGTGCGGGTGGCGGTGACCGCGCCGTCCGGGGCGGTCACGCGGAGTACGTCCGCCGTGAACACGACGGCCGGAGGCGCTTGTTGGGCGCCGCGCACCCTTGGGCGGGTCAGCCGCGGATCACCGGTCAATTCCACCTCGGCCGTGACCGTGGCCTGCCGGCGCGCCAGCTCCGGCAGGGGGCCGCGTCGTACGTCCGCCGCGTGCAGGGCGGCGGACGCGGCTCCGGCGACCGCGCCCAGCAGCACCGCGGCGAGAGCGACCAGGGTTCCGGCGGACCGTCGTTCCGGCCTGCGGACCGCGCCGACCACCCCGATCGCCGCCAGCAGCACGGCCACCGCGCAAGCTGCCGCCACCGAGCCGCCGGACCACCCCAAGGCCAGCGCCGCCGCTCCCCATGCGGCCAACGCGGGCCCCGCCAGACGAAGATCGACAGCTTCGTCCGGCTGGTGAGGGTCGGCGGCGCCGTAGGGGGAGGTTGCCGCCGCGTGGACGGCGATCCGGTCGGAGGGGGTGGTGGAAAGGGGGTTGGGGGTGGGGTCGGAGGTGGGGTGAGAGGGGGTGTCGGGTGTGGTGTGGGAGGAGGGGTGGGCTGAAGCTTGGGGGTCGGTGGGGTCGGTGGGGTGAGTATGGCGAGGCGGTGGCGGCGGTGCGGCGGGGTCCGAGGTCATGGCTGGACCAAGGGCCGCAGGTCGGCGAAGCGGCGGTCGCCGATGCCGGTCACTTCGCGGAGCTGTTCCACGGCGGTGAAACCGCCGTGCGCGGTGCGGTATTCGATGATGTGCCGGGCCAGGACGGGGCCGACGCCGGGAAGGCCGTCCAGCTGTTCCGCGGTCGCGGAGTTCAGGCTGATGGGGACGGCGCCCGCGCCCGTACCGCTGGATGCTCCGGCGCTTCCGGGGGCCGCCGCACCACCGCCAGTGCCCGACCCGGCGGCTCCTCCGGACCCGGCTCCCGCAGCGGCTCCGGGGCTCGCGCCCGCACCCTGTCCTGCCGCGCCCGGCGCTGCCCCTGGGACATCCACGGCGATCTGCTCGCCGTCGATCAGCAGCCGGGCCCGGTTCAGCCCTCGGGAATTCGCGCCGTCCAGCACACCGCCCGCCGCTCGCAGCGCGTCGGCGACCCGGGCTCCTTGCGGCAGTCGGTGGATGCCGGGGTGGTGCACCTTACCGACCACGTCGACCACGAGAAGCCGCCCCGCGGCGGTCGTCGGCGCGCCTCCCGGTGTCGGCGCCGCCACCTGTGGCCGCGGCGCCGGGCCCGGGGTCGGCAGCGCCGGGGACCGGGCGGCGACCGGTGCGCGTACGGGCTCGGGCCGAGCCACCCAGAAGTGGTGGACCGCGAAAGCCACCGCCACCACGAACACCACGACCAGAGCGGTCAGCGCCTTCGGGTCGATCGCGCATCTCGACTGCATCCACAGCGGCAGCCGCTCCCGCACGGCGAGTCGTAAACGGGCGGCAGGGTCGGAACGGGTGCCTTCGGCGGGCGGTGGACTGCCGCCCGGTTCCACCGGATCCGCTTGCCGGTACGGGTCGGGTGGGCCCCGGAAAAGGCCCTCGGCCCGCGTACGTACTGCTGCGGCGGTCTCCGTGCGCCGGGCGGCTCGCCCACGCACCGCACCGCGCGCGGTTCTCCGGCGGGAGGACGGAGCGTCGCTGCCGAAATCCGGGTCGAAGCCGGGGGCGGGCACAGCAGTGGGAGCGGGGGTGAGGGCGGGGTCGGAGGCTGAGCCAGGGTCGGTAGCAGGGCCGGTGTCAAGGCCAGCTCCAGAGCCGACCCCAGCCCCGGCACCAGCCCCAAGCGATTCAGTTACGGAGAGTGATTTCTGCGTCATGCCAGCGACGTTAGACACCCCGAGCCGATCCCGCTGCGAGCCGTCAAATCCCGTGGATAACCCACCAGTTGTGGATATCCCCGCCACTCGAAAGAGCGCGTCTTCCGCTAGCGCGGCGAAACCACGGCCCCCAGCAGCCCCGGTCCCGTATGCGCCCCGATCACCGCACCCACCTCGCTCACGTGCAGCTCGGCCAGCCCCGGTACCCGCTCGCGCAGCCGGTCCGCCAGCGCGTCCGCGCGTTCGGCCGCTGCGAGGTGGTGCACCGCGATGTCCACCTGCGCCTCCCCGGCCCGCTCCACGGCGATCTCCTCCAGCCGGGCGATCGCCTTCGAGGCCGTACGGACCTTCTCCAGGAGGTCGATCCGCCCCTCGGCGAGCTGGAGCAGCGGCTTGACCGCGAGGGCCGAGCCGAGCAGCGCCTGCGCCGCCCCGATCCGGCCGCCGCGCCGCAGGTAGTCGAGGGTGTCGACGTAGAAGTAGGCGGACGTCTGCTCGGCGCGCTTCTCGGCCGCGGCCACCGCCTCGTCCAGGCTGCCGCCGGACTCCGCCGCCTCGGCCGCCGCCAGGGCGCAGAAGCCGAGCGCCATGGCGACCATGCCGGTGTCCACGACCCGCACCGGTACGGGAGCCTCGCCGGCCGCCAGCACCGCCGCGTCGTACGTGCCGGAGAACTCCGAGGACAGGTGCAGCGAAACGATGCTTTCGGCGCCCGCCTTGGCGAGGTCCCGGTAGGTGGCCGCGAAGGTCCCGGGACTGGGCCGCGAGGTCGTCACGTACTTGCGCTTCTGCAGGGCCTGGGCGACCGATCTCGCCGAGATCTCGGTGCCCTCCTCCAGGGCCTCGTCACCGAGGACGACGGTGAGCGGCACCGCCGTGATCCGGTGGCGCTGCAGTGCCGCCCGCGGCAGGTAGGCCGTTGAATCGGTGACGATAGCGACATGGCGGGACATGACTGGGAGGTTATCCGGGGATCCCGGAGGCCGACAGTGCGGGTCCTTTCATGATCCCTCAGGTTTGGCCAAGGGTTTGCCAAGCGTCGCCGGGCCGTGTGTCACGGGGGCGTCCGTTACCCGCCCGGCAGTGGCGGGACGCAGGCGGAATCAGGTCGTCCGCTCCGTACGCGGTGCCTTCTGCCACGCGTACGAAGGCTGCGTACGCGGGTCCCGGGCCGTGATGGCGGGCGTCTCGTCCTCCGCGGACCCCCACGGCTTCCGCTCCGCCGACCCGGAGGAAGCCCCGGCCGAACCGGAGGAAGCCCCACGGGCCCCACCGGCCCCAGCCGCCCCGTCCCTCGACGCATCCCCCGACGCCTCGATCCGGTCCTCCAGCGACTCCTTCGACCAGTGCCGCAGCGCCCCGGCCTCCATGTCGATCTGCTCGCCGAGCGTGGCCAAGTCGTCGTCGGAGAACTGCCGGGCCCGGTCCCGGGCGGCCCACCGCAGCGACTCGGCGGAGTGGGTGATGCGCTCCAGCCGCTCGCGCAGCTCGGGCAGCCGGGTCGTGACGCTGGCCTTGTCGGGCTCCCGCTCCAGCCGCTTGAGCTCGTCGTCCAGCTCGTGGCCGTGGGCGCTGAGGCGCTCGAAGAGGCCCAGCGCCTCGGTCAGCGAGGTGTCCTGCTCGGCGCCGGTGTGCAGCGCGTCCTGGGTGGCGCGCATGGACGTACGCAGCGACAGCCGCAGCTGGGCCAGCTCGCCGGCCACGCCGGGCTGGGTGAACTGCCGGGCCCTGAGGGTGGTGTCCTCGACGGTCCGGCGCGCCTGGGCCACCCCGCGGTCCACCCCGCGCTTGGCCGCCTTGACGGCCTTGACCGTGACGAAGACGCCGGCCGCGACGAGCAGCAGGAAGAGGAGCCCGAAGATTGCGGCGACGGCTTCCATGGGTTCTCCTCGTCTGGCGACGGCACGGCTGGCGGAGGCGCCGGGGTCCCGGCTCTTCCACCGTAAACGCCGCGGGCAGGTCGCGGGTTCCCTTCGAACCCCCAACCTGCCCGTAGTGGTGATCCCTTAGCCACGCCCCGAAGGGCCCGGTCAGCGCCCGGAATCAGCCACACCCCGGAGCGCCCGGTCACGCCCCGAAGGACCCCGGCGACGGGATCAGTGCCTCACGCGGGAACGATGTTCACCAGCTTCGGCGCCCGCACGATCACCTTGCGGATGCCCGCGCCGCCCAGTGCCGCCACGACCGCCGGGTCGGCCAGCGCCGCCGCCTCCAGGTCCGCGTCCGTGACGGACGGCGAGACCTCCAGGCGCGCCTTGACCTTGCCCTTGATCTGTACGACGCAGGTCACGGTCTCGTCGACCACGTAGGCCGGGTCGGCGACGGGGAAGTCCCGGTGGACGACGGTGTCGGTGTGGCCCAGCTTGCGCCACAGCTCCTCGGCGATGTGCGGGGCCAGCGGCGCGACCAGCAGCACCAGGCGCTCGGCCACCGAGCGCGCGACCGGGCCGCCCGCCTTGGTCAGGTGGTTGTTCAGCTCCGTCACCTTGGCGATGGCGGTGTTGAAGCGCAGGTTGGCCAGGTCCTGGCCGACGCCGTCGATCGCCTTGTGCAGCGCGCGCAGCGTGTCCTCGTCCGGCTCCGTGTCGACGACGGTGACCTCGCCGGTCGCCTCGTCCACGACGTTGCGCCACAGGCGCTGCAGCAGGCGGTACTGGCCGACCACGGCACGGGTGTCCCACGGCCGCGAGACGTCCAGCGGGCCCATCGCCATCTCGTACAGGCGCAGCGTGTCCGCGCCGTACTCGGCGCAGATCTCGTCGGGCGTGACGGCGTTCTTCAGGGACTTGCCCATCTTGCCCAGGACGCGGCTGACCTTCTCGCCCTGGTAGTAGAACGCGCCGTCCCGCTCCTCGACCTCGGCGGCCGGTACGGCGATGCCGCGGCTGTCCCGGTAGACGAACGCCTGGATCATGCCCTGGTTGTACAGCTTGTGGAACGGCTCGGCGGAGCTGATGTGGCCCAGGTCGTGCAGCACCTTGGACCAGAACCGCGCGTACAGCAGGTGCAGTACGGCGTGCTCCTGGCCGCCCACGTACAGGTCGACGCCGCCGGTGGGCTGGCCCTCACGGGGGCCCATCCAGTACTGCTCGACCTCCGGGTCGACCAGCGCGGTGTCGTTGCCCGGGTCGGTGTAGCGCAGTTCGTACCAGCAGGATCCGGCCCAGTTGGGCATGGTGTTGGTCTCGCGGCGGTACTTCTTCGGGCCGTCGCCCAGGTCCAGCTCGACGTTGACCCAGTCCTCGTTGCGGGACAGCGGGGTCTCGGGCTGGGTGTCGGCGTCGTCCGGGTCGAAGGTGCGCGGCGAGTAATCGTCGACCTCGGGCAGTTCCAGCGGCAGCATCGACTCCGGCAGCGCGTGCGCGACGCCGTCCTCGTCGTAGACGATCGGGAAGGGCTCGCCCCAGTAGCGCTGGCGGCTGAACAGCCAGTCGCGCAGCCGGAAGTTGACGGTGCCCTCGCCGATGCCGGCGGCGGCCAGCCACTCGGTGATCTTGATCTTGGCGTCCGGGACGGTCAGGCCGTCCAGCGCGATGCCGGCGCCCGACGAGTTGACGATCTTCGCTTCGTACGAGTCGAAGGCATCGTCCCAGGCGGCCGGGTCCTGGTCACGGCCGTCCGACGGCTCCACGACGCAGCGCATGGGCAGCTCGAAGGCGCGCGCGAAGGCGAAGTCGCGGCTGTCGTGCGCCGGGACGGCCATGATCGCGCCGGTGCCGTAACCCATCAGCACGTAGTCCGCGATGAAGACCGGGACGCGCTCGCCGCTGACCGGGTTGGTCGCGTACGCGCCGGTGAAGACGCCGGTCTTGTCCTTGGCCTCGGCCTGCCGCTCGACGTCGGACTTGGCCGCGGCCTGCTTGCGGTACGCGGCGACGGCCTCGGCCGGGGTGCCGTACCCGCCGGTCCAGACGTCGTGGGTGCCCTCGGGCCAGGCGTCCGGGACGATCGACTGCTCACCGGAGACCAGCTCGTGCTCGGGCGCCAGCACCATGTAGGTGGCGCCGAACAGGGTGTCCTGGCGGGTGGTGAAGACGGTGATCTTCTTGTCGCCGACGGGGAAGTCGACGCGCGCGCCCTCGGAGCGGCCGATCCAGTTGCGCTGCTGCAGCTTGATGGCGTCCGGCCAGTCCAGCCCGTCCAGGTCCGCCAGCAGACGGTCCGCGTAGGCGGTGATGCGCATGTTCCACTGGCGCAGCTTGGCCTTGAAGACCGGGTAGTTCCCGCGCTCGGACCGGCCCTCGGCGGTGACCTCCTCGTTGGCCAGCACGGTGCCCAGGCCGGGGCACCAGTTGACCGGCGCGTCCGAGGCGTACGCCAGGCGGTACTCGCCCAGGACCTCGGCGCGCTCGGCGGCGCTCAGCGCGTTCCAGGGGCGCCCGTCCGGGGTCTCACGCTCTCCGGCCTCGAACTGCGCCACCAGCTCGCCGATGGGGCGCGCCTTCTCCGCGTCGGCGTCGTACCAGGAGTTGAAGACCTGGATGAAGATCCACTGGGTCCACTTGTAGTAGTCCGGGTCGATCGTCTCGACCGAGCGGCGCAGGTCGTGGCCCAGGCCCAGCCGGCGCAGCTGGCGCCGCATGTTGACGATGTTGGCCTCGGTGGAGACCCGCGGGTGGGTGCCGGTCTGCACGGCGTACTGCTCGGCCGGCAGGCCGAAGGCGTCGAAGCCCAGGGTGTGCAGCACGTTGTGGCCGGTCATCCGCAGGTGGCGGGCGTGCACGTCGGTCGCGATGAAGCCCAGCGGGTGACCCACGTGCAGCCCCGCACCCGAGGGGTACGGGAACATGTCCATGACGAACTTCTTGGGCTTGGCCACCAGCTCCGGGTCGCCCGCGAGGTCGCCCTTCGGGTTCGGGGCCTCGTACGTCCCCTCGGCCTCCCAGAAGTCCTGCCAGCGCCCCTCGATGTCGGCGGCCAGCGCTGCCGTGTAGCGGTGCGGCGCTGCCACCTCGGCAGCCGAAGTCGTCTCGGTCATCGTCCTCAAAGCTCCATCGGTCGTCTCTGCCTGCGGCTACTGCGAAAAGTGCGATCTCTGCGGAAACAAAAAGGCCCCTCGCACAGGAGGGGACGCCGCGCCGATGCCGACCGGAAGCTCACCGGTCGGTACTGATCAGCGCGGCCCGCTAAGCAGAAGGCGTACGGCACGCATGGCGTCAGGGTACCGCAGGGGGCGCTGGGCCCGCTGAGAGCCGTCCAACTGCGGAAGGAGCGTCGCGCGCCGACGGGCGGGAGCCTCCGATGCGGGCGTCCGCAGCGCCTCCGGCAGCGCGCGGCCCGGCTCCTTCGAACAGAACCGGCGCCCGACGGTAGCAGCGCACCGCCCCGCTCCACTCCGCTTACGGAAAGCCCACCGCCCCCGCCCGGTGTCCCCCTACTTTTCCCCCATGCGTCCCCACCGCAAGAGCCGCGCCGCCCCCGGCCCGCGTCTCCCCGGCTTACCCCGCCTCCCCGTCCGTCTCCCGGGCTCGTCCCGCCCGGCCTACGGCCTGCGCCGCCCTGGCCCCCGGGACGGCCCGCGCCACACGGCCCCGCCGGGCCCGGCGACGGCCCCGGCCCCGCGCCGCCCCCGGCCGCGCCGCCGTGCCGCACTCGCCGCCGGAGCCGTCGCCGCCCTCGGCCTCCTCCTGCTCTCCGGCACCGAGCCGTTACGCGGTTTCCTCGACTTCACGGGCGGCGTGCTGACCCTCGTCTCCCTCACGGCCGCTGTCGTCTGGGGACTGGTCGCCGCGGGCCGTACGGTGCTGCTGCCCCGCAGCCGGCTGCTCGCCCAGGGAGTCCACCGGGCCCTGAGCACCGCCTCGCTCGGATTCCTGGTCCTGCACATCGCGGTCAAGGTCGCCGAGGAGCACGCGTACGCCCTGAACGCGCTGCTGCCGTTCACCGGGACGCCCGCCCCCGACGCCGAAACGCTGATCGGCTTCGGTGCGGTGGCCGGCTACCTGATGGTGCTGGCCGCCGCGACCGGCGCGCTCCGCAGCGCCTTCGCCGGCCGCGGCCGCGCCTCGGAACGCTGGCGCGCCCTGCACGCCTGCGCGTACCCGGCCTGGTGCCTGGCGCTCGTACACGGCCTCAAGTCCGGCCGTGCCCCCTCGGGCTGGGTCACCACCGGGTACGCGCTGTGCCTGACGGCCGTCGCCGCGGCCCTCCTGGCGCGCGCCTTCCTCCCGCACGTCCTACGGGCACGCCTGCGCGCCCGTACGGCGACCGCCCCGCCCGCCGCGTACCCGGCATCCGCGCCGCCCGTCCCGTACCCGGCGTCCGCCTCACCCGCCCCGTACCCGGCATCCGCGCCGCCACCGTACGGACGGCACGCCCTCCACCCCGCGCCCGCGCAGCCCGCCTCGCACGGCAGGAGCCGGTCGTGACCGGTCCGCTGCCCGACGTCCCGCCCGTCCACGTCATCGGCCTGCCCCGGCTGACCGCGGGCTTCGACGAGGCCGAGCGCCTCGACCGCCGGGCCCACCTGCTCACCCACGGCTCGCCGCCGTCCCTGTCCACCGACCGGCTGGCCGAGCTGGCCGGCGCCATCGCGCTGCGCGGGCGCGGCGGCGCGGGCTTCCCTTTCGTACGGAAACTGGAGGCGGTGGCTCACCACGCGCGCCGCTCCGGCCTCCGGCCCGCGGTCGTCGTCAACGGCTGCGAGGGCGAGCCCGCCTGCCGCAAGGACACCGTCCTGCTGTGCCGCGCGCCGCACCTCGTCCTGGACGGCGCGCTGCTGGCCGCCGAAGCCCTCGGCGCCCGCACCCTGGTGGTCGGCGTGACCAAGGACACGGCCGAGCGGTCGGTGCGGGACGCGCTGTCCGAACGCGGCCTGAGCGACCGCCGGCGCGGACGGTCGCTGCGCGCCCGGCTCGTCCGGGTACCGGAACGGCTCGTCTCCGGCGAGGCGTCCGCGCTGATCCGGGCCGCTGAGGGCGGTCCGGCGCTGCCGCCGGGGCGGCGGGTGCGGGCCGCGGAGTCCGGCCTCGGCGGCGTGCCCACGCTCTTCTCCAACGCCGAGACGTTCGCGCAACTCGCCGTCGCCGCCCGGCTGGGCCCCCACCGGTACGCCGCGGCCGGGGCGCCCCACGAACCCGGCACCCTGCTCCTGACCGTGTCCGGCGCGGTGCCCTCCCCCACCGTCGTCGAGGCCCCGAGCGGGGTGCCGCTCCCGTACGTCCTCCAGACGTGCGCCGCCGACCCGGTTCCCGGTGGCGTCCTGGTGGGCGGCTACCACGGCGCCTGGCTGGACGCCGCGACCGCGTACGGAACGGTGGTCACCCGCGAAGCGCTCGCGGCCGGCGGCGGAGCACTTGGCGCGGGCGCGGTGCTGCCGGTGCCCGCCGACACGTGCCCGCTCGGCGAGACCCTGCTCGCATCGCGCTGGCTCGCCGCTGAATCATCGGGCCAGTGCGGGCCCTGCCGACTGGGCTTGCCTTCCATGGCCGGCGCGCTGGCGGACACCCTGGCAGGCGGCGGCCAAGAAGCACTGGAAGCCGTACGGCGCGCGGCGCAGACCGTGAGCGGGCGCGGCGCCTGCAAACACCCGGACGGCGCCGTACGGTTCGTGCTCTCCGCACTGGACGCCTTCGCGGACGATCTCGCCGCGCATGTACTGGGCGGCGGCTGCGGCCGGGAAACCGTCGGCGTGCTGCCCCTCCCCGCACCGGAAACAGCGGACGCGGCCGACGGTACGGGCACGGGAGCCACGGGCCAGACGGCCGCGTCGGGCAGGCTGGCGGTGGACTGGACGCTGTGCGAGGGGCACGGTCTGTGCGCGAGGCTGCTCCCGGAAGCCGTACGCCTCGACCCGGACGGCTACCCGCTGATCACCGGCACCGCCCTTCCGGCCCGGCTCCACAACCGTGCCCAGCGCGCGGTCAGCCGCTGCCCCGCCCTCGCCCTGCGCCTGGAAAAGCCCTGACGGCGACCGCCCACACAGCCGTGGAAGGAGCGCGACATCGCCTCGACGACGCCTCTCCGGCAGTACGTGTTGCACCGCGCCGTCACCGGCATTTCCCAGCGGATGCTCACGCTGACGCTGCGACAGCTGGAACGCGACGGCCTGTTGACCCGTACCGTCCACGCCTGCGTACCGCCCCGCGTCGATCACGCGCTGACCGGGCTCGGCACGACGCTGCCGGCCTCCGTCGTCGCGTTCGGGGAGTGGGCCACCGCCCACCGGAAGGAGATCGGCGACAACCGGCGCCGCTACGACGTGGCCCAGCCGCCACGGAAACGCCCCTGACCCCGGCGGGCCGCGCCAGTTCGCCGCACCGCGCCGCCATGTCTTCGGGAAACGAAAAATCCCGTCCGATCGGTCAGATCGGACGGGATCTCGTGAACCTCCGTGAGTCACCTCACGAGCGGCTCTTCTGTGGAGCTAAGGAGAATTGAACTCCTGACCTCCTGCATGCCATGCAGGCGCTCTACCAACTGAGCTATAGCCCCTTGCTGTGGTCCGCCGCGGTTCTTTTCCTTGCGGCTCCCCGCTGCGGCATCGCCTACATTACACGGCCCTCCCCGCCTTCTGCCAAATCGATTGCCCTCGGCCCCCCGGGGACGGCTCGATGTACTGTCGGCGGGCCGTGCCCGATTCGTCCTGGGGAGCTGTACGCCGTGTCCGCGCTGGAGCCGGAACAGTCCGCTGCACCCGGCGGTCCCTCCCCGCTGAGGAGCTTCGTCCGCCGCCGTCCGCTGCTGGTGGCGGCCGTCGGCTGTGTGCTGTCCTTCGCGGCCTTCTGGGTCGCGCAGCGGCTGGCGCACGTGACGATGATCGATCTGATGGTCTACCGCGCCGAGGGCTGGACGGCCCGCACCGGCGAGGACCTGTACGACATGGTCGCGACCTCCGCGAACCTGCCCAACACCTATCCGCCCTTCGCGGCACTGCTGTTCACGCCGCTGACGCTGGTCGGCGTACCGGAGATGCGGACGCTCGCCACCCTCGGCAACCTCCTGCTGCTGGTCGCCGTCGCCCATCTCGGCCTGCGGCTCGCGGGGCGGCCGAAGCGGGTGCCGCCGCTCGCCGCGGCGCTGGGTGTGGCCGCGCTGCTGGTCTGGTGCGAGCCGGTGTGGACGACACTGCGCTACGGGCAGATCAACCTGCTGCTCGCCGTGCTGGTCCTGTGGGACCTGACCCGTAAGGACACCAACCGGTGGGCCGGGATCGGCATCGGGCTGGCGGCCGGCGTCAAGCTCACCCCGGCCCTGTTCGCGGTCTTCCTCGCGCTGGCCGGGCTCGTACGGGCCTGGCAGCGGCTGCGGGCGGGCGCCGGGCCGCGGGAGGCGTGGAACCCCTGGCTGCGGCAGGCCGCCGTGGCCTGCCTCACCTTCCTGGGCACCGCGCTGCTGTCCGCGCTCGTCCTGCCGCACGACTCCCGGCGCTTCTGGACGGAGATCATCTTCGCCGCCGACCGGGTCGGCGAGGTGGAGATCACCGCCAACCAGTCGCTGCGCGGCGCGCTGGCCCGGCTGCTGCACACCCATGACCCCGGCCTGTGGTGGCTGGCGGCCGCGGCCGTCGTGGCCGTCTTCGGGCTGGCCGTCGCGGTCGGCGCGCTGCTGCGCGGCCGCCGGGCCTGGGCGGCCGTGGCCTGTGCCGTGACCGCACTGCTGGTCAGCCCGATCTCCTGGTCGCACCACTGGGTGTGGGGCGTACCGATGCTGATCCTGCTCGGCTCGGAGGCGATCGGCCGCGGCGGCTTCGGCGGCCGGGCCGGCCGGCGGTGGCGGGCGGGGACGCTCGCGCTGGGCCTCCTCTTCTGTTCGTTCGCGCTGTGGTTCGTGCCGCACCGCTACCACCACCACGAGGAACTCCACCAGAACGGCGGCCAGATGCTGCTGTCCGGGATCTACCCGATCGCAGGGCTGGTCTTCCTGGCGCTGACCGCCGTACTGGTGTGGCGGGACGGTGCGCGTGGGGCGGACGGGGACGGGGCACTGCCGGACGCGGAGCGCGGTACGGCCACGTCCGGCAGCGGCCGGGGACCGGTCACGCCGGGGCGCTGAGCCGCTGAGCAGCTGCCGGGGCAGCTGAGCCGGCGCCGGGCCGCTGAGCCGCTGTCGGCGCGCCGAGCCACCGCCCCGGCAGCGCACCTCAGCGTGTGCCGTGGCCGTGTCCACCCGGCTGGTGGTGATGGAATTTCAGCACCTCACGCGGCATGACGACGAACGGCCGCATCATGCCCATGTCCTCGTGCTCCAGCAGATGGCAGTGGTACATGAACCGGCCCTTGGCGCCCTGGAAGCGGGCGAGTACGTCCACCAGCTGGCCCGGCGGGACCTGTATGACGTCCTTCCAGCCCTGGTCGCCCGGGGATATCGGGGCCGCGCCGCCGAATTCGAGCGGGGCGCGGGTGCCGCCGAGCTCGTTGTCGTACGGGCTGTCCGGGTCCGCCGGATAGCGGTGCCGGTCCAGGACCTGGAAGTCGACGAGGTGGATGTGCATCGGGTGGGTGCCGGCGCCGCCCAGATTCAGGAAGCTCCACTGCTCCCAGTCGCCGTGCCGGACCAGGTGGCCCAGCGTGTCGTCGAACATCCGGGCCGTACGGCGGTACGTCCGGACCTTTCCGTTGGCGCCGCGGATCTGGACGATCCCTTCGGTGGGCTCCTGCACGGGCGGGGTGGGGATCTCCTGCATCTCCCACATCTCCGGGTGGAAGTTGCCGACCGGCCCGGGCGGGGTGAGGACGACGAGCCGGTGCTCGTGGTCGGGCGCCGAGCCGTGGGTGAGCCGCTCGAAGGAAGAGGAGATCACCTGCGGGAGCACGAACGGATCGCGCACCTGGGTGGCGCCCACCCGGAACTGCAGCACGTCCGGATACGTCACCCCGGGCGCGGCGTTGACGAACCGGAGCGTACGGCCGCGCAGCCGCCCGAAGTCGATGAGCAGGTCCATCCGCTCGGCGGACGCCACCGACAGCGGGCCCTCCACCGGGACCGGCCGCGGCAGCAGGCCGCCGTCCGAGCCGATCTGCCACACCGCACCCGTCACCGGCGCCCCCGTCGCGTCGTCCACCAGCCGGAGCCGGAAGGTGCGGCTGTTCGCCGCGTTCAGCACGCGGAAGCGGTACCAGCAGGCCGCGACGTTCGCATGGGGCCAGATGGTCCCGTTGACGAGGGTGTACGGGCCGGTGAAGGGCAGCGAAACGTTCTTGCCGTCCTTGTCCTGGGCCACGACCTGCGTCTTGTGCAGCAGACGGCCCGTCAGGCGGCCGTCCCCGTCCGTGTCGAGGTTGCGGTCCTGGATGACGAGCGGTATCTCCCGCCTCCCGGAGGGCAGCTGCAGCATGTCCTCCTCGTCGTCGCGGACCAGATACATCCCTGCAAGGCCCGCGAAGACGTTCCACCGCGTGATGTCCATGGCGTGGTCGTGGTACCACCAGCACGTCGCACGGTGGTCGTTGGGATACTCCGAGAGCTGGGAGTCGCCGGGCGAGACGGCGTTCTCCGACCAGCCGTCGTTGCCGCCGCCGGTCACCGCGCCGTGCAGATGGGTGACCGTCCAGGGCGGGAGGCCGGCGACGCCGTCCACGAGGGTGCTGTTCGCGCGGCCCGGCTCGTCGGTGGGCAAGGGCGCGCCCGGTAAGGGCTTCGCCTCGGCGGCGGTGACCGGATGGCCGCCGGTGAGCTGGTTGTTCCAGTTGACGCGCAGCCGCCGGCCACGGCGCACCTCGATCGTCGGGCCCGGGTAGTGGCCCTCGTACGCCCACACCTTCGTCGGCGGCAGCTCGGAGTGCAGCCGGACCCAGGTGGTGGTCTGGTCGATGTCGATGCCGCGCAGCGCCTCCTTGCGGCCGGGCCGCAGGACGGGCGGGATGCGCAGCTCGTCGGCGAAGGGTGTCAGTCCGGCCGCGGCCTCCCGCTTGTGCGGCGCGCCGGACGGACGGTCCGCCGGCGCCTCCGGGACAGGCTGGATCGTCATGTCGCTCACGGTGTTGCCCCCGTAACGCTTCCCCCGTGCCGCCGGCCGTCTCCGGCGGCAGCTTCACCCCGTCAACGCCCCGCACTTCGAACGGAGTTCCGCCTTCAACGGAAAATTTCACACCGATGGGACCGATAGGATTGATGGCCGCTACACCGGCCCATCGGCAGGTACGGCGACATCCTCGGCCAAAGCCGGGAGTCCGTCAGGAAGCGCCACAGGGACCACTGCCGGGCGCCCCGCCGCCTCTCAGGCGGTCGCGAAGGAGTAGAAACGCTTCAGTGTGCAGTGCTCGTCGAGCAGCCGCCCGTAGATCGGCTCCCCGTCGAGTTCGCGGTACGTCTCGATCGGGTCGCCCTTTATGACCAGTGCCCGCGCGCACTCCTCGCACCAGTACTGGTAGTCGGGGTTGACCGGCTCCATGTCCCGGACGATCGGCGTCCCGCTGCCGCACCAGTCGCATTTCCTGCTGTGAGCGCCCATCAGTCAGCTCCAGCTGTGGCCGCAGGCCGTACACACGAACGAGATGCCGCCGTTGTCGCCCAGCACCTGCGCCACGTGGGGCGAGCCGCAGGACGGGCACTGGAGCACGGTGCCGTACGCGCCGTCGGCGGGACGGAGGGGGCGGCCGGGGCGGGGAGCGTCCTCGGACGACGGGCCGGCGCTCTGCGTGGGAGCGGGCACATCGAGCAGGTCGTCGACCTCCTCCATGATGCTCGTGGGCATCGCGTTCTCTCCTCCCCTGCCGGCGCCGTCCGAATTCTGCCACGGACCGCCGACCGGGTCAGTCCCGCTGACCGGCCCCGCGGTCCCCCGCCGCGGGTTCCCGACGACGAGGTCTGCCCCGGTACGCGCCGGTTCGTGCACCCGTCCGGGTACGAAATGATCCCGCCTCCCAGTGTGGGAGACGGGATCATCCGAGGTGTGGAGCTAAGGAGAATTGAACTCCTGACCTCCTGCATGCCATGCAGGCGCTCTACCAACTGAGCTATAGCCCCGGGTCTTGTTCCGCTCCTCCGGGGTTTTCCCCGGCGGCGCCGCGAACAAGAAGAACTCTAGCCTGCGACCTGCCCGAATGTGAAATCCGGTCCCTCCGGGAGCCCGGAGGAGCGGGCCGCGGGGCCTGCCGGCCCGGCCACGGGAGCGCTCAGTCGTCGTCGCCGAGCACCGGCTCCGGCAGGGTGCCGGCGTTGTGCTCCATCAGACGCCAGCCGCGGGCGCCCTCGCCCAGCACGGACCAGCAGCAGTTCGACAGGCCGCCCAGGCCCTCCCAGTGGTGGGACTCCAGGCCCAGCAGCCGCCCGATGGTCGTACGGATCGTGCCGCCGTGGCTGACGACGACCAGGGTGCCGCCGTCCGGCAGCTTGTCGGCGCTGCGCTCCACGACGGGGGCCGCACGGTCGGCGACCTCGGTCTCCAGCTCGCCACCGCCGCGCCGTACCGGCTCGCCGCGCTTCCACGCCGCGTACTGCTCGCCGTGCCGCGCCACGATCTCCTCGTGGGTCAGGCCCTGCCAGGAGCCCGCGTACGTCTCGCGCAGCGCCTCGTCGTGGGTGATCTCCAGGCCGGTGACGGCCGCCAGCTCACGCGCCGTGGCGGCGGCCCGCCGCAGGTCGGAGGCGATGATCGCGTCCGGCTTGAGGGCCGCGAGCAGCCGGGCGGCGCGCCGCGCCTGCGCCACGCCCTCCTCGGTCAGCTCGATGTCCGTCGAGCCCTGGAAGCGGCGCTCCAGATTCCACGCCGTCTGGCCGTGCCGCCACAGGACTATCCGGCGGCCACGGCCGGCCTTGGTGCCGTTCAGCTCAGGTCTCCGTCCTGCTCGGCCGTCGTGGCCTCGGCGTGTTCCGCGGCCTTGCCGCGGGTGGCCTTGGCCTCCTCGGGGAGGTCCAGCTCGGGGCAGTCCTTCCAGAGGCGTTCGAGGGCGTAGAAGACGCGCTCTTCGCTGTGCTGGACGTGGACGACGATGTCGACGTAGTCGAGCAGCACCCAGCGGGCCTCGCGGTCGCCCTCGCGGCGCACCGGCTTGGCGCCCAGTTCCTTGTTCAGCCGCTCCTCGATCTCGTCGACGATCGACTTGACCTGGCGGTCGTTGGGGGCCGAGGCCAGCAGGAACGCGTCGGTGATCGAGAGCACGTCGCTGACGTCGTACGCGATGATGTCGTGCGCGAGCTTGTCGGCGGCCGCCAGCGAGGCGGCCTGGATGAGCTCGATGGAGCGGTCGGTGGCGGTCACAATCCAGCTTTCGGGATCGGTGGTCAGAGCCTGTGTCATCACTCCGGCCGGGCACATGCCGTCCGGCCGGAGTGATGACACAGGCTCTTCAGGTACCCATCAAGGGTCTCACGGACCGCCGACACTCCCACCTGGCTTTACGGGCGGGACGCCACGGGCCCGTACCGCCCCGCCGCGCCGGGCCGCCGGATCGGCGGCCCGGCCTCCTCAGCCCTTGTAGTCCTGCCCCAGCACCACCGACACATCGGCGTTCGCGGCGACCTTGCCCTGCTTGACCGCGCCGGCCGGCAGCCCCAGCGTCTTGGCGGCCTCCTCGGCCTTCGCCTTCCGGGCGGCGTCCGCGTACGTCACCTCGGAGGCGGGCTTCGCCGCCGCGGCGCCGCCGTCGACGAACGAGTACCCGCCGTTGACCAGGGCGATCCGTGCCTTGTCGGTCGCTTCCTTCTTGCCGGTGGCGTTCTGGACGCTGATCCGCGGGGTCGAGCCGGGGTCGGCCTTCTTGACCGTGCCGCCGAGCACCTCCTTGACCACGCCGTCCGCCGCCTGCCGGCTGAGCGTGCCGTCCTGCTGCACCGGCAGCAGGGTGGTCCCGTAGGCGCCGGCCTTCGCCAGCTCGGCGCGCTGTGCGAGCGAGCTGCCCAGCTGGGCCTCGGTGAGCGGCGGGTCCAGGACCTGGAGCAGCGACTTCACGGTGGCCGTGGCGCCGTCCGCGTCGCTGGAGACCTTCTTCAGCGTGGCCTGCATCACTTGGCCGAAGCGCTCCAGCTGCTTGGTCTGCGCTTCGCCGGCCGCCTGGTAGGTGGCGTACGCGACGGCCGCCTGGCCGTTCAGGTCCTGCCCCTTGCCCTGCTTGACGAGCGGGCTGTCGCCCTCCTTGGCACCGGGCACGGTGGCGTCGGTGTCCAGCGTGATGCCGCCGGTCGTCTCGACCAGGTTTTCCAGGTACGGGGTGTCCAGCCGCCAGCTGGCCTTGATGTCGGCGCCGAGGAGGGTGTTCAGGGACTCCCTGGTGGGGTCGATGCCCTGGTCCTTGACCGACTTGGCCAGCGTCGTGGAACCGCCGTCCTCGGTGGACACCACCAGGCTGTTCGGGAGCAGCACGGTGGTGCCCTTGTGGGCGCTCTCGTTGTCCACGAGGAGCGCGGTGGAGCTGTTGCCCTTGGGGTCCTTCAGGTGCACCACGAGCACGTCGCGCTTCGCCCCGGCGCCTCCGGCCTCCGTGCCCGCCCCGGCGCCCGAGAGGCCGGGCAGCTTCCCCGCCCACCACAAGTAACCGACGCCCCCGAGGAGCAACAGGACCAGCAGCACGATCAGCATGACCTTGCGGCTGCGGCCGCGCCGCTTGGCCTCCTCACGGCGCTCGGTACGGCTCTCGGTGAACTTGAGCCAGTCGATGACGTCCTCGGAGTCCTCGGTGGGCTCTTCTATGAACGAGAACTGTTCGGTGCGGTAGTCCGTGTCCGGGGCGCCCCCGGGGCCCGCGCCGGGTCCCGGGCCCGGCGTCCGGTCCGTGGTGCCCGCGGTCCCGTCGCGCGGCGTCCGCGTACCGCTCTCCTGGGCGGGCTGCCCGTACGGCTGGTGCTCCGGCTCCTGGTAGGAGACCTGCTCGTACGAGGGCTGTGCGGACTGCTGCGGGATCCAGCCCTGCTGTTGCTGCTGCTGCGTCTGTTGCGGCGACAGACCATGCTGCTGAGGCTGGTGAAACTGCTGGGGCTGCTGGGTCTGCTGCGACTGGCCGTACGGGTCGTACGGGTCGTACTGCTGGGGGTACTGCGCCTGCTGGGGCGCCTGCTGATGGCCGTACGGGTCGTACCCGTATCCCTGATGCCCTGATCCCTGGTGCCCCGCTTCGGCCTGTCCGGCCCCCTGCTGCCC
Source organism: Streptomyces sp. NPDC033221 (assembly GCF_055577005.1). NCBI lineage: Bacteria > Bacillati > Actinomycetota > Actinomycetes > Kitasatosporales > Streptomycetaceae > Streptomyces > Streptomyces sp. NPDC033221. The sequence continues at coordinate 45,198 of NZ_JBVIQN010000041.1, read as the reverse complement.
CGGGACCTGCGGCCCGCCACCCGGCTGCCCGCCGTGCTGCTGCGCGCCGTACGGGCTGTACGGGTCCTGCTGGACCGGTGCGCCGTACGGGTCGTGGCCCACCGGCTGCCCGTACTGGTCGTACGCGGCCTGCTGCGGCGCCTCCGGGTACACCGGCTGCCCGTAGGCGTCGTAGGTGTACCCGGGCTGCCCCTGCTGGTCCTGGGCATACGGGTCCTGCGGCACGTACGGGTCGTGTCGGTCGTTCACCGGTGCCCCTTTCCGTGAGCCCCGTCGGCGGTCGTCGTCGGCGGCCGTCGGCAACAGATGTCAACGGCCGTCGTGGCCGGTCAGGTCCTCGCGGTACAGCTCGCGCTTGTCGATGTAGCGCACGACGCCGTCCGGTACCAGGTACCAGACCGGGTCCCCCTGGGCGACGCGCGCCCGGCAGTCGGTCGAGGAGATGGCCAGGGCCGGCACCTCGACCAGGGACACCGCCCCTTCGGGGAGCCCGGGGTCGGCGAGTATGTGCCCGGGCCTGGTCACCCCGATGAAGTGGGCGAGTGAGAAGAGCTCCGGCGCGTCGTGCCAGGTCAGGATCTGGCCGAGCGCGTCGGCGCCGGTGATGAAGAAAAGGTCCGCGTCACGGTGCTGGTCGTGCAGCTCCCGCAGCGTGTCGATGGTGTACGTCTTGCCGCCGCGGTCGATGTCGATCCGGCTGACGGAGAACTGCGGATTGGACGCGGTCGCGATGACCGTCATCAGATAGCGGTCCTCGGCCGGCGACACCGTCTTGTGGCACTTCTGCCACGGCTCCCCCGTCGGGACGAATATGACCTCGTCGAGGTGGAACTGGCTGGCCACCTCGCTGGCGGCGACCAGGTGTCCGTGATGGATCGGGTCGAACGTCCCGCCCATCACTCCGAGCCGCCGCTTCACGGGCCCTGTCTGCTCTCCCATGCGTGCAGACCCTACTGGGCGCTGCGCGGTGCCGGGGTCCCGGTGCCCGCCCTCAGCGGTCCCGGTTGAAGCGGGTGGTGATCCAGAGCAGCAGGAGCAGGGCGATCAGGGCGCCGCCGCCCGTGACGAACGGGCTCAGGCTCTCGTGCCCGCCCCCCTCGTGAGCGCCTTCGGCGAGGGTGACCAGGTGCTGTGCGGTGGTGTGCAGGCTCATCGTCGGCAGAACCAATCCGGGATGGGGTCGGACAGAGACTTCCGCCACATCGTATGCGCGAGCCCACCCGTGTCTCACGCCGACTCCGCCGGGAGGGCGTTCGCACGCCCGTCCGCGGGAGCCGCCGCGGGTCCGCGGGCGGGTGGGCCGGCCGGGAAAGGGCGGGGTCAGTCCCGGTCGTCGTCGTTGTTGTCCTTCCCGTAATTGCGCAGCAGGACCCATGCGAGGAACACGGCCCCGAGGACTCCGACGATCAGGACGGTGCGCAGGATCCATCCCGGGCCGTCGTTCTTCGAGGTCTCCGCCGCGGCGGCGAGCAGCACGCTCGTGTTCGGCATGACTGAAGCGCTCCCTTTGTACGGGCATGTGGGCATCTGCGGGCCCTGGTGCGCTCGCCAGCGTACGCCTGGGCATCCAAATGGCTGTCAGTGGCGTCCTCTAGTCTGAATCACCCGCAGTCGAACAGGGGGAGGCCCCAATGACGGAGAGCCCAGGCGGCAGCGAGCGCGTACCGAGCCGGGACCGCAGGCGGTTCCCCGGGATCTCGTCCCGCGCCTACGAGCACCCGGCGGACCGTTCCGCGCTCGTGGCCCTGCGCAAGCTGAGCGGGTTCGACACCGTCTTCAAGACGCTCAGCGGTCTGTTGCCGGAGCGCAGCCTGCGGCTGCTGTTCCTGTCGGACTCGGTGCGCGTCAGCGACCAGCAGTTCGCGCATCTCAACGACATGCTGCGGGACGCCTGTTACATACTGGACCTGGAGAAGGTCCCGCCGATGTACGTGAACCAGGACCCGCAGCCGAACGCCATGTGCATCGGTCTGGACGAGCCCATCATCGTGCTGACCACCGGCCTGGTGGAACTGCTCGACGAGGAGGAGATGCGCGCGGTCATCGGCCACGAGGTCGGCCACGCGCTGTCCGGTCACGCGGTGTACCGCACGATCCTGCTGTTCCTGACGAACCTCGCGCTGAAGATCGCCTGGATTCCGCTGGGCAATGTCGCGGTCATGGCGATCGTGACGGCGCTGCGGGAGTGGTTCCGCAAGTCGGAGCTGTCGGCGGACCGGGCCGGTCTGCTGGTCGGGCAGGATCTGCAGGCGTCCATGCGCGGTCTGATGAAGCTCGCCGGCGGCAACCACCTGCACGAGATGAACGTGGACGCGTTCCTCAAGCAGGCCGAGGACTACGAAGCCGGCGGCGACCTGCGCGACTCCGTGCTGAAGGTGCTGAACATGCTGCCGCGCAGCCACCCGTTCACCACCGTGCGGGCAGCCGAGCTGAAGAAGTGGGCGGCCAGCCGCGACTACCAGCGCATCATGGACGGCCACTACCCGCGCCGGGAGGAGGACAAGGACACCTCGGTCTCCGAGTCCTTCCGTGAGTCCGCCGCGCACTACGCCGAGTCGGTGCGCACGAGCAAGGACCCGCTGATGGGCCTGGTGCGCGACATAGCCGGCGGCGCCGGTGACCTCGGCGGCAAGCTGCGGGACACGGTCTTCCGCGGCGGCTCCCGGCCGGGCGGCTCCGGTGGCACGGGCGGCTCCGGCGATTCGGGCGGCTCCGGCGGTGCGAACGGTTCGGACGGCGCTAACGGGCCGGACGGGCCGGGGCCGGCTGGGAAGTAGCCGCCAGCTTTCCGCACAGCCCCGTGTTCGTACGGCCGCGGGCGTACGGGTCGGTGGACGCCGGCCCGGCGCTCCCGGCCCGCTGCCCCGCGAGCAGCGGACGCAGGGTGCCCGACGCGTCGGCTGAGCAGGACATCGGCCCTGCCTGGAGGTTGCTCTGCAGCACCTCCAGGCGGTGGTTGTCCAGGTCGTCGCGCCCGATACGGAAGCGCAGCTCGCGGCGGACGGTGAACAGCGAGGCGGTGGAGGCCTGTTGCTCCGCCGAGCCCCGGGCGTCGGCCGGGCGCACGGCGTAGGCGAAGGTGAAGTCGGCGCTCACCTCCAGCGCGTCCGAGCTGACCTCGGTGGCCGAAAGGGTGCCGCTCACCCGGACGTTGGGGTCGGCCAGCTCCACCTGGCGCGGGTCGAAGCGCATCAGCCAGCCGGTGGCCGCGTGCCGGCCGTCGTCGGCCGGGTGCGCCAGACTCCGGTCGAACTGGTCGAGTTGACTGGGGGTGAGGAGCAGCCCGACCGGCCGTACGGACCCGCCCGTCAGGGTGGCCGGGTCGATCGAGGAGCGCACGATGTAGTCCTTGGCGAGGGTCAGGGCGGAGACGACCTGGCCGTCGGAGAAGTGCTCGGTCCGCTCCACGGAGGGCAGGTTGACGCCCGCCGCGCCGAGGCGGTACTGCGCCGCGGGGCTGCGCGCGAAGAGGTCGGCCGGTTTCCCGCCCGGCACGGCGCCGGCCGGTGCCAGCGGCACGACCGTGGACCGCAGGGGCTGCGCCGCCATCGGCTCGGGTGGCCGGTAGGGGTGGCGGATGCCCATGTAGATCGCGGTGCCGAAGGCGATGACGATCAGCAGGGCGAGGAGTACGGCCTGCCGGGCGCCACCGAGCCGTGACCAGGCATGCCGGGTGCGCACGGCCCGTGCGTGGTCCTCCATGCGCTCCCTCGCCGAGTACTCCTGAAGGCGTGCAGCTCGTACGAACGATTCGTCGAAGACGACGGATCGGTATTCGTCCTCTCCGCCTCCCGCGGCGCCCTCGGGGGTCCCTTCGGGAGGGTCACCAGCACCGGCCATACCACAAGAGTAGGTCTGCGGAGGCGCCGGTAAACGCCCTGGTACGGGACAAGTTCGGCGGGTTTTCCGGAGCTGTGTCACCCACTCGTGGCGCCCGCGTCGGCACTCGGGGCCCGCTCCGCGCTTCCGCAGGTGCTCAGTGCACGCGTGGCGTGGCCGGCGCAGGCGGCGGCGTCGACTCGGCCGAGGCGGACGCCGAGGGCAGCATGCTGGAGCGGACGGGCGGTACGCCGTCCACGCCGCTGGTCGCGGGCGGGGGTGTCGGATTCTGCGTGCGCCCCCCGGATGCGCCGCGGTAGACCGCGGAGAAGGCCAGCGCGACGAGGCCGATGCCCATCAGGACGGCGAGCACCCAGGCCACCGGGCGGTGCCAGCGGACACTGCCGCGGTACGGGCGCAGGGCGCCGCCGTACGGGCCGTACGGGCCATGGGGGCCATGGGGGCCGTACGCGTCCGGGTCCTGGCCCCCGCCCCGGGCATCGTCGGCGCCGCGGCCGTAACGGCGGCCCGTGGCGCGGTGCCGGCCGCCCGGGGCGCCGGGGTCCTCGGCGTCCGGATCCGTGCCGTACCCCGGGCGGGCGCGGGCCGCGTCGGCCTCGGCGCGCGCCTGTGCGGCGGCCAGCATCCGTTCGGCCGCGGTGGGTTCGTGGAAGCGCGCGGACCGCACGAAGTCCTCGTCGAGGACCACGGAGGCGAAGTCCTCGTCCGCTTCCCCGTGGCTCGGCTGACTGTGCTCGTCGGGCTCCTCGCCGTCCGGGAACGGCTTGCCCCCCACGTCGTCCGGCACCCGTCCAGACTAGCCCCGGTCGGTCGATTGTGGGCGGGGAGCACGGGAATTCGGCCGCGGGCGGGCGCGCCCGGCGCCCGTACCGTCAGCGCGTGGCGCGCACCCCGCCCGTACCGTCAGCGCGTGTGGCCGTCGCCCGTGACGATGTACTTCGTCGAGGTCAGCTCCGGCAGCCCCATCGGGCCGCGGGCGTGCAGCTTCTGCGTCGAGATGCCGATCTCGGCGCCGAACCCGAACTGGCTGCCGTCGGTGAAGCGGGTGGAGGCGTTGACCGCGACCGTCGTGGAGTCCACGAGCTGGGTGAAGCGGCGGGCCGCGGCCTGCGAGGTGGTGACGATCGCCTCGGTGTGGCCGGAGGACCAGCGGCGGATGTGCGCGACCGCCGCGTCCAGGTCCTGCACGACGGCCGCGGCAATGTCGTACGAGAGGTACTCGGCCGCCCAGTCCTCGTCCGTGGCGGGCGCGACCAGGCCGGGGCCGGCCTGCTGCCACGCCGTGTCGCCGTGCACGATCACTCCGGCCTGGGTGAGCGCCTCCAGCGCCCGCGGCAGGAACGTCTCGGCGATGCCGGCGTGCACCAGGACCGTCTCGGCGGCGTTGCAGACGCTGGGCCGCTGCGCCTTGGAGTTGATCAGGATGTCCAGCGCCATGTCGATGTCGGCGTGCTCGTCCACGTACACATGGCAGTTGCCGGTGCCGGTCTCGATCACCGGGACCGTGGACTCCTCGACGACCGTACGGATCAGCGAGGCGCCGCCGCGCGGGATCAGCACGTCGACCAGACCGCGCGCCCGCATCAGCTCGCGCACCGAGTCGCGGCTCTCCCCCGGCACCAGCTGGACCACGTCGGCGGGCAGTCCGACGCTCGCCACCGCGTCCCGCAGCACCTCCACCAGCGCGCTGTTCGAGGCGTAGGCGGAGGACGAGCCGCGCAGCAGCACCGCGTTGCCCGCCTTCAGGCACAGCGCGGCGGCGTCCACGGTCACGTTCGGCCGCGCCTCGTAGATGATCCCGACGACGCCCAGCGGGACGCGGACCTGCCGCAGGTCGAGGCCGTTGGGCAGGGTGGAGCCGCGCAGCACCTCGCCCACCGGGTCGGGCAGGGCCACCACGTCCCGGACGTCGGCGGCCATCGCCGTGACCCGCTCCGGGGTCAGGGTGAGCCGGTCCACCAGGGACTCGCCGGTGCCCGCGGCCCGTGCCTTGGCGACGTCCCCCGCGTTGGCGGCGACGATCTCTTCGGTGCGGGCCACCAGGGCGTCGGCGATGGCGAGCAGCGCGCCGTCGCGCGCGGTGCGCGGCTGCGGCGCCAGGACGGCCGCCGCTTCCTTGGCGCGCCGGGCGGTCTCGATGACGGGTGAGGAGTGCGCTGATTCGCTGGTCATGGCGGAAAGCCTAGCCGGGCGGGGGCGCACCGCCGCGCCGCGTTCCAGCTGGCGGGACGCCGCGGCCCGCCCCCCGTCGGTACGGGCGATGCTCCCACCACCCGTACCGGTGTCAGTACGGGTGCACACCCACCGGGGAGGCAGGTGGCGGCCCGTAGCCCTCGGCGACGCGCTGGTGATACGTCTCCCGGTCGATGACCTCCAGACCCACGATCTCCCACGGCGGCAGGCCGGCCGAGGAGCGGTGCTCGCCCCACAGCCGCAGCGCGACCGCCGCCGCGTCGTGCAGATCGCGGGCCTCTTCCCAGTAGCGGATCTCGGCGTGATCGGTCGCGTAGCGGCTGGTCAGCAGGAAGGGGTGATCGTGGGCGAGCTGTTCGAGTGCCCGCCGGACCTCCTGGACGGGGGCCTCGGCCCCCGAGACGCTGAGGGTGACGTGCCACAGCCGGGACGCCTCGCGCCGCCCGGAGCCCGGCCGCTCGGACGTCGCCCGGCCCGGGCCCGCGCGGTCCCCGGCCGCGGCACCGCCGGCCGGTCCGGCGGCCCCGACGCTGGTCAGTGTGCGCTCCGCCGTCCCTCGGGGCAGCGCCCCTGAGCGCCCTCGTCTCACCGGCGGCCTCCTGTTATGCGTATCGCTCCGCTCGTCCGTACGGGGGCGGAGCCGATCGGTGCTGTCGTCCTTCGCCGGCCCCGGACCGCCGCCGGCTGCGCCGCCGCGTGCGGACCGCCCGGGTCACCGCGGGTCGCGCTGCTCCGGGCCCCGGCCGCGGGCGGTCGCCCGGCAGGGGGCCGGCACTGCTGTCACTCGGCGCGCGCTCGCGCGCGGCGGACGGCCCTCCCCTGACGCCGTCCCCGCAACAAAGTTGACCAGCCCGCGGGCCGTCGCGGGGGCGTTTTCGAGAAGGTCTCCGTGGAAAGGCTGGTCTTTGGACCTTTCCTGCCACTTGTTTCCCTGTTGTGACGACCGTCAGTGGTGCAGTACGACCAGATCGTCACGGTGCACGACCTCGCGTTCGTACGCGGGTCCCAGCTCGCGGGCGAGGTCGTGGGTGGAACGGCCGATCAGCCGCGGGATCTCCCGCGCGTCGAAGTTGACCAGGCCGCGGGCGACGGCGCGGCCCGTCGTGTCCCGCAGTTCGACCGGGTCGCCGGCGCTGAACTCCCCTTCGACCGAGGCGATGCCGGCGGGCAGCAGCGAGGAGTGCCGTTCGACGACGGCTTCGACGGCGCCGTCGTCCAGCACCAGCGCGCCGCGCGGGGTGGAGGCGTGCGCGAGCCACAGCAGCCGGTCGGCCGAGCGGCGGCCGGTGCGCAGGAAGTGGGTGCCGGTGGGGCCGCCGGCCAGGGCGTCGGCGGCGTGCACGGCAGAGGTCAGGACGACCGGGATGCCGGCCGCGGCGGCGATCCGGGCCGCCTCGACCTTGGTGACCATGCCGCCGGTGCCGACGCCGGCCCGGCCCGCGCTGCCGATCGAGATGCCCTCCAGGTCGGCGGGGCCGCTCACCTCGGCTATCCGGGAGGTGCCGGGGGTGCTGGGGTCGCCGTCGTAGAGCCCGTCCACGTCCGAGAGCAGCACGAGCAGGTCGGCGCGTACGAGGTGGGCGACCAGGGCGGCCAGCCGGTCGTTGTCGCCGAAGCGGATCTCGTCGGTGGCGACGGTGTCGTTCTCGTTGACGATCGGTACGGCACCCATGGCCAGCAGCTGGTCCAGGGTCCGGAAGGCGTTGCGGTAGTGGGCGCGGCGGCTGGTGTCGTCCGAGGTCAGCAGGACCTGGCCGACGCGGCGGCCGTACCGTGCGAAGGAGGCGGTGTAGCGGGCGACCAGCAGGCCCTGGCCGACGCTGGCGGCGGCCTGCTGCCGGGCCAGGTCGCGGGGCCGCCGGTCCAGGCCGAGCGGCGCCAGACCGGCCGCGATGGCACCGGAGGAGACCAGCACGATCTCCTTGTCCTGGTGCTTGGCCAGCACGTCCACCAGCGCGTCCACCCGGTCCGCGTCCAGGCCGCCGCTCGCCGTGGTCAGCGAGGACGAACCGACCTTGACCACGATCCTGCGGGCGTCCGTCACGTCCTGCCTTGCGCCTGCCACTGCCTACCCCTGTGCTCGCCTGTCACCGCCCCGTACCGGACGTCCCGTGTACGGGAGGTTCCGTACGGGTGTCTCCGTACGTCCGCAAATCTACGGCAGCCGGGCGGCCCGACGCCCGCGGGAGCTCCGCGGGCGTCGGGCGGCCCCGGCAGCGGAGAAGGCCCCCGGTGCTCCCGGGGGCCTTCCGCGTACGCGTCTGTCGTGCGTCAGAACGGACGGAAGTCCTGGTACTCGTCCTCCGCGTCGTCCCGCGCCGCCTCGCGGTCGCGGCGGCGCACCGCGGCCGGACGCGGCGCGTCCATGCGGTGGTCCTCGCCGCGGCGGCCGAGCATCTCGGCGCCCGCCGCCATCATCGGCTCCCAGTCGAAGACGACCGCGTTGTCCTCGGGGCCGATCGCGATGCCGTCACCGGCGTGCGCGCCGACCTTGCGCAGCTGGTCCTCGACGCCGAGGCGGTTGAGGCGGTCGGCGAGGTAGCCGACGGCCTCGTCGTTGTTGAAGTCGGTCTGGCGCACCCAGCGCTCCGGCTTCTCGCCCCGGACGCGGAAGAAGTTCTCGCCCTCCGGCGTGACCGTGAAGCCCGTGTCGTCCACGGCCTTGGGGCGGATGACGATACGGGTGGCTTCCTGTACGGGCTTGGCGGCGCGGGCCTCGGCGACGATGCCGGCCAGCGCGTACGACAGCTCCTTGAGGCCGGTGCGCGCGACGGCCGAGACCTCGAAGACGCGGTAGCCGCGCTCCTCCAGGTCGGGGCGGATCATGTCGGCGAGGTCCTGCCCGTCCGGGATGTCGATCTTGTTGAGGACGACCACCCGCGGCCGGTTGTCCAGGCCGCCGTACTGCGCCAGCTCCGCCTCGATGATGTCCAGGTCGGAGACCGGGTCGCGGTCGGACTCCAGGGTCGCGGTGTCCAGGACGTGGACGAGCACCTCGCAGCGCTCCACGTGCCGCAGGAACTCCAGGCCCAGGCCCTTGCCCTGGCTGGCGCCGGGGATCAGGCCGGGGACGTCCGCGATGGTGTAGACGGTGGAACCGGCCGTCACCACGCCGAGGTTGGGCACCAGGGTGGTGAACGGGTAGTCCGCGATCTTCGGCTTGGCCGCGGAGAGCACCGAGATCAGCGAGGACTTGCCGGCGCTCGGGTAGCCGACCAGCGCGACGTCCGCGACGGTCTTGAGCTCCAGCACGATGTCGCGGGCCTCGCCGGGCTCGCCGAGCAGCGCGAAGCCGGGAGCCTTGCGGCGGGCGGAGGCCAGCGCGGCGTTGCCGAGGCCGCCGCGGCCGCCCTGCCCGGCGACGAAGGTGGTGCCCTGGCCGACCAGGTCGGCGAGCACGTTGCCCGCGCGGTCCAGGACGACGGTGCCGTCCGGGACCGGCAGGACCAGGTCCTGGCCGTTCTTGCCGGCGCGGTGGTCACCGGCGCCGGGCTGACCGTTGGTGGCCTTGCGGTGCGGGTGGTGGTGGTATTCCAGGAGCGTGGTGACGTCCTGGTCGACGACCAGGATCACGTCGCCGCCGCGGCCGCCGTTGCCGCCGTCCGGGCCGCCGAGCGGCTTGAACTTCTCGCGCATCACGGAGGCCACGCCGTGGCCTCCGTTACCCGCGGCGACATGCAGCTCGACGCGGTCCACGAAGGTGGTCATGGTGGGAATGCCTCCAGATACGACGGGAATGTCTCTGTACTAACACGCCAAGGGCGGACCGGCCTTCCCGCGTACTGCGGGGAGAGGCGGTCCGCCCTCGGAGTGGTGCTGCTGAGCTATCGCTCGATGCCGAAGTGGTGGGTCACTCGGCGATCGGGACGATGTTCACGACCTTGCGGCCACGGTGGGTGCCGAACTGCACCGCACCCTCGGCCAGGGCGAACAGGGTGTCGTCGCCGCCACGGCCGACGCCCGTGCCCGGGTGGAAGTGGGTGCCGCGCTGGCGGACCAGGATCTCACCGGCGAGGACGGCCTGACCGCCGAAGCGCTTCACGCCGAGCCGCTGAGCATTGGAATCGCGACCGTTCCGAGTGGACGATGCGCCCTTCTTGTGTGCCATGTCTCCTCAGTCCCTTACTTCGCCGGCGAGTCGATGCCGGTGATCTTGATCGCCGTGTACTGCTGGCGGTGACCGATCCGCTTGCGGTAGCCGGTCTTGTTCTTGTACTTCAGGATGTCGATCTTGGCGCCCTTGTGGTGGTCCACAATCTCCGCCTGGACCTTCACCCCGGCCAGCACCCACGGGTCGCTGGTAACCGACTCGCCGTCGACGACGAGCAGCGTCGAGAGCTCGACCGCGTCGCCCACCTTGCCGGCAGAAATCTTGTCAACCTCGACGACGTCACCGACAGCAACCTTGTGCTGGCGGCCGCCGCTACGCACGATTGCGTACACGCGGATCTCACTCTCTCGCTAGATAGGGACCACTGATGCCAGCCGCTCGCACGGGTTCATGACGATCCCGTGACATCCGAGTGGATGAGCGGCCTCCCCCGGCGGACCGGGAGGTGTTTGCTCAGGGGTTTGGCGTGCTACAGACGCCGACGGTCAAGGTTACGGGGCCTTGACCGGGGGGTCAAACCGGCCCCGGGCGCGTAGGCCCGGGGCGCGGTCCGTCCTGCTCAGTCCTCCGTCGAAGCCGACACCGACGCGGCCGGGGCCTGCTCGGCGGCAGCGGTCTTCTTGGCCGCCGCCTTCTTCGTCGTGGCCTTCTTCGCGGCGGTCTTCTTGGTGGTGGCCTTCTTGGCGGCCGGAGCCTTCTCCGCCGTGGCCTTCTTGGCGGTGGTGGTCTTCTTCGCCGCCGCCTTCTTGGTGGTGGCCGTCTTCTTGGCCGCCGTCTTCTTCGCGGGGGCCTTCTTGGCCGCCTTCTTCGCCGCGGTCTTCTTGGCGGGCGCCTCCTCGGCGGCCTCCTCGGTGACCTCGGCGTCGCCCGTGCGCACGGCGTCGTCCGCGGGGACGGCGTCCGTGGGCGCCTCGGCGGCCGCTTCGGTGACCGGCTCGACGACGGGCTCGGGCGCGGCTTCCGCCGCCGGAGCCTCCTCGGCGACCTTGGGCGAGCCCGCGGGGGCCGACGCCTTACGGGTCGCACGGCGACGCGGACGGGCCGGCGCGGGCTCCGCGGCCGGTTCCGGCTCCACGGCGGGCTCCGGCTCGGCGGCCGGGGCCGGCGCGGGCTCGGCGGCCTCCACCACGATCGCGGCGGCCTCGGACGCCTTGGGGGCGCCCGCCGGGGCGGACACCTTGCGGCTGGCGCGACGGCGGCCACGGCCGCGTACGCCACCGGCTGCCGCCTCGGCCTCCGCCGGGCTGCCGAACCACTCGTCGGTGTCGGCCACCGCGGGCTGCAGTTCCGCCTCGGTCACCGCGACGGGCTCCAGCTCCGGGTGCTCACCGGCCCGCGCGCTCTCCGCGTCCTGGTGCTCGTCGTGGTGCTGGTGGTCGTGCTGCTGGTGGTCCTGGCCGGACGCGCCGGACTTGCCCTTCTTCTTGCGCTTGCCGCCACCGCCGCCACCGGCCGAGGACGGCTGGTCCATGTGGACGATGACGCCGCGGCCGTTGCAGTGCACGCACGGCTCGGAGAAGGACTCCAGCAGGCCCTGGCCGACCCGCTTGCGGGTCATCTGGACCAGGCCCAGCGAGGTGACCTCGGCGACCTGGTGCTTCGTACGGTCACGGCCCAGGCACTCCAGCATCCGCCGCAGCACCAGGTCCCGGTTGGACTCCAGCACCATGTCGATGAAGTCGATGACGACGATGCCGCCCAGGTCGCGCAGCCGCAGCTGGCGCACGATCTCCTCGGCCGCCTCCAGGTTGTTCCTGGTCACGGTCTCTTCGAGGTTGCCGCCCTGACCGGTGAACTTCCCGGTGTTGACGTCGATGACGATCATGGCTTCGGTCTTGTCGATCACCAGCGAGCCGCCGGAGGGCAGCCAGACCTTGCGGTCCAGCGCCTTCATCAGCTGCTCGTCGATGCGGTACGTCGCGAAGACGTCGACGTCCGAGGTCCACTTCTGGAGGCGGTCGGCCAGGTCCGGCGCCACGTGCGAGACATAGCCGTGGATGGTCTCCCACGCCTCGTCACCGCTGACGATGACCTTGGAGAAGTCCTCGTTGAAGATGTCGCGGACCACCCGGACGGTCATGTCCGGCTCGCCGTACAGCAGGCTCGGCGAGCTGGTGGAGCCCGCCTTGGCCTTCTTCTGGATGTCCTCCCACTGCGCCTGCAGGCGCTCCACGTCGCGGCGCAGCTCGTCCTCGCTGGCGCCCTCCGCGGCGGTACGGACGATGACGCCCGCGTCCTCGGGGACGATCTTCTTCAGGATCTGCTTCAGGCGCGACCGCTCGGTGTCCGGCAGCTTGCGGCTGATGCCGGTCATCGAGCCCTCGGGCACGTACACCAGGTAGCGGCCGGGCAGCGAGACCTGGCTGGTCAGGCGGGCGCCCTTGTGGCCGATCGGGTCCTTGGTGACCTGCACCAGCACGGACTGGCCGGACTTCAGCGCGGTCTCGATGCGGCGCGGTCCGTTGGCCATGCCGAGCGCCTCGAAGTTGACCTCGCCCGCGTACAGCACGGCGTTGCGGCCCTTGCCGATGTCGACGAAGGCGGCCTCCATCGAGGGCAGGACGTTCTGCACCTTGCCGAGGTAGACGTTGCCGACGTACGAGGTCGCCTGCTCCTTGTTGACGAAGTGCTCGACGAGCACATCGTCCTCCAGGACGCCGATCTGGGTGCGCTCGCCGCTCTGGCGGACGACCATCACGCGCTCGACGGCCTCGCGGCGCGCCAGGAACTCCGCCTCGGTGATGATCGGCACCCGGCGGCGGCCCTGCTCGCGGCCCTCGCGGCGGCGCTGCTTCTTGGCCTCCAGGCGCGTCGAGCCCTTGATGGACTGGACCTCGTCGGACGGCTCGTCCTTCTTGCGGGGCTCGCGGACCTTGACGACCGTGCGCTCCGGGTCGTCGCCACCCTGCTGGCCGGCGTCCCCGTCACCGAGGTCGCCGCTGCGACGGCGGCGGCGCCGGCGCCGGCGGCTGCTGCTGGAGCCGCCGCCCTGCTGGTCGTCGTCGTCCTCCTCCTCGGCGGGCGCGGCCTGCTCGGCCTGCTCCTCCTCGGCGGCGGGCTGCCCGGCGTCGGACTGCCGGCCCTCGCCGGGCTGCTCGTCACCGTCGTCGGCAGACTCACCGCGACGGCGGCGACGGCCACCACGACGGCGGCGGCGGGACGGGCGGTCGCCCGACTCGTCGTCGCCCTGCGCGGCCTCGCCACGCTCGTCGTCGGAGTCGTCGTCGGAGTCGTCGGTGTCGTCCTGGACGTCCTGCGCTTCCTGGACGGGCTTGGCCTTCTCCGCCTTCGGGGCGGGCGCCTGCTCGGCCGCGGGCTGCTGCTCGGGCTCGGCGGCGGCGCCCCGGCGGCGACGGCGGCGGCCGCCGGACGCGGGCTGCTCTTCCTGCTCGGCGGCGGGCTCCTCGGCGGCCTGCTCGGCCGCGGCGGCAGCGGCGGCCGCCGCAGTCTCCGGCGTCTGGAACATCGGCTCGGTGAAGACCGGCGCCTGGAACACGGCCGTCGGCGGACGACGTTCGCCGCGGCGGCGGGACCCGCGGGCGGGCTCCTCCGGCGCGGCCTCGGCGCGCGGCTGCTCGGCGGTGGCCTGCTCCTGCTGCGCGGCCTCGGCCGTACGTTCGGTGCGGCGGCGCGAGCGGCGGCGCGGCGCGTCACCGGAGCCGGACGCGGCGGCGGCCGGCTCGGCGGGCTGGGCGCTCTCTGCGGCGTCGCCCGCCTGCGGGGAGCCCGCGGGGGCGGCGGCCTTACGGGTGGCGCGGCGGCGCGCACGGGCCGGCTTGGTGTCCTCGGCGGGCGCGGCCGCGGCCGGCGCCTCCGTGGTCTCTTCGGTGTCTTCGGCCTCTTCGGTCTCGTCCACTCCGTCGGCCTGCGCCTCGGCGGCCACGGCGGGCTGCTCGGCGGCGGCCTGCGGCGAACCGGCCGGAGCGGTGGCCTTACGGGTGGCACGGCGGCGCGCACGGGCGGGCTTGGCGTCGTCGGACGCGGCGGGCTGCTCCGGGGCCGCGGGCTGCTCGGCGGCGGGCGCGGGGGCCGCGTCGGCGGCCTGCGCCTCGGTGGCCGCGGGCGCCTCGCCGGCCGGCGAACCGGCAGGGGCGGAGGAACGGCGGGTGGCGCGGCGGCGGGGGCGGGCGCTCGGCGCCTCGTCCTCGGCGGCCGGCTGCGTCTCCTGGGGGGCCGGCGCTGCGGCCGGGGCCTCGGCGGCGGCCTGGGTGGCCTCGCCTGCCTGCGGGGAGCCCGCGGGGGCGGTGGCCTTACGGGTGGCACGGCGGCGCGTGCGCGCCGGCTTGGCGTCGTCGCCGGAGACGACCGTGGAGGCGGCGCTCCGGTCGTCCGGTGCGGCGCTCGCGGCGGCGGTCCCGGCGCCGCTGTCCACGGTCACCGGGCTCTCGGCGGAGGCGCCGGCCGCCCCCGAGGGCGGGCCGGCCGGCCGGGAGGCGGCGCGGCGCCGGCGGCGCGGCGGCAGCGTGTCGCTGGGGGTGCCGCCCTCGGAGGAGTGCTCCGAAGGGCCGCTGGGTTCGTTGGGCTCAATGGGTTCGAGCATTCGGGCGGTTCTCCCGTCACGCTCCCGGGCGCCGCGCCTTGATCCGGACGCGGCCCGCCGTTGCTGCGCGGTGCCGCCCTCCGGGGCGCGGGCGCCGCACGGGAGCTGTCGTCTCGCTCGCCGGGTCCCTGTATCGAGGACCGGCGAAAGTCTGCTGGTCAGTGCGTCTGCCGGACCGGGGTGGCTCCCTGGTTGATCGGCGACGCGACGACGGCGGTCCTGAGCAGGACCGTCCGGCGCCTCGCGGCACTCAGCCGGCGGCCGTTGTTGTGCCGGCCTCGGCAGCGTCGCGGTCGGGCGCGAGCGGGTCGGTCACCGCGCCGGTCTCCTCATCGAGCAGCCCCTGCGCCAGCCTGGTCACCGCTGCGGGGACCGGCGGCGCCAGGTCGGCCGCAGCTCGGAGGCCGGACAGGACGTCGTCGGGTCGTACGGCAGGTGTCAGATGCCGAACAACCAGCCGCAGTATCGCACAGGCTTTGCCGTCCGGCCTATCGCCCTCAGGGGCGACGGCTTCGAGCCGGGTGACCGCGCCGCGCGCGTCGAAGGACCGCATGCCGTTCTTCGTACGGCGTTCGACCTGCACTTCTTCGGCGGCGAGGAACATCTCGACGGCCCGGGCCGCCTCGGCGGGCTCGACGCCTTCGAGGCGCAGCTCCCACACCGAGGCCTGCAGCCGGTCGGCGAGGCCGGAGGTGCGGGCCTCCACCGCGTCGGTGATGTCCAGACCGGCCGGCAGCGACTCGTTCAGCAGCTCCTTGAGCGTGACCGGGTCGCGGTGCTCGGCGAGCTGGATCTCCAGGTACTCGGCCTCGCTGCCCGTACCGGTCGGCGCGGCGTTGGCGTACGACACCTTGGGGTGCGGGGTGAAGCCCGCCGAATAGGCCATGGGGACCTCGGCGCGGCGCAGCGCCCGCTCGAAAGCGCGCTGGAAGTCGCGGTGGCTGGTGAACCGGAGGCGGCCGCGCTTGGTGTAGCGCAGTCGGATGCGCTGCACCGCCGGTGCGGGCGGCGGGCCTTCGGGCTGTCGCTTGCCCAGTGTTACTTCTCCTTGGTGAGAGGGCGCTACCGGACATCACCCCACAAGGGGGACTGTCCCGGATGACGCCTACCCGGCGTCGCCCAGTCCGGGCCCCCGCGTGGGCGAGGACACGTCGCGCCCGGACGTCTTACCTAGAGTACGTGCCCGCGGTACCGCCGGTTCCCGCCGGGGCTCCGGCACCGCGGCGCGCTCCGGCTGCTCCGGCGCCCCGAACAGGGCCCGCCGGACCTCGGCACGGGTCTGCCGTACGGACTGCCGGGCGGCGGCCAGCGCGCGCCGCACGGACCGGCCCGCCTCCCCCGCCGCGCGCCGCACCGGGCGCCACAGGCCGTCCCGTACGGCATGGCCCACCGGAGTGAGGACCGTGCGGTACGCCCAGCGGAACGGCTCGACGAAGACCCATCGCAGGAGTGTGCCGAGGAACCGGCCGACGGCCCGGGAGACGTACCCGGCCACCCGCCAGCAGTGCCCGAACGCGGCACCGGTCTCGCGCACCACGACGGTCACCGCGGCGCCGACGGCCCGGCCCACCGGGGCGAGGACGTACCGCCACACCGCGACCGCCGGAATGACGATCGTCCACCGTACGAGCGCGACGACGGCGGCCCCGATGCCACGGACCACCCAGGCGATGCCGTGTCCGACGGGTGTCATCACCTGCCGGTAGAACCACTGGGCAGGCAGCACCAGCAGATGCCGCCCGAGCCAGGCCATCCCCGCTCCCAGCCCTCGGACCAGCCAGGCGACCCCGCCGCCGAACCACAGCACGGCGTGCCCGGCCGGAGTGAGAACGCGGCGGTACACCCACACCGCCGGCACCACGAGCAGGTAGTGCCCCAGCCAGGCGACGGCCGTCCCGACGGCCACCCCGACCGGCACCAGTACATACCGCCACAGAGCGGCCCACGGCCAGTAGAACAGCGCCTTGGCCAGCCAGCGCAGCGCCGCACCGAAGGCCTGTGCCGCCCAGGCGATGCCGTGCCCGACCGGCGTGAGGACCGCGCGGTACACCCAGGTCAGCGGCGCGACGATCAGGACGTTGCCCAGCCAGGCGAAACCGCGGCCCACCGGGCGCAGCACGCCACGGTGCAGGGCCCGGCCGCAGACGGCGAGCACGTCCCACACCATGCGCACCGGCACCACGAGCACCAGCACCACGATCCGCACCGGCAGCCGGACCACCCGCGTCAGACAGCCTTCGCCCGGCTCATGCCGCTCAGGCACCCGGCGGCCGTCCTCCTGACGCCGACCGGACTCCTCGCGCCGACCGGGCTCCCGGTCCCGTTCGTGCCCCTTGGTCAGCAACGGCCCACCCGTGGGCTCCATGCGGCTTCTCCCCCCTCGCGCCCGTAATGAGCACGGTCACGCACATGCCGCGGCCCGGCCGCCGCATCACTGCGGGGGCCGGGCCGGGGGCACGTACCGGAACGCTTACTTGACGACGGACAACGGCAGCAGCTTCTTGCCCGTCGGGCCGATCTGGATCTCGGTGTCCATCTGAGGACACACACCGCAGTCGAAGCACGGCGTCCAGCGGCAGTCCTCGACCTCGGTCTCGTCGAGGGCGTCCTGCCAGTCCTCCCAGAGCCAGTCCTTGTCCAGACCGGAGTCGAGGTGGTCCCAGGGCAGGACCTCCTCGTACGTACGCTCACGGGTGGTGTACCAGGCGACGTCCACGCCGTACCCGGGCAGCGTCTCCTCGGCGGCCTTCATCCAGCGGTCGTACGAGAAGTGCTCGCGCCAGCCGTCGAAGCGGCCGCCGCCCTCGTAGACGGCGCGGATGACCGAGCCGACGCGGCGGTCGCCGCGCGAGAGCAGGCCCTCGACGATGCCGGGCTTGCCGTCGTGGTAGCGGAAGCCGATGGAGCGGCCGTACTTCTTGTCGCCGCGGATCTTGTCGCGCAGCTTCTCCAGGCGCGCGTCGGTCTCCTCGGCGGACAGCTGCGGCGCCCACTGGAACGGCGTGTGCGGCTTGGGCACGAAGCCGCCGATGGAGACCGTGCAGCGGATGTCGTTGGAGTTGGCGACCTGGCGGCCCTTGGCGATGACGTTGACCGCCATGTCGCCGATCTGCAGGACGTCCTCGTCGGTCTCGGTGGGCAGGCCGCACATGAAGTACAGCTTCACCTGCCGCCAGCCGTTGCCGTAGGCCGTGGAGACCGTACGGATCAGGTCCTCTTCCGAGACCATCTTGTTGATGACCTTGCGCATCCGCTCGCTGCCGCCCTCGGGCGCGAAGGTCAGTCCCGAGCGGCGGCCGTTGCGCGTCAGCTCGTTGGCAAGATCGACGTTGAAGGCGTCGACACGGGTCGACGGCAGCGAAAGACCGATCTTGTCTTCCTCGTACCGGTCGGCGAGGCCCTTGGCGATGTCGCCGATCTCGGTGTGGTCCGCGGAGGACAGCGACAGCAGGCCGACCTCCTCGAATCCCGTGGCCTTGAGGCCCTTGTCCACCATGTCGCCGATGCCGGTGATGCTTCGCTCCCGTACGGGACGCGTGATCATGCCGGCCTGGCAGAAACGGCAGCCGCGGGTGCAGCCACGGAAGATCTCGACCGACATCCGTTCGTGGACGGTCTCGGCCAGCGGGACGAGCGGCTGCTTCGGGTAGGGCCACTCGTCCAGGTCCATGACGGTGTGCTTGGACACCCGCCACGGGACGCCGGAGCGGTTCGGCACGACGCGCGAGATGCGCCCGTCGGCCAGGTACTCCACGTCGTAGAACTTGGGGACGTACACGCTGCCGGTCTTCGCGAGACGGAACAGCAGCTCGTCACGCCCGCCCGGACGGCCCTCGGCCTTCCAGGCGCGGATGATGTCGGTGATCTCCAGCACGGCCTGCTCGCCGTCGCCGACCACCGCGCAGTCCAGGAAGTCGGCGATCGGCTCCGGGTTGAACGCCGCGTGGCCGCCCGCGAGGATCAGCGGGTGGTCCTCCGTACGGTCCTTGGCCTCGATCGGGATGCCCGAGAGGTCCAGGGCGGTGAGCAGGTTGGTGTAACCCAGCTCGGTGGAGAAGGAGACGCCGAGCACGTCGAAGGCGCTCACCGGGCGGTGCGCGTCGACCGTGAACTGCGGCACCTGGTGCTCACGCATCAGGGCTTCGAGGTCCGGCCAGACGCTGTACGTGCGTTCGGCGAGCACGCCCTCGCGCTCGTTGAGGACCTCGTACAGGATCATGACGCCCTGGTTGGGCAGCCCGACCTCGTAGGCGTCCGGGTACATGAGCGACCAGCGCACATCGCAGGAATCCCAGTCTTTGACGGTGGAGTTGAGCTCTCCACCGACGTACTGGATGGGCTTCTGGACATGCGGGAGAAGCGCTTCCAGGCGCGGGAAGACCGTCTCGACAGGCATCGCGGCGTCTTTCGTGAGCTGGCAGGGGTGACCATCCAGCGTACCCCGGGAACGCGGCCCTGTTGACGGACACCGCCCTGGTGGGCAAGGGGTGACGGATTCGGGACGGTGGGTGACCGGCGCGCACGGCGGCACGGTGGGTCACCGGCGCGTACGGCGGCACGTCCGGCCGTCGCCGTCGCCGCCGCACGCCCGGCGCGTCACCCGCGCAGCTTCCTGCGGTGCCCCGGCTTCGACGCCTGCCGCCACACCCCGGGCAGCTCCCGCTCCCGGGCGGCCGCCGCCGCTTCCTCCCGCCCGTACAGCAGCCCGAAGCTGAACCCGCCCTCCCCCGCGCCGTGCGCCTGTACGGCGAGATCGCGCAGCGCCTCCCGCGCCACCACGCTGTCCTGGTGATCGCCCAGCAGCTGCTGCACCCGCTTCATGCGCTTGGCGAACTTCTTCGCCGGACGGCCCAGCGCCGGCGCCGCCGCCTCCGCCGCATACCGCACCCGCTTGGCCGCCTTACGGGCCGCGTGCAGCGCCTCGTCCCGCTCCGCGCCGGGCGCCGCCCCCAGCGCGACCGCCATCCGGCCGTCGAGCCGCCGGTAGTCCTTGAGCACGGCCTTCGCCATCGTCCGCGCCGGAGGTCGGGCCGCGGCCGCCCGCAGCGGCGGGTCCGCCAGGAAGGCGTGCAGGCTCTCCAGCAGCGCCAGGTGCCGCGCCCCGTCCAGGACCGCGAGCAGCGCCTGCCGGGAACCGAGGCGACGCCGCTGCGCCCACAGACGCAGCCGCGCGGCCACCGGCCCCAGCCGCAGCTCACGCGGCAGCCCGGCCAGCGCGGCACGCAACCGCTCCGCCAGCACCTCGCGGTCCCGGTCCACCCCCAACTCACCCGCCAGCCACTTCAGTTCGTCACCGATCGGATCCGTCACGGACCGGTCCAGCACCGCGCCGTACGAGCGGAAGACACTGCGCAGACGGCGGGTGGCGACGCGCATCTGGTGCACCGAGTCGGGTACGTCACGCCGGACCGCCGGGTCCAGCTCGACGAGGGTGCGGACCTGGTCGCGGGCGTAGGCGAGGACGGCGTCGCCGGAGGTACGGGGAGCGGCAGCGGCTTTCCCGGTCGATTGGCCGCTCTTCACGCCCTTGCCGCCCTTGGCTCCGCCCCTGCGGCCCTTCCTCGACTTCCCCGTCTTCCCCGACTGCTCCGCCGCGCCGTCCGGCGCCGTCTCCGCCAGCGCGCGGGCCAGCTTGGACGCCGAGGCCGCCGGTCGCACTCCCGCGGCCGCGAGGACTTCTTCCACGGCGTCCAGGAGCCCGGGGGTGCCGTCCCCCACCAGCTCCACCTCGATCTCGCGCCAGCGGACACCGACCGTCACCCGGCCCGGCGGCGCCTGCTCCCGCTCGCCGCCCCGCGCCCCGCCCGGCACGCCCCCCTCGGCCCCATCCACCCCGTACGCAACATCCGCAGCACACACCACCTCAGCCTCGTACGGGATCGCCGACCCATCCACCCGGTGCGCCACCACCTCATCGACCGCCACCTCGGCCAGCGGCTCCCCCCGGGCGTCCTCCAGGACCCGCAGCGTGCGCCGGGTCCGCAGCTGCGCGACCGGCGCCAGGCGCGCGCCGCGCACCCGCGAGCGCACCAGTGCCGCGAGCTTCCGCGGCAGCCGGTCGGCCAGGGGCATCCGCACCTCGTCCCGCACGCCGGGCGCGACCGGCAGCTTCAGGTGCCAGCCCGCGTCGCCGCCGCCGGTGCGCCGCCGCAGGGTGACGCCGTCGGCGGCGAGCCGTTGGTCCGCGGTGTCGTAGTAGGTGGCGGACAGGACGACCGTGCCCTGTTCCGCGATGGCCTCGACCCCGGCGACGCCGGTCAGGACGGGCAGTTCGGTGCTGTCGTCGGCCTCGTACTTCCGCTCGATTTCCCGCACGGTGTCCGCCATGGATCGAATCTAGCCGCGTGTGAGCCGCTGAGGCAGTCCCCGACCGGACGTTCGCGCGGTCGCGCGTCGGACGGCCGGCGGGTTCCGGGCTGGCCACGCGGCACCCGGGGCAAAAACAGTTCATCTCTGTATGAACACCTGCGAATGCCGGATAGCTCCTTTCCGGCCTGTTGCGGAAATACGCCGTCTTGCCGTCGGCAGTTGCCGCTCGGACGATCGGTCCCCTCATCCCGTGCGGACCGCGGTGGCCACGAGGGCCGCGGTGCGTCCGCGCGCCCTTTCCCAAGGAGGAACGATGACCACTCCCAACGGCCGCCAGAGCCTCAGTCCCGATGCGGCACGGCAACTCGCCACCGCCACCAAGACCACGCCGCAGATGCGCGGCATCACCCCGCGCTACCTGCTGCGCGCCCTGCCGTGGGTGGACGTCGAGGCCGGCGTCTACCGCGTCAACCGCCGCCGTACGTTCATCCTCGGCGACGACCGGATCAGCACCTTCTCCGAGGGCGACAGCCACCGCATCGTCCCCGAGGACCTCAGGGAACTGCCGTTCCTGCGGCAGGCCGACGAGGGGCAGCTGCGCGAGCTGGCCGAGACCTGCGACGAAGTCACCTTCGAGGCAGGCCAGTTACTGTGCTCCGAGGGCGACAACGCCGACCGGCTCTGGGTGCTCGTACGCGGCCGCGCCGAGAAGCGGGTGACCGGCCGTTACGGCGAGGACGCGCTGCTGGAGATCGTCGGCGACGGCCAGTTCTTCGACCTGGAGGCCTGGGCCAAGGGCGAGTCGCAGCCGTACCGGGTACGCACCCTGACCCCCGGCGTCGCGCTGTGCATCAGCCGCGCCAAGCTGGCCGAACTGGCCGACCGCGACGAGTCGTTGCGCGCCTCGATGGAGTCCTACTGCTCCGGCGAGATGCCGACGCCGGGCGCCGAGGCGCCGGTCGAACTGGCCTCCGGGCACGTCGGCGAACCGGTGCTGCCGGGCACGTACGTGGAGTACGAGGACACGCCGCGCGAGTACCACATGAGCCTCGCCCAGACCGTGCTGCGCGTCCACACCCGCGTCGCCGACCTCTACAACCAGCCCATCGACCAGACCCGCGCGCAGAGCAACCTGACCGTCCACGCGCTGCGTGAGCGGCAGGAGTCGATGATGCTCAACCACCCGGAGTTCGGCCTGTTCAACCAGGTCGCCCCGGGCATGCGGGTCCAGCCGCGCACCGGCGCCCCGACGCCCGACGACCTGGACGAGCTGCTGGCCAAGGTGTGGAAGCAGCCCGCGTACTTCCTCGCGCACCCCCGTGCCATCGCCGCGTTCGGCCGCGAATGTACCCGCCGGGGTGTGCCCCCGGTGACCGACACCCGGTTCGGCAGTCCGCTGCTGACCTGGCGCGGAGTGCCGCTGCTGCCGTCCGACAAGGTGACGATCAACGGTGCCGGCACGACGGAGATCCTGCTGATGCGGGTGGGCGAGGCCGAACAGGGCGTGGTGGGCCTGCGCCCCAGCTCGGTGCCCGACGAGGCGGAACCCGGCCTGTCCGTACGGAACATGGGCGTCGACCAGAAGGCCATCACCTCGTACCTGGTCACGGCGTACTTCAACACCGCCGTCCTGGTCGAGGACGCCCTCGCCGTCCTCCAGAACGTCGAGGTGTCCAAGTACCATGACTACTCCTGAGGTCACGGGGCTCACGGCACCGCTGAGCGCGCTCCTCGGCAAGGGGACGAAGACCGGCGCGGCGGCCACGGCCGCGAACACCGCGGCGGCCCCTGCCACCGGTACGGCCCCGGTCGCGAGTACGGGCACGGCAGCGGACGCCGCCACCGTCCCGAGCACCGCACCGGGCATGGGCGCGACTCCGGGCGCGGGGGCGACCGTCGTACCGGCCGCGGCCATGGCGGGCCTGCCGGGAGCGCAACAGGTCCCGAGCGCGGACTCCGCCACGGGCGGCGCCACGTCACGTGCCCTGCCGGGTACGGCATCCGCGGTACCCGGCGCGGATCAGTACCTCGGCGCAGGCACCGGCACCAGTACCGGCACCGTCCCGGGCACGAGCGCGATCCCGGGCGCGGACGCCATCCCCACCACCATCCCGTTCCCCACCACCGACGCCATCTCCGCCGTCCCCACCACCCCCGCAGCCCCAGCCCCCGGCGCGGTCCCCACCACCGCCCCCACTTCCGTCCCCGCCGCCGCCCCTTCCACCGGCCAGCAGCTGCCTGGCGCCCAGACCGGCGCCCAGACCGGAACCCAACGCGGCGCCTTCTCCCCGGAGATGGCGCGCCGCGACTTCCCGATCCTGCACCGGCTGGTCAACGGCCGGCAGCTCGTCTGGCTCGACAACGGCGCCACCACCCAGAAGCCGCGCCAGGTGATCGAGGCCCTGGCCGCCTTCTACGGTTCGGCCAACTCCAACATCCACCGCGGCGCCCACACCATGGCCCGCGACGCCACCGCCCTGTACGAAGCGGGCCGGTCCGCCGTCGCGGACTTCCTGGGCGCCCCCTCCCCCGAGGAGATCGTCTTCGTCCGTGGCACCACCGAGGCGATCAACCTGGTCGCGCAGACCTGGGGGCGGGCCAACATCGGTCCGGGCGACGACATCCTCGTCCCCGTACTGGAGCACCACTCCGACATCGTCCCCTGGCAGCAGCTCGCCGCCGAGACGCATGCCCGGGTGGTGCCGGTGCCGCTGCTGCCGGACGGGCAGATCGACCAGTTCGCCTACGCCGACCTGCTCTCCTCCCGTACCCGGCTGGTGGCCGTCAGCCATGCCTCCAACGTGCTGGGCACCGTCCCGCCGGTGGCGGAGATGACGGCGCTGGCGCATCGCTACGGCGCCAAGGTGCTGGTGGACGGCGCGCAGGCGGTGGCTCACTTCCCGGTCGACGTGCAGGCTCTGGACGCCGACTTCTACGCCTTTTCCGGTCACAAGCTGTTCGCGCCCACGGGCATCGGCGCCCTGTACGCCAAGCCCGAACTGCTGGCGTCCATGGCGCCGTGGCAGGGCGGCGGGAACATGATCGAGTCCGTTTCCTTCGACCGCACGACGTTCGCGCCCGCACCGCACCTGTTCGAGGCCGGTACGGGTCACATCTCCGGCGTGGTCGGCCTGCTCGCGGCGCTCGACTGGCTGTCGGCCTTCGACCACGACGCCATCGCCGCCTACGAGACCGACCTGCTGGCCTACGCACAGCAGGCGCTGGCGGCCGTACCCGGCCTGCGCGTCCTGGGTGAGGCCCCGGACCGCATCGGCGTACTGGCCTTCACCCTCGCGGGCCACGACTCGACGGCGGTGGCGCAGGCCCTGGACATGGAGGGCATCGCCGTCCGCTCCGGCCACCACTGCGCACAGCCCGCCTTGGCCCACTACGGCCTGGACAGCGCCGTACGCGCCTCCCTGGCCCTCTACAACACCCCCGAGGAGGTGGACCAGCTGGCGGCCTCCCTGCTGCGGCTCCAGCAGTCCTGACATCGCATGCCGGTGTCCGCCCCGGGCGCCCCGGGGCGGACACAGGGCCGCGCCGCCTTCGGCCGGTTGCTCGCCTCCCCGCCTGTCCCCGGTCCGGCTCGGTCGCCCGGCAGCGGTCCGACCGCGCCCGGCCCCCGATCCACCCCCGCCTCCTCCCCCCGATACAGTGCGCTTCTTGACTCGCGCACGTCACCGCAGGGGGAGGAACGATGCTCGCGAACCTGACGGACACCGCACGCCAGTTGGCCGGTGTGCTGTGGCAGGAGCACACGGTTTACCGGGACCGGGCCGGGGGTGTGGTCATACGGGGCGGGCATGTCCAGCGGTGGATCAGTCTGTCGGTCACGGGGACTCGCGGGGAGGTGCTCGTGCGGGCGGGGCGCATTCTTGAGGGTGGTACGAGTGCTCCCGCTCGGGCGGAGACTGTGCTGCGGCTGGACATCGGCATGGGGGAACTGGCCGCCGCCTGCCGCCGGTTACTGGCGGATACCGCCGTCAGCGCCGTCCCGGGGACTCCCCTGGGGACTTCCCGGAGGGCGCCCCGCGAGCCGCGGGCCGAGCGGTCCCGGCCGCAGGGGCGTATGCGGGCGGGGAAGGTTGCTCTCTGGGCCGTGCTCGCCACGGTGGTGAGCGCCGCGGTGCTCGCCGCGCTCGTCGCCTACAGCTCCTACAGCGCCGCCCGCTGACGTACGGCCGGGGCCGGCGTCAGGCCGACACCGGCCGTTGTACGTGGATGGACTGGAGCAGCCCTATGGCGATCCAGACCGCGAACATGGACGTGCCGCCGTACGAGACGAACGGCAGCGGCAGGCCGGTGACGGGCATGATGCCGAGCGTCATGCCGATGTTCTCGAACGCCTGGAAGGAGAACCAGGCGATGCAGCCCGCCGCGACGATCGTGCCGTACAGCTCGCTGGCCTCGCGGGCGATGCGGCAGGCGCGCCAGAGGACGACGCCCAGCAGGACGATGATCAGGCCCGCGCCGAGGAAGCCCAGTTCCTCGCCGGCGACGGTGAAGATGAAGTCGGTCTGCTGCTCCGGGACGAACTGGCCGGTGGTCTGGCTGCCCTGGAAGAGGCCGGAGCCGGTGAGCCCGCCGCCGCCGATGGCGATGCGGGCCTGGTTGGTGTTGTAGCCGACGCCCGCCGGGTCCAGGCTGGGGTTGGCGAAGGCGGCGAAGCGGGCGATCTGGTAGTCGTCCAGGAGGCCGAGCTGCCAGATGGCCGCGCAGCCGATGACGCCGGCGCCGAGCAGTCCGAGGATCCACCGGTTGGAGGCGCCGGAGGCGAGCAGCACGCCGAGGATGATCGCGCCGAGGACCATGACCGAGCCGAGGTCGGGCATCAGCATGATGATGCCGACGGGGACGGCGGCCAGGCCGAGGGCCTGGACGACGGTGCGGTGGTCGGGGTGCGGGCGGTCGCCCGCGTCGACCCGGCCCGCGAGGATCACCGCCATCCCCAGCGTGATCGTGATCTTGGCGAATTCGGCGGGCTGGAGGGAGAGTCCGCCGGGGATGGCCAGCCAGGAGCGGGAGCCGTTGATCGTGGCGCCCAGCGGGGTGAGGACGAGCAGGGCCAGCAGCAGCGAGACGCCGTAGAGGATCGGTACGGCGCCGCGCAGGGTGCGGTGGCCGAGCCAGATCGCGCCGGCCGCCAGGGCCAGGCCGATGCCGGTGTTCAGCAGGTGGCGCAGCAGGAAGCCGTACTCGTCGCCGTGGTTCAGCTCGGTGCGGTTGCGGGTCGCGGAGAAGACCAGGACCGCGCCGATCAGGGACAGTGCCAGGCAGCACAGCAGCATGACCCAGTCCAGCCGGCGGACGACCGAGTCGCGCGCGGTCAGCTTGCCCCAGGCGCCGCGGTCGGGGCTGTAGCGGCGGACGGTGAAGCCGTTCGCCGTGTGCGAGCTGGTCACTGTTCCCGCCTTCCGGCCGCGGCGGGCGGCGGTGTGGCGGCGACGGGCTTGATGGGCTGTGCCTGGATCGTGCCGTCGCCGAGGATCTTGGGCAGTCCGGTCTGCGGTTTCGGCAGCAGCGCGGCCTTCTCGTCGATCTTGCCCTTGTCGTCCACCCCGTACAGCGCGTTGTAGATCTTGCGGACGGCGGGGCCCGCCGATCCCGATCCCGTACCGCCCTGGGAGATGGTCATGATGATCGTGTAGTCCTTGGTGTACGTGGCGAACCAGCCCGTCGTCTGCTTGCCGTACACCTCGGCCGTACCGGTCTTGGCGTGCATCGGGATCTTGTCCTGCGGCCAGCCCTGGAAGCGCCAGGCGGCGGTGCCGCGGGTGGCGACACCGGCCAGCGCGCCGTCGATCTGGGACAGGGTCTTGGCCGTCACCGGCAGCTTGCCGTGCGACTTGGGCGCGATGTTCTCGATGCGCTTGCCGTCCGGGCTGACGACGGCCTTGCCCACGGTCGGGTTGTAGAGCGTGCCGCCGTTGGCGATCGCCGCGTAGATCGTCGCCATCTGTATCGGGGTGACCTGGGTGTCGCCCTGGCCGATGGAGTAGTTGACGGAGTCACCGGCGCGCATCTTCATGCCGGACTCGCAGTTCTCCCTGGCGATCTTCGAGACATAATCGTCGCCGGTCTTGCCCTGCTTGCACCAGCCGTCCTTGTTGGCCTCCCAGTACCGCTTCTTCCACTGGCGGTCCGGGACCCGGCCGGTGACCTCGTTGGGGAGGTCGATGCCGGTCTCCTTGCCGAGGCCGAACTGGTGTGCCGTCTTGTAGAACCAGTCGGCCGGGTTCTTGGGCTTGTTGCCGCCGTCCTTCTGCCACTGCTGGTAGGCGAGGCTGTAGAAGACGGTGTCGCAGGAGACCTCCAGCGCGCGGCCGAGGTTGATCGGTCCGTAGCCCTTGGACTCGAAGTTCTTGAAGACCTGACCGCCGATGTTGAAGGAGGCGGTGCAGGGGTAGGTGCCGTCGAAGTCGTACCCGGCGTTGACCGCGGCCGAGGTGGAGATGACCTTGAAGATCGAGCCGGGCGCGGCCTGTCCCTGGATCGCGCGGTTGAGCAGCGGGTAGTTGGAGTCCTTGCCGGTCAGCTTCGCGTAGTCCTTGCCGCTGATGCCGCCGACCCAGGCGTTGGGGTCGTACGTGGGGTTGGAGGCCATGGAGACGACGCGGCCGGTCTTGTTCTCCATGACGACCACGGCGCCCGCGTCGGCCTTGTAGTTGGTGCCGGTGTTCTTGTCGAACGTGTCGCGGGCGTCCTTCATCGCCTGGGCGAGTTCCTTCTCCGCTATGGCCTGGACCCGGGCGTCTATGCTCGTGACGACGTTGGAGCCGGGAACCGCCTTGTCGCTCTTGGCCTTCCCGATGACCCGGCCGAGGTTGTCGACCTCGTAGCGCGTCACGCCCGCCTTGCCGCGCAGCTGGCTGTCGTACGTACGCTCCAGCCCGGACCGGCCGATCTGGTCGGAGCGCAGCAGTGGCGAGCGGGTGTCCTTGGCCTTCTGGATCTCCTCGTCGGTGACCGGCGAGAGATAGCCGAGGACCTGCGCGGTCTCGGCCTTGCCGGGCGCGGCGTAGCGGCGTACGGCAGTGGGCTCGGCGGAGATGCCGGGGAAGTCCTCGGAGCGTTCGCGGATCTGGAGGGCCTGCTGGGTGGTGGCCTCGTCGGTGATCGGGATGGGCTGGAAGGGCGAGCCGTTCCAGCAGGGCTGCGGCGTCTTGGCGTCGCACAGCCGGACCTTGTTGCGGATCTCGGTCTCGGTCATGCCGAGGACCTTGGCGAGGCGGCCGAGCACGGCCTTGCCGTCGTCCTTCATCTTCAGCAGGTCGGTGCGGCTCGCGGAGACGACCAGCCGGGTCTGGTTGTCGGCGAGCGGGATGCCGCGGGCGTCGAGGATGGAGCCGCGGGTGGCCGGTTCGACGACCTGCTGGACGTGGTTGTTGCGGGCCTCGTCGGCGTACTCCCGGCCGTTGCGGATCTGGAGGTACCACAGCCGTCCGCCGAGCGTGAGCAGCAGCGAGAAGACGAGGATCTGGATGGCGACCAGCCGGATCGTGACGCGCGAGGTACGGCCGGTCTCCGGAATGTTGGTCACAGTCGCTTGACCCCCTTGATGCGTCCGGACTTGTTACGGGCGGGCCTGCCGAGCAGTCCGCCGCGCTGGCCGCCGATCCGGGCCGGCTTGGACTGGAGGTTGGTGCGCATCGAGCGGCTGGCCTTCAGGCCGGTACCGGAGTTGAGCCAGCCGTAACCGCCCTTGCCGCCCTTGGCGGAGCCGCCCTGCCCGCCGGCGGCGTCCGTGGCCAGCGGGTCGTGTTCGGTCCTGCGGGCCAGCGCCATGACCAGGGGTACGGCGAACGGGGCCAGCAGCAGGTCGTAGAGCGTCGCGGTGAACAGCAGCCAGCCCAGGCCCACATGGCGGGCGGCGGAGTCGCCGACGAGCGAGCCGACGCCCGCGTACAGCAGGGTCGAGCCGAGGGCGGCGCCGACCACGACGACGAGCGGCATGGTCGCCGAGCGGTGCTGCCCGCTGTCCGGCTTGGTCAGCCCGGCCACGTACCCGATGACGCACAGCACCAGCGCGTACCGGCCGATGGCGTGGTCGGAGGGCGGGGCGAGGTCGGCGAGCAGGCCGGCGCCGAAGCCGACGAGGGCGCCGGTCACATGGCCGTAGACCAGCGCCAGGCCGAGGACGACCAGGAGCAGCAGGTCCGGGGTGGCACCGGGCAGTTGGAGCCGCGCCAGCACGCTGACCTGGACCAGCAGGGCCACGACCACCAGGGCGGCCGAGAGCAAGGTCCTCTTGATGCGCATCGGTCAGCTCCTGGGGGAGGCGCTCGGGGTGGGGGTGGCCGTGACGGTGACCGTCGGGGTCGGCTTGGGTTTGGCGGGCTTGGCCGGCAGGACCGTGTCGCGCGGGTCCTCGCGGGGCGGCTGGACCACGACGCCGAGGACGTCCAGCTTGGAGAAGCCGACGAACGGGCGGACCTGAAGGGAGCGGGTCAGATCGCCGTTGGACGGGTCGACCTTGACGACCTGTCCGACCGGGACGCCGGGCACGAAGGGCTTGTCGGCGCTGGAGCCGAAGGTGACCAGCCGGTCGCCCTTCTTCACCTCGGCCTTGCCGTTGAGGAGCCGTACGCGCAGCGAGTCGCCGCCCTGGCCGGTGGCGAAGCCGATCTCGTTGGTCTTCTCCATGCGGGTGCCGACGGTGAAGTCGGGGTCGTTGGCGAGCAGCACGGTGGCGGTGGTGCGGCCGACGGTGGTGACCCGGCCGACCAGGCCGTCGCCGTTGAGGACCGTCATGTCGCGGGCGATGCCGTCCTGGGAGCCGGCGTCGATGGTGACGGTCCAGGAGAAGCCCTGCGCCGCGCCGATGGCGATGACCTGGGCTCCCTTGATGCCGTACTGGCCGGTACCGGCGGTCTTGAGCATCTTGTCCAGCTCGGCGGCGCGGTTGCGGTTGCGGTCGGAGGAGCCGAGCTTCGCCTTGAGCGCGGCGTTCTCCCGCTCCAGGGCACTGATACGGGTGTGCCGCTCGCCGGAGTCGCGTACCGCGCCGATCGCGTTGCCCACCGGGTCGACGACCGTGGCGATGCCGCTCTCGACCGGCCCGAACGCCGCGGCGGCGGCCTGCCGGGCACCGGCGAGCGGGGACCGTTCGCCGCCGCGGATGTCCACCGTGATCAGCGCGAACGCGATCGCGACCAGCAGCACCAGTAGCAGCCGGCTCTCTCGTGTGTCCCTCACGTGCGGCGGCCGTGTCCTTCCTCGTAGGACCGGCCGGCTGCGGGCCCGCGCCGGTCGCGCTGGGGAGTGCGTTGTGCCTTTATACGCAGTGCTCGCCCGTCGGGGCGTGGTGCCTGTATATCAACGATCCGCCGTACGGACGATCAGCCGCCCGTACGGCGGAATGTCGGCTTCCTCAGCGGCGCGGCTGGGAGTCCAGGACCTGCTGGAGCGCCTCGAACTCCTCGACGCACTTGCCGCTGCCGAGCGCGACGGAGTCGAGGGGGTCCTCCGCGATGTGGATCGGCATGCCGGTCTCGCGGCGCAGGCGCTCGTCGAGGCCGCGGAGCAGGGCGCCGCCGCCGGTGAGCACGATGCCGCGGTCCATCACGTCGCCGGACAGCTCCGGCGGGCACTTGTCGAGCGTGGTCTTGACCGCGTCGACGATGGAGTTGACCGGTTCCTCGATGGCCTTGCGGACCTCGGCCGCCGAGATCACGACGGTCTTGGGCAGGCCGGAGACCAGGTCGCGGCCGCGGATCTCGGTGTGCTCGTCCTGTTCCAGGTCGTACGCCGAACCGATGGTGATCTTGATGCTCTCGGCGGTGCGCTCGCCCAGCAGGAGGCTGTACTCCTTCTTGATGTGCTGGATGATCGCGTTGTCCAGCTCGTCGCCGGCCACCCGGATCGACTGGGCCGTGACGATGCCGCCGAGCGAGATCACCGCGACCTCGGTCGTACCGCCGCCGATGTCCACGACCATGTTGCCGGTGGCCTCGTGGACCGGCAGGCCGGAGCCGATCGCGGCGGCCATCGGCTCCTCGATGATGTGCACCTGGCGGGCGCCGGCCTGGGTGGACGCCTCGATGACCGCGCGGCGCTCGACTCCGGTGATGCCGGAGGGGACACAGACGACCACGCGCGGGCGGGCCAGGTAGCGGCGCTTGTGGATCTTGAGGATGAAGTAGCGGAGCATCCGCTCGGTGATCTCGAAGTCGGCGATCACGCCGTCCTTCAGGGGACGCACCGCGACGATGTTGCCGGGGGTGCGGCCGATCATCTTCTTCGCCTCGGCCCCGACGGCCAGGATGCCGCCGGTGTTGGTGTTGATGGCCACGACCGACGGCTCGTTGAGAACGATCCCTCGACCCCTGACGTACACCAGCGTGTTGGCGGTCCCGAGGTCGACAGCCATGTCACGGCCGATGAACGACATGTTGTTCCCCATGAGGATACGTCTGGCCTTCCCAACTGGAGCGAATGCTTACTTGAGGTCGGCAGGTGTGGTGCGCCGGGGCGCGGAAGCTCCATCGTAGTCACGAAGTCCCCACCGCTCGAACGCGGTGCGGGGTTCCTTCGCCATTGTCGGCGGAACACCGACCCGCCCCCCTCAATGGGGACGTCGTGTCGCGCCGAAGCGTTCCCCCGTTGGGAGTGCGGAAAACCGACAGGGCGACCGGCGGTCGGCCGGTCGCCCCTGGTCACCGGGGGTTCCGGCGACCGGACGTCAGGAAAGACCCGGGAAGAAAATCTTGATTTCACGCTCCGCCGACTCCGGCGAGTCCGAGGCGTGGACGAGGTTCTCCCGGGTGATGGTCCCGAAGTCGCCGCGGATCGAACCGCCGGGCGCCTTGATCGGGTCGGTGGGTCCGGCCAGCGCCCGTACGCCCTCGATGACCCGCTCACCCTCGACGACCAGGCTGACCACCGGGCCCGACGACATGAACTGCACCAACGGCTCGTAGAAGTCCCGGCCGACGTGCTCGGCGTAGTGCTGCTCCAGGATCGCGCGGTCCAGGGTGCGCAGCTCCAGCGCGCTGATCGTCCAGCCCGCCTTGCGCTCGATACGGCCGAGAATCTCACCGACCAGGCCGCGGCGGACCGCGTCGGGCTTGAGGAGGACGAGCGTGCGCTGGCTCACGGGAGGGGCTCCTTGGGGTGCGGGCGACAGACGTCGGGTGCCCTGAGGCTACATGGGTGAAGGTGTTGCGCCGTACGCGGTACCGAAGCCGGCCGGAGGGCCGAACGGGTGACGCGGGGGCGGTTTTCGTACGTGTGACCGATCGGCGGGTGCCCAGGGCCGGTCCGGGCCGGAAGCCGTGGCTACGCCGTGCCCGGCTGCGGCCCCTCCTCGGCCTGGGCCGCCCAGCGGGCCTTCGCCTCGTCGATCTTGCGGCCGAAGTGCACCGACGCCCACCACAGCGCGGCGAAGACCGCCCCGAGGAAGAACATCGTGCCCACCACGAAGCCGCTGGCGATCAGCGCCACCTGGAGGGCCCAGCCGAGCTGCACGCCGCCGGGGCGGGTGAGTACGCCGCACAGCAGGACGCACAGCACCATCGCGACACCGCTGACCGTCCAGACCGTGGCCGTGGAGTGCCCCGAGGTCTGCATCGCGACCAGACCGGCGAACCCGATCACGAAGAACTCGCCGATCAGCGTGCTCGCACACAGCGTGCGCATGGTCAGTTCCTTCCCAGGAGCAGCCGGGCCTCGCCGACCGTGATCACGGAGCCGGTGACCAGCACGCCGGCTCCGGAGTACTCGCCCTCCTCCTCCGCGAGGGTGATCGCCGCCTCCAGGGCGTCGTCGAGCCGGGGCTCGACCTGCACCCGCTCGGTGCCGAAGACCTCCACCGCGACGGCCGCCAGCTCGTCCGGGTCCATGGCGCGGTGGCTGGAGTTACGGGTCACCACGATCTCGGCGAAGATCGGCTCGAAAGCTTCGAGGACGCCCCGCACGTCCTTGTCCGCGCTCGCGCCGACGACCCCGACGAGTCGGCTGAAACCGAACGCCTCGGTGACCGCCTCGGACGCGGCCCGCGCGCCCGCCGGGTTGTGCGCCGCGTCCAGGATGACGGTCGGGCTGTTGCGTACGACCTCCAGGCGGCCGGGCGAGGCCACCGCGGCGAACGCGGTGCGGATGGTGTCGATGTCCAGGGTGCGGGCGTGCTCGGAGCCGATGCCGAAGAACGCCTCCACCGCGGCGAGTGCCACCGCGGCGTTGTGCGCCTGGTGGGCGCCGTACAGCGGCAGGAAGATGCCTTCGTACTCACCGCCCAGGCCGCGCAGCGTCAGCAGCTGGCCGCCGACCGCCACCTCGCGGCCGATCACGCCGAACTCCATGCCCTCGCGGGCGACCGTGGCGTCTACCTCGACCGCGTGCTTGAGCATCACGGACGCCGCGTCCACCGGCTGCTGCGCCAGGACGACGGTGGCGTCCTTCTTGATGATCCCGGACTTCTCGCCCGCGATCTGCTCGGGCGTATCGCCCAGGCGGTCGGTGTGGTCCAGCGAGATGGGCGTGACGACGGCGACGTCCGCGTCGATCACGTTCGTGGCGTCCCAGGTGCCGCCCATGCCGACCTCGACGACGGCGACGTCCACCGGGGCGTCCGCGAACGCCGCGTACGCCATGGCGGTGAGCACCTCGAAGAAGGAGAGGCGGTACTGCTGCTGCTCGTCGACCATCTGCACGTACGGCGCGATGTCCCGGTACGTCTCGATGAAGCGCTCGGCCGGGATGGGGGCGCCGTCCAGGCTGATCCGCTCGGTGACGGACTGCACGTGCGGGCTCGTGTACCGGCCGGTACGCAGGTCGAAGGCGGTCAGCAGGGCCTCGATCATGCGGGCGGTGCTGGTCTTGCCGTTGGTGCCGGTGATGTGGATGGACGGGTACCCGCGCTGCGGCGAACCGAGGACGTCCATCAGGGCCTCGATGCGCTGTACCGAGGGGTCCAGCTTGGTCTCGCCCCAGCGGCCGGCCAGCTCGGCCTCCACCTCGCGCAGCGCGCGGTCCACCTCAGGGTCCTCGGGGCGGGCGGGAATGCCGTCCCCCTGGGGCGGACCGGCCTGCGCGCGCAGGGTGCGGCTGCCGGCCTCGATCACTGCGAGGTCGGGATCCCTGCCGGTCTCGGCCTCCACCATCTCCTCGAAGGGGTCGGCCTGGCCGTCCGGGCCGGGGATCGGGTCGGGGTCGTCGTTTCGGGGGCGGTCGTCGCTCACGGCTCCAGTCTACGAGCCACCACCGACACGGGTCGGTGGCGGCCTGCGGCCGGTGCCGCGACGGCCCGCGGCCGGTGCCGCTACGACAGCGCCGCCTTCATCATCGCCTTGGCCACCGGGCCCGCCAGCCCGCCGCCCGAGATCTCGCTGCGGGCCGCGTCACTGTCCTCGACCATGACGGCGACGGCCACCTGGTGGCCCTTGGCGTCCTTGGCGTAGGAGACGAACCAGGCGTACGGGGTGCCCTCGTTGTCCACGCCGTGCTGGGCGGTGCCGGTCTTGCCGCCGACCGTCAGGCCGTCGATCTTGGCCTTGGAGCCGGTGCCCTCGTCGACCACGGTCCGCATGGACGACTGGAGCTGCTCGGCGGTGCGCTGCGAGATCGCCTTGCCGTACTTCTCGGGCTCGTACTGCTGGAGGGTGTTGCCGCCGCTGTCGGTGAGCTTGTCGACCATCTGCGGCTTCTGGAGTTCGCCGCCGTTGGCGATGGCACCGGAGACCATGGCCATCTGGAGCGGCGTCGCGGTGTCGTCGAACTGGCCGATGCCGGAGAGCGCGGTCTGCGCCTTGTCCATGCCCTGCGGGTAGAGGCTCTTGCCGGCCCGTACCGGGGTGTCCAGCTTGCCGTCGTTGAAGCCGAACTTCTCGGCCTGCGCGCGGACCTTGTCCTGGCCCAGGTCGGCGGCCATCTTGGCGAAGACGGTGTTGCAGGAGTACTGAAGCGCGGTGCGGATGTTCGCGTTCTTGCAGGGCGCGGAGGCGCTCTCGTTCTTCAGCGTGGTGTGCGTGTGGGGGAGGACGTACGGGTCGGGGCTGTCGGTGGCCTCGTCGACGGAGGAGTAGAGGCCGTTCTCCAGCGCGGCCGCCGCGACGACGAGCTTGAAGGTGGAGCCGGGCGGCAGCGGCTGCCGCAGCGCGCGGTTGATCTCCGGGTGGTTCTTGTCGCCCGACAGGTCCTTCCACGCCTTCTGGTCGCCGCTGCCGGAGCCGGCGAACTTGCCCGGGTCGTACGAGGGCGTGCTGACCATGCCGAGGATCTTGCCGGTGGCCGGGTCGAGGGCGACCGCCGCACCGGTCTTGTTCCCGAGTGCGTCGTAACCGGCCTTCTGCACCTTGGAGTCGATGGTGGTGGCCACGTCGCCGCCCTTGGGCCGCTGGCGGGTCAGCGCGTCGCCCGGGGTCTGCAGGCGGCTGTCCGAGCCGTCGAGGAGGTCGCCGTACAGACTCTCCAGCTGGTTGCTGCCGAAGATCTGCGAGGTGAAGCCGGTGACGGGGGCGTAGAGCGGGCCGTTCCGGTACGTCCGCTTGTTCTTGAGGGTGCCGTCGGTGGCGGTGGAGCCGGTCACCGGCTGTCCGTCGACGAGGATGTTGCCCAGCGGATTCGCGTACTTGGCTATGGAAACGCGTGGATTATGCGGATCGTCCGAGAACGTGGATGCCTTGGCGCCCTGCAGCCAGGTGACCCACGCCAGCAGCG
Source organism: Streptomyces sp. NPDC033221 (assembly GCF_055577005.1). Taxonomy (NCBI): domain Bacteria; kingdom Bacillati; phylum Actinomycetota; class Actinomycetes; order Kitasatosporales; family Streptomycetaceae; genus Streptomyces; species Streptomyces sp. NPDC033221. The sequence goes on along the minus strand of NZ_JBVIQN010000041.1, from coordinate 9,547 downwards.
CGAGGATCAGCAGGATGCAGAAGACCGAGACACGGCGCAGGGGTTTGTTCATGGGTGGCGCGGCTCCTCGTCGCTGGACGGCGCATGCGGCTGGATACGTACGTTTCGCTCCCGTTTGCGGGCCCATGGTCCACCGTCTCGATGAGAGGCGGATGAGAACCCGGCGGCCGCCGCCCACCGTGACGCACGCCTCTGATCGCCGTCCCGGGGCAACGCACCACCCCCCTGCCCGCATCTTCCCCGGCGGGCTCTGTGAGCCTTGACCGACACGAAGATCGAAGAAATCCGGAAGAAACGGGTCCCGGGGGCGGCGGCGTACGGCCACCGGGCCGCCGGGCAGGGTCAGGAGCTGAAGAACGTGCGTGTCCCGGCCATCAGTCAGCGGATGCACTTGGTGCTGCTCACCGCGTGGACCGTGCTGTGGTTCGTCGTGGTCGAGCCGAACGGGGGATTCTCCTGGCACTACCTGCGCACCGGCGGCGAGCTGATCTACCAGGGCTCCTCCGGTGACGGCACCGGCGGCCTCAACCTCTACGCCCACCACCCCGAACTCCAGATGGGCCCGGTCAGCTTCCTGGTGGCCGGCCTGTTCAACCCGTTCCCCGAGCACACCGGCCAGTTCCTGGCCGCGGCCCTGATGTCGCTGCTCGGCCTGGTGATCGTGGTGCTGGCCGGCCGCAGCGCCGCCTGGCACTTCCTGGGCACCGGCACCAACCACCAGCGGCTGCGGCAGCGCGTCCTGATAGCCGGGCTGGCCTTCATCCCCATGTGGATCGAGGTCTCGGTCCGCTTCGGGCACCTGGACGACGTCCTCGCCCTGTTCTTCACGGCCCTGGCCGTACGGTCGGTGACCCGCGGCAACGCCGCGCTGACCGGTGCCTTCCTGGCCCTCGCGATGGACTCCAAGCCGACCGCGCTGGCCTTCGTGCCGCTGCTGCTCGCGCTGCCGAAGGAGAAGTGGCTGCGCGCGGGGCTGTGGATGGCGGGCCTGGTCGCGGTGGCCTGGCTGCCGTTCTTCGTCGGTGACCTCCATTCGTTCTCGGCGGCCAAGTTCGCCATCCCCAACCATCCGGCATCCGCGCTGCGCTGGCTGGGCGTGGCCGACCCGGAGACGCCCGGCTGGGACCGTCCGGCGCAGTTCGCGCTGGGCCTGCTGCTGGGCTGCCTGGCGGTGTGGCGGGGACGCTGGGCCGCGGTCGTCCTGCTGGGCGCCAACGCCCGTATCGTCCTGGACCCCAGCGTCTACACGTACTACACCGCGTCCGTACTGCTCGGCACGCTGCTGTGGGACGTCATCGGCCAGCGACGACTGGTGCCCTGGTGGAGCTGGCTGGCGCTGCTGATCCTGTACGGCAGCGTCTTCGTGGTGCCCGACGACTCGGCGCGCGGCCTGATCCGGCTGGCGTTCGTGGCCGTGTCGACGGCGTACGTCCTGCTGTGGCCGGTACGGGAACGCGGCGACCGGCGCGGCTCGGGACGGCGCAGGCCCCCCGCCTGTAAGGACGAGGGGCCTGCGGAGAGCCACGCGCCGGGGACCGCCCCGGCGCCCGGCGTCACGCCTTGGGCAGGGCCTCCAGCTGCGCACTGATGCGCACGATGTCGGCCTCGGCCGTCTCCAGCCGCGTACGGATCTTGGCGACGACGTGTTCCGGGGCCTTGCCCAGGAACGCCTCGTTGCCGAGCTTCCCGTTGGCCTGCGCCTTCTCCTTCTCGGCGGCGGCCAGGTCCTTCGACAGCCGCTTGCGCTCGGCCTCCACGTCGATGGCGCCCGACAGGTCCAGCGCCACCGTCGCGCCCGCGACCGGGAGCGACGCGGTGGCGGTGAAGTCCTCGCCCGCGGGCTGGAGGCGCAGCAGCGACCGCATCGCGGCCTCGTGGGCGGCGAGCTGCGTACCGGCCAGCTCCAGCTGCGCCGGAACCTTCTGGCCCGGCTGGAGGCCCTGGTCGGACCGGAAGCGGCGGACCTCGGTGACGACCTGCTGAACGGTCTCGATCTCCCGCTCGGCCGCCGCGTCACGGAAGCCGCTGTCAGCCGGCCACTCGGCGATCACCAGGGACTCACGGCCGGTCAGCGTCGTCCACAGCGTCTCCGTGACGAACGGCACGACCGGGTGGAGGAGACGCAGGGTGACGTCCAGGACCTCGCCGAGCACCCGGCGCGAGGCGTCGGCGGCCGGGCCGCCCGCCATGAAGGTCGTCTTGGACAGCTCGACGTACCAGTCGAAGACCTCGTCCCAGGCGAAGTGGAAGAGGGTGTCCGACAGCTTGGCGAACTGGTAATCGTCGTAGTACGCGTCCACCTCGGCGACGACCGTGTTGAGCCGGGAGAGGATCCACCGGTCGGTCGCCGACATCCGCTCGGCCGGGGGCAGCTCGCCCTCGACCGTCGCGCCGTTCATCAGTGCGAAGCGGGTGGCGTTCCAGATCTTGTTGGCGAAGTTGCGCGAGCCCTGGACCCAGTCCTCGCCGATCGGCACGTCCGTACCCGGGTTGGCGCCGCGGGCCAGGGTGAAGCGGACGGCGTCCGAGCCGTACTTGTCCATCCAGTCCAGCGGGTTGACCGCGTTGCCGAAGGACTTCGACATCTTCTTGCCGCGCTCGTCGCGGACCATGCCGTGCAGGGCGATGGTCTTGAACGGCGGGGTGCCGTCCATCGCGTACAGGCCGAACATCATCATCCGGGCGACCCAGAAGAAGAGGATGTCGTAGCCGGTGACCAGCACCGAGTTCGGGTAGAACTTCTCGACGCCCGCGGTCTTCTCCGGCCAGCCGAGGGTGGAGAACGGCCACAGGCCGGACGAGAACCAGGTGTCCAGGACGTCCGTGTCCTGCGTCCAGCCGTCGCCCGTCGGCACCTCGTCGTCCGGGCCGACGCAGACGACCTCGCCGTTCGGGCCGTACCAGACCGGGATGCGGTGGCCCCACCACAGCTGGCGCGAGATGCACCAGTCGTGGAGGTTGTCGACCCAGCCGAAGTAGCGGGACTCCATCTCCTTGGGATGGATGTCCACCTTGCCGTCGCGGACCGCGTCACCGGCGGCCTGCGCGAGCGGGCCGACCTTGACCCACCACTGCATGGACAGCCGGGGCTCGATGGTGGTCTTGCAGCGCGAGCAGTGGCCGACCGAGTGGGTGTACGGGCGCTTCTCGGCCACGATGCGGCCCTCGGCGCGCAGCGCGGCGACGATCGCGGAGCGGGCCTCGAAGCGGTCCAGGCCCTCGAAGGGGCCGTGCGCGGTGATCACGCCGCGCTCGTCCAGCACCGCGAGGTTGGGCAGGTCGTGCCGGCGGCCGATCTCGAAGTCGTTCGGGTCGTGGGCCGGGGTGACCTTGACCGCGCCGGTGCCGAACTCCGGGTCGACGTGCTCGTCGGCGACGACCGGGATACGGCGGCCGGTCAGCGGCAGCTCGATCTCCGTGCCGACCAGGTGGCGGTAGCGCTCGTCCTCGGGGTGGACCGCGACAGCGGTGTCACCGAGCATCGTCTCGGCGCGGGTGGTGGCGACGACGATGGACGCCTCCCCCTCGCCGTACCGGATCGAGACCAGCTCGCCCTCGTCGTCCTGGTACTCCACCTCGATGTCCGAGATGGCGGTCAGGCAGCGCGGGCACCAGTTGATGATGCGCTCGGCGCGGTAGATCAGCTCGTCGTCGTAGAGCCGCTTGAAGATCGTCTGGACGGCCTTGGACAGGCCCTCGTCCATCGTGAACCGCTCGCGCGACCACGCGACGCCGTCACCCAGGCGCTTCATCTGCCCGGAGATCTGCCCGCCGGACTCGCCCTTCCAGCGCCACACCCGCTCGACGAACGCCTCCCGGCCCAGGTCGTGGCGCGAGACGCCCTCCTTGGCCAGCTCGCGCTCGACGACGTTCTGGGTGGCGATGCCGGCGTGGTCCATACCGGGCTGCCACAGCGTCTCGTAGCCCTGCATCCGCTTCCGGCGGGTGAGGGCGTCGATGAGGGTGTGCTCGAAGGCGTGCCCGAGGTGGAGCGATCCGGTGACGTTCGGCGGGGGAATGACGATCGTGTACGGCGGCTTGTCGCTCTTCTCGTCCGCTTCGAAGTACCCCCGCTCCACCCAGCGCTCGTACAGCGGCCCCTCTACCTCGGCCGGCGCGTACTGGGTCGGCAGTTCAGTGGGGCTGCTGTTCGGCCCGCCGTCTCGGGGGCTCTGCTGAGTGTTCTCGGTCACGACGCTCAGTGTACGGGCGCGGATGTCGCAGTCTCGAATCGGTTTGGCCCCCGGAGGACCGGCTGACAGTGGCGTCGTACAGGATGTTGGCGACGCACAGACATCAACTGTGACGGGCGTCATCGGGCGCCGTCAGTTGCCACGAGGGGAACCCGCCCAATGAGCTACCACCAGCCGCCTCCCGGCCCGTACGGCCAGCCGCCGCAGCAGCCCGCTCCGTACGGGCAGCCGCCGCAGCAGCCGGTCGGGCAGCCCGGGTACGGCGGCTACCCGCAGCAGGGCGGCCAGGTTCCCCCGCAGCAGCCGTACGGCTACCCGCAGCAGGCTCCCCAGCCCGGCTATCCCCAGCAGCCGCAGGCGCCCTACGGCCAGCAGCCCGGTTACGGGCAGCAGCCGCAGAACGGCGGCAAGGGCAAGGGCGTGAAGATCACCCTCGGCATCCTGGCGGTGGCGGCCGTGGCGGGCATCGGCGTGGGCGCGTACTACGCCTTCGGGCCGGGCGGGGACGTGCAGCCGTACACGATCTCCATGCCGTCCGAGCTGCTCGACGGTACGTTCAAGAAGGCGGAGGGCAAGGACACGAAGAAGGACGAGTCCGCCGACCCGAAGACCAAGGCCCTGGGCATCACCGAGGGCACCGGCGTCCAGGGCACCTACGCGAACGGCAAGGGGCAGCCGCTGACCCTCACCGGTGTCTACGGCAAGGTCGCCGACCCCAAGAGCACGGTGAACAAGATGATCGCCGGGATCGAGGAGAAGTCGGAGAAGAGCAACACCCGGGGTGCCAAGGTGGAGACCGTCACCCCGGTGACGGAGTTCTCACCGGACGGCTTCGACGGCTCGGTCATGAAGTGCAAGGCGGTCAAGGCCACCCTGTCGCAGAGCGGCCTCACCGCGACGAGCACGGTGACGTGGTGCGTATGGGGCGACTCCAGCGCGGTCGGCATCGCCATCAACAGCGGGGTGGAGTCGCCCGGCAAGTCCACCGGCGCCGCCTTCTCGGCCCAGGAGTTCTCCGAGAAGACCCGCCAGATCCGTGACGCGGTGCGCCACGAGAAGTAACCGCCGCGACCGTACCGACCGTCCCAGGGGGGACACGCAATGAGCTTCAGCCAACCGCCGCCGGGCCCGTACGGGAGCAGCGGGCAGCCGCCGCAGGGGCCGTACGGGGGGAGTGGGCAGCCGCCGCAGCAGGGCGGGGGTTTCGGACCGCCCCAGGGGCCGCCCCAGGGACCGCCCCAAGGTTCCCCTCAGGGACCGCCGCCCGGCCCGTACGGGTACGGCGCTCCGCAGCAGCCGCAGGCCCCGCAGCAGCCCATGCAGCCGCCGCAGTTCCCCCCGCCCGGTCCCCCGGGGCCGCCCGGGCCGCCCGGTGGCAGCAGCACCGGGAAGATCATCGCGGGGGTGGCCGCCGGTGTCGTGCTGGTGGGCGCCATCATCGGCGGGGTCGTGATGCTCACCTCGGGCGGTGACAACGGCGATCCCGTGCGGGCCCGCGGCGGCGGTAACTCCCCCGCGCCCACGACCGGTTCCGGCCGCCCCGGCTCGTCCGACGCGAAGCCGTCCGAGGAGGACGGCGGGGAGCGGATGCGGCTGACGACGCCCAGGACGGTCGACGACGGCGCGTACACGCTGGAGAAGGACAAGGCGGCGCTGCAGCGCGAGGGCCTGAGGCTGGGCTCGCCGCCGCCCGGGATGACGCAGGAGATCGGCCGCTACCGGGGCGCCCGCGACAGCCGCGGCACCGCCCTGATGATCTCCGGTGGCTACGGCACCATCCCCGATCCGGACCGTGTGGTGGACGGCATGTTCACCGGGGTGACCAGCGACGGCGAGACGACCGTGGTGCGGCAGCGCGAGACGTTCCGGCCCGGCAAGGCCGGCGGCGTCACGATCGACTGTGAGGTCGTGAAGAACGCGAAGTTCGGCTACGCGCCGGTGTGCGGCTGGGCCGACGGCTCGACCGCCGCGGTGCTGCTGTACATGAACGGCGCGCTGCGCTCCTCCTCGGACATCAACCTGGCGCAGTACGCGGACACCACCGCCGTCGTACGCGGCGAGACCCGTACCGCGCAGTAGCCGGGGGCCGGGGGCAAACACGAGGGCCGCCTCGCGACCGGTGGTCGCGGGGCGGCCCCAGCCGTCCGTGCGGGGGGAACGGGCGGCTTATGCGCTCTTCTCGTGGTGCTCGCCGGACTCGCCGCCGCGGTTGCGGGGCACCAGCGTGGGATTCACGTTGGAGTGAACGACGTCCTCGGTGATGACGACGCGGGCCACGTCCTTGCGGGACGGGACTTCGTACATCACCGACTGGAGGACCTCCTCCATGATGGCGCGCAGGCCGCGCGCGCCGGTGCCGCGCAGGATGGCCTGGTCGGCGATGGCCTCCAGGGCCGGACGGTCGAAGTCCAGCTCCACGCCGTCCAGTTCGAACAGGCGCTGGTACTGCTTGACGAGCGCGTTGCGCGGCTCCAGCAGGATCTGCAGAAGCGCCTCGCGGTCCAGGTTGTGCACCGAGGTCAGCACGGGCAGCCGGCCGATGAACTCCGGGATCATCCCGAACTTCACCAGGTCCTCGGGCATGACGTCCTGGAGCTGGTCCTTGGACTCGATCTCCCGCTTGGAGCGGATGTTGGCGCCGAAGCCGATGCCCTTGGCGCCGGACCGGGCCTCGATGATCTTCTCCAGGCCGGCGAACGCACCGCCCACGATGAACAGCACGTTCGTCGTGTCGATCTGGATGAATTCCTGGTGCGGATGCTTGCGGCCGCCCTGCGGGGGCACCGAGGCGGTGGTGCCCTCCAGGATCTTCAGCAGGGCCTGCTGGACGCCCTCGCCGGAGACGTCACGGGTGATCGACGGGTTTTCGCTCTTGCGGGCGACCTTGTCGATCTCGTCGATGTAGATGATGCCGGTCTCGGCCTTCTTGATGTCGAAGTCCGCGGCCTGGATCAGCTTGAGGAGGATGTTCTCGACGTCCTCGCCGACATAGCCGGCCTCCGTCAGCGCCGTCGCGTCGGCGAAGGCGAACGGGACGTTGAGCATCCGGGCGAGCGTCTGCGCGAGCAGCGTCTTGCCGGAGCCGGTGGGGCCGAGCAGCAGGATGTTGGACTTGCCGAGTTCGATGCCGTCGTCGCCGCCGCGCGCGCCACCGTTCTCACCCGCCTGGACCCGCTTGTAGTGGTTGTAGACGGCGACCGAGAGCGCCTTCTTGGCGGGCTCCTGGCCTACGACGTAGCTCTCCAGGAACTCGTAGATCTCCCGGGGCTTGGGCAGTTCTTCCCAGCGGACCTCGGAGGTCTCGGCGAGCTCCTCCTCGATGATCTCGTTGCAGAGGTCGATGCACTCGTCGCAGATGTACACACCAGGTCCCGCGATGAGCTTCTTCACCTGCTTCTGACTCTTCCCGCAGAACGAGCACTTGAGCAGGTCGCCGCCGTCACCGATGCGTGCCACGAGGTGCTTCCCCTTCGCCTGGGATCCGCATTGCTCCGCGGACCCGGGTGCTTGCCTATCGACGGTACCTTGCCGGGCCCCCCGTACGGGCCCCCCTTGGACCGACTCGGTCAACCCGGTCCAAGGGGGCGTTGTGTCCGGCTCACTTCTGGACGGTACGCGATCAGACCGAGGCGGCCGTCTTACGGGTCGAGACGATCTGGTCGACCAGACCGTACGCGAGGGACTCCTCGGCGGTCAGGATCTTGTCGCGCTCGATGTCGTCGCGGATCTTCTCGATCGGCGTGGTGGAGTGCTTGGCCAGCATGTCCTCCAGCTGCGTCCGCATGCGGAGGATCTCGTTGGCGGCGATCTCCAGGTCGGACACCTGGCCGCGGCCGGTCTCGCTGTACGGCTGGTGGATCAGCACGCGGGCGTTGGGCAGCGCCATCCGCTTGCCGGGGGTGCCGGCGGCGAGCAGCACGGCCGCGGCGGAGGCCGCCTGGCCCATGCAGACCGTCTGGACGTCGGGCTTGACGAACTGCATCGTGTCGTAGATCGCGGTCAGCGCCGTGAAGGAGCCGCCGGGCGAGTTGATGTAGATCGAGATGTCCCGGTCGGGGTCCATCGACTCCAGGCACAGCAGCTGCGCCATGACGTCGTTGGCCGACGCGTCGTCGATCTGCACGCCGAGGAAGATCACGCGCTCTTCGAAGAGCTTCGCGTACGGGTCGTACTCGCGCACGCCCTGCGAGGTGCGCTCGACGAAGCGCGGAACGATGTAGCGGGACTCGGCGGGCTGGCCCTGGAACTCTGCCTGCGGGGCGTCCGGGCGCTCGTAGAGGCTACGGCCGGGGAAGTTGTTCATCTGGAGGTTCACCGTCCTGGTGGCGGTCAAAGGGGCTGGAGTCGGCTGGGTGGCGAGTCGTCCGGGGCTCAGGCCCCGGTGCCGCCTCCGCCCGGAACGCCGGCCGCCGTGGTCATCACGTCGTCGATGAGGCCGTACGCCTTGGCCTCCTGCGGGTCGAACCAGCGGTCCCGGTCGGAGTCGCGGGTGATCTGCTCGACGGTCTGACCGGTGTGCTGGGCGGTCAGCTCGGCCATGCGCTTCTTGGTGTGCAGCAGCCGCTCGGCGTGGATCTTGATGTCCGACGCGGAGCCCGCCAGGCCCGCGGAGGGCTGGTGGATGAGGATCTCGGCGTTCGGCAGCGCGAAGCGCTTGCCCGGGGTGCCGGCACTCAGCAGGAACTGGCCCATCGAGGCGGCGAGGCCCATGGCGATGGTGACCACGTCGTTCTTGATGTACTGCATGGTGTCGTAGATCGCCATGCCGGCCGAGATCGAGCCGCCCGGGCTGTTGATGTAAAGGAAGATGTCCTTGTCCGGGTCAGCGGCGAGGAGCAGCAGCTGCGCGGTGATCTTGTTGGCGATGTCGTCGTCGACCGGCTGGCCGAGGAAGATGATCCGCTCGCCGAGCAGCCGGTTGTAGACCTGGTCGCCGAGGCCACCGAAGGTCGGCTCAGCGGCGGCGGAAGGCATCGGGATCGTCACGTGTCCACCTGCTCGTTGTCGGACGGCCCAGGGCCGTCTCAGCGTCGTCTTCTGGGGCGCGGGGAGGGCGCGGCGTGCTCCGCCGGCGCCGTTACGGCTACTCCCCTGCCCTCGTATCTACGGACCCTAACGCGCTGGTCGGCGGGCGCCATCCCGCATTGTCAACTGTTCGCTGTGAGCGCAGGCTCACCGGCGCCACGGGGCCCTGACGACGTACGGGCCCGAACACGCGGGCGTGGCGTGTTCGGGCCCGTACGTCCACCGGTGGGGGGGGGGGGGGGGGGGGGGGGGGGGGGGGGGGGGGGGGGGGGGGGGGGGGGGGGGGGGGGGGGGGGGGGGGGGGGGTTTGGTTGGTTATCTGTCTTCTT
>NZ_JBVIQN010000040.1:0-85347 GCF_055577005.1 Streptomyces sp. NPDC033221 | reverse complement strand
GTGGCGGGGTCCAAGAGCTGGGGAGGATTTGGGGGTTGTTGGGGCAACCTGGGGAATGTGGTTGCGGTGGGGGTTTTTTTTTTTTTGGTGCTCCCTGGGCCGGGGGCGCACCGGCGTGCGCGGGCCCGCGCACACGAACGCGCCCCCGGGCCCCCGAACCCACCCCCGCGCTTTCCCGGCAGGCCGGTTACGCTGCTGGAATGAACGGCAGCGGCACCGCCCCAGCAGTACCCCGACCCGCCTACCGCAGGCTCAGCGTCGAGCAGCGCCGCTCCCAACTCCTGACCGCCGCCCTGGGCCTGTTCGCCCAGCGCGCCCCGGAGGACGTCTCACTGGACGACGTCGCGGCCGCCGCGGAGGTGTCCCGGCCGCTCGTATATCGCTACTTCCCGGGCGGCAAGCAGCAGTTGTACGAGGCCGCACTGCGCAGCGCGGCCGACATACTGGAGGGCTGCTTCGACGAGCCGGAGGACGGCCCGCTGACGCAGCGCCTCGGCCGGGCGCTCGACCGCTATCTGGCGTTCGTCGACGAGCACGACGCGGGGTTCAGCGCCCTGCTCCAGGGCGGCAGCGTCGTCGAGACGGCCCGTACGTCCGCGATCGTCGACGAGGTACGGCGCACGGCCGCCGAGCAGATCCTGCACCACCTCGGCGCCACCGCCCCCTCCCCCCGGCTGCGGATGGCGGTCCGTACGTGGATCACGGCCGTCGAGGCCGCCTCCCTGATCTGGCTGGACGAGGACAAGCAGCCGCCGCTGGACGAACTGCGGGACTGGCTGGTCGACCACTTCGTCGCCCTGCTGACCGCGACGGCGGCCACCGACGAGCAGGCCGCACAGGTGGCGCGGGCGGCGCTGGCGATGGAGACCTCCGAGGGCCCGGTCGGCGTGCTGGCCCGGCGCATCCTGCCGATCGTGGCCGACGCCGCCCACCTCCTGTGACCCGGGCCGCGTTCCACGGCCCGCGTTCCGGCACGGCCCTGCTCCAAGTGGCCTGACCTGCGCTTTCACCGGCCCGTCAATCGATGTGAGACTGGTGGGGTGAGAAGCGAGAACACCCCGTTCACCGGCGGCCCGCTCGATGGGCGGGTGCTGCCGGTCCTCGTCGGCGCGACCGGCCAGCCGCCGAAGACGTACGAGATCCCGGTACCGAACGACGACGGCACCCCGCCGACGGTGCATCTGTACCGGCGGGCGCCGGGGCGCGTGGGGCGGCTGGGGCTGCCCCGGGGGTGGAAGTACGAGTACGACCCGGAGGGCAGGCCGCAGGGCGGGCCCAAGTGGGCGTGGATGAAGCGGCGTTGAGCGATCGGCGAGACAGCGTCCACCCCTTCCCGTCTTGGTCCGGACCATTGACAGTACTGGTCTAGTCCTGTTTGCTGCCTGCCCAGGGGGAGCCGCGCCTGCGCCTCCCTGGCAAGGCCCCGCTCCGCAGGGGCGGCCCCCTCCCACCTTCGGCACCCGCGTACGTCCCCTCCGTACCGCCGTCGACAAGGAGACCCCCCATGCGCCGCAGCCCCAGTCATGGACGCGTTCCGTTCAAGAGACCCCTGGCCGCCGTGGCCGCCGGCCTTCTCGGTGCCGCGGCCCTGTTCGCCTCCCCCGCCCAGGCCGGGCCGCCGCCCGCCACGGCCGGCCACCCGGGACCGGCCGCCCGCACCCAGGCCCTCCCCGAGCACGCCCTCGTCGGCTACCTCCACGCCAGCTTCGCCAACGGCTCCGGCTACACCCGTCTGGCCGACGTACCGGACAGCTGGGACATCATCGACCTGGCCTTCGGCGAGCCGACCTCCGCCGCCTCCGGCGACATCCGCTTCTCGCTCTGCCCCAGGACGGAGTGTCCCGGAGTGGAGACCGAGGCGGAGTTCAAAGCCGCGGTCAAGGCGAAGCAGACCGCCGGCAAGAAGGTGCTGATCTCGATCGGCGGGCAGAACGGGCAGGTGCAGCTGACCACCACGGCCGCCCGCGACCGGTTCGTGCAGTCGGTCGGCGCGATCATCGACCGGTACGGGCTGGACGGCCTGGACATCGACTTCGAGGGCCACTCCCTCTCGCTGGCCACCGGCGACACCGACTTCAAGAATCCGAAGACCCCGACCATCGTCAACCTGATCTCGGCGGTGAAGACCCTCAAGGCCCGGTACGGCGCCGGGTTCACCCTGACCATGGCGCCGGAGACGTTCTTCGTCCAGCTCGGTTACCAGTTCTACGGTTCGGGGCCCTGGGGCGGCCAGGACCCGCGCGCCGGCGCGTACCTGCCCGTCATCCACGCGCTGCGCGACGACCTGACCCTGCTGCACGTACAGGACTACAACTCCGGCCCGATCATGGGCCTGGACAACCAGTACCACTTCATGGGCAGCGCGGACTTCCACATCGCGATGACCGACATGCTGCTTACCGGCTTCCCGGTCGCCGGCAACCAGAACAACCTCTTCCCCGCGCTCAAGCCGTCCCAGGTCGCCATCGGCCTGCCCGCCTCCCCGTACGCGGGCAACGGGCACACCGCGCCCGCCGAGGTCACCAAGGCCCTCAACTGCCTCACCCGGGACACCGACTGCGGCGGCTACCGCACCCACGGCCGCTGGCCCGGCATGCGGGGCCTGATGACCTGGTCGGTCAACTGGGACCGCTTCGGTACCTGGGAGTTCCAGAAGAACTTCGATGCGTACTACGGAAGCTGACTGCACCTCAGCAGCGCGACGACAGCACGCCGGGGGCGCTTCCGGGCGCCGGGACACGCCGTCGGCCGCCGATCGGGTGACCATACCGCTCCGGTGGCCGCACCCCCACGGCAGGGATACGGCCACCGTGGCACGATCCGAACGAATCGGGCGGCGGGCCACGGGTCCGCCGGGCCGCAGCTGTCCGTCGGAGGTGGGTTCGTGTCGCAGCGGTGCATGTCGGCCCGGCCCGGGCCGGGTCGGTCCCGGCCGGGGCGGATCGTACGGTCGGTCTGCGTGACGGCGCTGGTGGGCGCGGTCGCCCTGACGCTGCCCGCCGCCCCCGTACACGCCGTCCCGGAGCCGGACCCGGCCGCGACCACGGCCGAGACCACGGCCGGGACAGGAGAGGTGGCTGGGGCGGCGGGGGCCGGTACCGAGGCAGCAGCCGGGGCCCTGGAGCTGCCGGATGTGTCCGGCGCGGCCGGCACCGGCGACGATGCCTCGCTCCGCCGTCTGCTGACCCGGCTCCAGGACCTCTACCGGCGGACCGAACAGGCCACCGAGACGTACAACGCCACCGAGGAGGACCTGAAGGCACAGCGCAAGGAGACACAGGACCTCAACGTCCGGCTGGCCCGGGCGCGTACCCGGCTCGCCGACGGGCAGGCCGACGCGGGGCGGCTGGCGCGCCAGCAGTACCAGGGCAGCGCCGCCGCCGGACTGTCCACGTACCTGCGCATGCTGCTCTCCGCCGACCCGCGGGAGGTGCTGGAGGAGGGCCACCTCCTCCAGGAGGCGGCCGGCAGCCAGGCCGCCACCGTCGCCCGGCTCACCGGCAACGAGAAGCGCGCGAACGAGCTGGCGAAGGCGGCGCGCGCCGCGCTGGACGAGCAGCAGGTGCTCACCGAGCGGCGCCGGCAGCAGCGGGACGCGGTCGAGGGCCGCCTCAAGGAGGTCGAGGAACTGCTTTCGACACTCTCCGAGGACCAGCTCGCCGAACTGGGACGGCTGGAGCAGGAAGGTACGGACGAAGCGCAGCGCAGCCTGCTGTCCTCCGGCGAGCTGAGCGGGTCCCGGGAGCCGTCGGCGAGCGGGGACCGGGCCGTCCGGTACGGCCTCCGGCAGGTCGGCAAACCGTACGTATGGGGCGCGCAAGGGCCCGACTCCTTCGACTGCTCCGGCCTGACCTCACAGGCCTGGTCGCACGCCGGACGCGCCATTCCGCGCACCAGCCAGGAGCAGTGGCGGCGACTCCCGCATGTGCCGCTGCGGGCGCTGCGCCCCGGTGACCTGGTGCTCTACTTCCCCGGCGCCACGCACGTCGCGATGTACCTGGGCGACGGCATGGTGGTCCAGGCGCCCCGCCCGGGCGCCCGCGTCAAGGTCTCCCCCATCGCGTCGAACCCGCTCCTGGGCGCGGTCCGCCCCGACCGCGGGGTGGCACTGGTGCCACCGCACAAGTGAAGCCTGTGTGATCGATTCGCCCGGCCCCGCACCGCAGCATCGTTCCCGTACGGCTGCACAGCAGTACTGCCATACGGGCGTACGCATGCCTCGGGGAGGAACGACGACGATGCGGATATGGGGAAAACGGCGGCGTGGCTGCGCCGTCGCGGGACTGGTGACCGCGACGGTCGCGGCCCTGCTGCCGGCGGCCACCGGGCCGGCGGCGGCAGCGACGGGAGCCGTCACGGCGGCAGGCAGTGGCGGTACGGGCCTTCCCGCGCGCTATACGCAGCAGCGGCTCGCCTGGCAGGCCTGCGAAGGCGCGCCATCGCTGGAGTGCGCGACGATGACCGTGCCGCGCGACTGGCACCACCCGGCGAACGGCCCGGACATCAGCGTCTCCGTGTCCCGGCACCGGGCGGCCGGACCGGCGGCCCGGCGGGGCGTCCTGATGATGGCGGCGGGCGGGCCGGGCGGCCAGGGCCTGCTCAGACCGGCGGGCTTCGCCGAGGAGTCGCCCGCGGTGGCCGCCGCGTACGACATCGTGAGCTTCAACCAGCGCGGCCTGCCGCTCAGCACGCCCCTGACCTGCCAGACGCAGGAGGAGTTCGACGCGTTCTTCGGCGACGACTCCCGGGACCGCTCGCCCTCGGCGGTGCGGGGCGTCGTACGGCGTTCCCGGCAGTTGGCCCGGGCCTGCCAGGAACGCGGCGGCGGCCTGGCCCCGTACCTCACCACGGACCAGACAGTCCGCGACATGGATCTATTCCGTGCGCTGCTCGGCGCCCGCAAGGTCGCGTATTACGGGCCCTCGTACGCGGGCATGATCGGCGCCTATTACGCGACGGAGTTCCCGCACCGCGTGGACCGGCTCGTCCTGGACAGCAGTGTCGCTTTCGACGGCACCTGGGAGTCCTTCCTGGTGGACCAGCCGCGCAGCTTCCAGCGCCGGTTCGAGCGGGACTTCCTGCCCTGGCTCGCCGCGCGCGACGCGACGTACCACTACGGGCGTACGGCCGCGGCGGTGCAGGCGAAGTGGGAAGCGCGGCGCCGGGCCCTGCGCGACCACCCGTCCGATCTGGGCAATGGGCGGCGAATGACGCCGAACCGGCTGGACTCCGGCACCAGCCAGGCCCTCTACAACGCGGCCGAGGGCTTCGCCCCGCTGGCCACCGCGCTCGCCGCCCTGGACCACTGGGACACCGCCACACCGGCCGAGCGCGACACGGCGGAGAAGGTCTTCGGCCGCTACCTCAGCCCGGGGTTCCTCGCCGAGTACACGGCGGTGACCTGCAACGACACTCCGTGGAGCCGGGACATGGACGGCTGGATCCGCCGTACGGCCGCGTACACCACGACGTACCCGCTGCTCGGGGCGCGGGCCCTGGCCTTCACGGCGGCCTGCGCCGCCTGGCCCGCCTCCCGCGCCCCACGCGTCCACGTCACCGGCAAGGGCCTGCCGACGACGCTCATGCTCGGCTCACGGCACGACCCCGCCACCCACTACGAGGGCGTCCTGCGGTCCCACCGTGCCCTGCGCGGCTCCCGGCTGGTCACCGTCGCGGGCGGCGACCACGGCCAGTACCGGAACCACAATCCTTGCGTGGACGCCCTCGTGGACCGCTACCTGCTCACTGGCGCGGCCCCGGCGAAGGACGTCAGCTGCCCGGCTCCCGGATCGGCCCGCTAGGCGAGCGAGGCGAGGTACGCCTCGGTCTTCTCCGGCTCGAAGAAGAAGTTCTCGAAGTCCGCCGGGTCGTTGAACCCGTTCGCGAACCGGTCGGCGACCGGCTGGAGCTGCCCGGCCGCGCCGATCAGGTTCAGCACGTGCTCCGGCGGCGGCGCCAGCATCGCGTTGGTCCACTTCGTGACGTGCTGGGCGGTCTGCCAATAGCGGTCGAACGCGGTCTGCATCCACTCCGCGTCGAAGGGCCGGTCGCCGTGCTCGACGATCGAGGCGAGGTACGAGGCGGCGCACTTGGAAGCCGAGTTGGAGCCCTGGCCGGTGATCGGGTCGTTGGCGACGACGACGTCCGCGACGCCGAGGACCAGCCCGCCGGAGGGGAGCCGGCCGATGGGGTTGCGCACGGTCGGCGCGTAGCGCCCGGCCAGGGTGCCGTTGGCGTCGGTCAGCTCGACCTTCGTGGCTCGCGCGTACTCCCAGGGAGTGAAGCGCTCCATCAGCTCCAGGGTCGTCGCCAGGTGCTCGTTGGGGTCCCGCACACCCGCGAAGGCGTCCAGCGGGCCGCCGGGTATCCCCTCCCAGAAGAGGATGTCGGCACGGCCGGAGTTGGTCAGCGTCGGCATGATGAACAGCTCGCCGACGCCCGGTACGAGGTTGCAGCGCACCGCGTCGAAGTCGGGATGCTCGGGGCGCGGGCCCAGGCCGTGCACGTACGCGACGGACAGCGCGCGCTGCGGGGCGTCGTACGGGGAACGGGAGGCGTCCCGGCCGAACATCGACACCAGTTCGCCCTTGCCGGCGGAGACCAGCGTCAGGTCGTAGCGGCTCGCGAAGAAGTCGAGGTCGGAGACGGCGGCGCCGTGGATGACCAGCTGCCCGCCGCGCTGCGCGAAGGTCTCCATCCAGCCGGCCATCTTCAGGCGCTGGTCGACGGACTGGGCGTACCCGTCCAGCTTGCCCACCCAGTCGATGGCGCGCTGGGTGCCGCCGGGCTCCGCGTGGCTCCCGGGGGCGGCGACGGAGACGCCCAGGCCCTCGATGCGCGGGGCCTGGCTCTCCCAGAAGTTCAGCGCCAGGTCACGCTCGTGCTGGAGCGCGGTGTGGAACATGCACTGCGTGGACATGACCCGGCCGGAGCGGATCTCGTCCGCGGTGCGGTTGGACATGAGGGTGACCTCATAGCCCTGGGACTGCAGCCCGAGGGCGAGCTGGAGACCGGACTGGCCGGCTCCGACGATGAGTATCTTCCGCATGGTGGTGCTCTCTTCCCAGGTACGGGGGGGCGGCGGTACGGGGGGGCGGTACGGGGCCGCTCGGGTGCTATTCGGGAGTGGCTTCGAGGGCGTGGGCGACCAGCGCGAGCAGCGCTTCGACGACCGTGATCCGCCGCCGCGCGTCCATGATCACGACGGGTACGTGCGGCGGCACGGTCAGCGCCTCGCGCACGTCCTCGACGGCGTACTCGGCCGTCCCCTCGAAGTGGTTGACCGCGACGATGTACGGCAGGCCGCAGCTCTCGAAGTAGTCCAGCGCGGGGAAGCAGTCGTCCAGCCGGCGGGTGTCGGCCATCACGACGGCGCCGATCGCGCCGCGTACCAGGTCGTCCCACATGAACCAGAAACGTTGCTGCCCCGGCGTACCGAACAGGTACAGCACCAGGTCGGAGTCGAGAGTGATCCGCCCGAAGTCCATCGCGACCGTGGTCGTGGTCTTCTCCGGCGTGGCGGACAGATCGTCCGTGCCCTCGCTGGCCTGCGTCATCACCGCCTCGGTCTGCAAGGGGGTGATCTCGGAGACCGAGCCCACGAACGTCGTCTTGCCCACGCCGAAGCCGCCCGCCACCACGATCTTGGTCGCTATGGGGGCGCGGGAACGATCCGTCTGCCAGCTCTGCAGCCCCGCCTCCTCGGCGGCCACCACGGGCGCTTCGGGCGCTCCGGCGGCCCCGCCCGCGGCGGCCGTCATCGTGTCAGAGCCTGCGAAGTCCACCCAACACCCTTTCGAGCAGCGCGCGGTCGGGCCGGCCGGTGCCGTGCCCGGTGCCGTAGACGCGGATCTTTCCTTGGTCGGCGAGGTCGCTGAGCAGCACGCGGACCACGCCCAGCGGCATCTTGAGCAGCGCGGAGATCTCCGCCACCGAACGCATCCGGCGGCACAGCTCGACGATCGCCCGCATCTCCGGCATCACCCGGTCGCCCCAGCCGCCGGAGGTCAGCTCCCGCCGCTCCTCGGGAGCGTCCAGCGCGGCCACGAACGTCTCCACGAGCAGCACATGGCCGAAGCGGGTCCGCCCGCCGGTGAGCGAGTACGGGCGCACGCGCGAGGGTTTCTTGTCCCCGCCGCGCACGGGGAGCTTCGGTGCGGTGCTCACTGGGCGCTCTCCATCGACTTGCGCAGCTCGCTGCGGAGTTCGGGGGTCAGGACGTGGCCGGCCCGGCCGACGAACAGCGCCATGTGGTAGGCGATGACGTTCATGTCGCAGTCCGGGGTGGCGTGCACCCCGAGCAGCGAGCCGTCGCTGACCGACATGACGAAGAGACTGCCCTCGTCCATCGCGACCATCGTCTGCTTGACCGACCCGCCGTCCATCAGCCGGGCGGCGCCCGTGGTGAGGCTGCCCAGCCCAGAGACGATGGTGGCGAGGTCCGCGCTGGACCCGCGGGGTCCCCTCGGCGCACCGGGCTGCCCGGCCGTGAAGACCGCCGCGGCGGCTCCCGGGTCGGAGGAGAGCAGCAGCAGTCCGTCGGAGGAGACCACGGCGACCGAGCGGATGCCCGGCACCTCATCGACCAGGTTGGTCAGCAACCAGTGCAGATTCCGTGCCTCACTGCTCAGTCCGTAAGCAGCCGGCGCTTGCGCGTTCAATCGCGTGCCTCCTCGACAACGTGGCTCTGTCCCGGGGCCCCCGCTCCGTCGGTGTCCGTCTGTGGGATGGTCTGCTCCGCTGTACGTTCCGCGATCTCGGCCTCGACGTCGCGCCGGCCGTTCCGCGCCCCCTGCTGGAAGCCGCCGAGCCGGGCCCGCAGCGACTCGGCGGTGGCCGCCGCGTTGCCCGTACGGGGAGCGGCCGGCGGCTTCTGCGGCACGATCCTGGGTGTGCGCTTGGGCAGGCCCTGGCTGGTCAACCGGGGCCGCGGCGGCGCGTCGGCGCCCTCGTCGGCGGGTACGGCGTCGCCCTCCTGCGGACGGGCGTGCCGACCGGGGGGCGGGGTGTCGGTGGTCGCGTTGTCCGGGGTCGGGGCGTCGGGCGTTGTGGTACCCGGCCGGGTGTGCTCGTCGGTGCCGGCGGCGTACGGGCCGGGCGACTGCGGTCCGTACGGGCTCGCCGAGGGCTCCGGGCCGTCGCCCGGCGCGGTCGCGGCGGGCGCCCCGGGTCCGGCGGGCGCCTCCGGTCCGGCGGGCGCCTCGGGTCCGGCCGCCTGCACCGCGCGCTCCGCGGCCTCGACGAAGGGGTCGGTCGCGGCGGGCGCCGGTGCGTTCGCGGCGGGCGCCGCGTTGGGTTCCGTACCGGGTGCCGGGGCACTCGTTGTGGCGGGTTCCGTGGCCGGTTCGGCGGCCGGAGCCGTGGCCGGTTCCGGGGCCGGAGCCACGGGCGCATCCGGGTTCACGTCCGGGGCCCCGTCCGCATCCGAAGTCGCCTCCGCGGACTGCGGCTCGGCGTCCGCCCCGCCCGGTGCCAGCCGCGGCAGCCGCGTCTGGAGCGTGTTGGAGTTGGCCTCGGCGACCGAGCCCGGCAGATTCTGGATGACGCCACCCTCGCCGGGCAGCGGCGGCGCGACGGAACCCGGCGCCGGCCGGGTGGGCAGGATGGCGGCGGGCAGCACGACGACGGCCGTGATCCCGCCCTGCTGCTGGTCCCGCAGCTGTACGCGCACACCGTGGCGGGCGGCGAGCCGTACGACGACGTACAGGCCGAGCCCGAGAGTCTCGTCCGCCGTGTCCGGACTGTCGCCGCCGGACCCGTCCGCGAGGCGGTCGTTCAGCTCCGCCAGCCGGTCCGCGGTCATCCCTATGCCCTCGTCCTGCACCGAGAGCATGACCTCGCCGCTCTCCAGCAGCCAGCCGGACAGCTCGACATGGGCGTCCGGCGGGGAGAAGGCGGTGGCGTTCTCCAGCAGTTCCGCGACGAGGTGGCTGATGTCGTCGGCGGCGAACCCGGCGACCTGGGAGTGCGGCGGCAGCGACTGGACGCGTACCCGCTCGTACCGCTCGATCTCGCTGATCGAGGCGCGCAGCACGTCCAGCAGCGGCACCGGCCCCGGCTGCCCGGCACTGTGCTCCGTACCGGCCAGGACCAGCAGGTTCTCGCTGTTGCGCCGCATCCGGGCGGCGAAGTGGTCCAGCTTGAAGAGGGTCTCCAGCCGGTCCGGGTCCTGTTCCTTCTGCTCCAGCGACTCGATGACGGTCAGCTGGCGCTCGACCAGGTTCAGGGTGCGCAGCGCCAGGTTGACGAACCGGCCCTGGACGCCGTCGCGCAGCGCCGCCATCCGCTCGGTGAGGTCCGCGATCTCCTGGCGCAGCGACTCCCGCTCGCCCTGGAGCACCTCGCGCTCGGCGGCCAGCCGCCGGCGTCCGCCGACCAGCCGGGAGCGTTCGCCCTCCAGTTCGGCGACCCGGCGCCCGACCTCGCCCACCTGGGCGTGCAGGGCGTTGACGGACCGTACGGCGTCCGCGAACTCGTCGTTGCGGCCCTTGAACGCGACCGGCGGCTCGCCCGCCGGATCGGCCGCCACCCGCTTGGCACCCAGCCGCAGCGCCGCGAGGGGCCGGGTCACCGAGCGCCACGCGGAGACGCTGGCACCGATCGCCAGCAGCAGGCAGACACCCACCAGCGCGATACGGATCTCCAGCGCCGTCACGTCGTCGTCGCGCAGCGCGCCCAGCCGGTCGATGTCGGCGGTGGCCATCGACGCCTCGACGCTGCGCATCAGACCGATCCGCGCGGTGAGGGCGGTCTTCACCCGCGCGCTGCTCAGCCGCTGGTCGTCGGAGTCCAGGCGTGGCTGGTCGGTGAGCTTGGCGAGGTAGCTCTCGGCGGTGTTGACGTCACCGCCGTTGACGGTGCGGTCGTAGGACTCCCGCGCCTTGGGGCTCGCGGACTGCTTGAAGGCGGCCAGCGCGGCCTGTTCGCGTACCGAGGCCCGCTGCGCGGCCGCGGTCAGCCGGGGCTGCGGGCCGCCCGAGGCGAGCGCCGGGACGAGCAGGGCGCGGGCCGCGGCCGCCTGGTCGGTGGCGCGGCCGAGCTGCGGCAGGGCCCGTACGTCCGGGGCGACGCCGCTCGCACGGGCGGGCAGGTCGCGGGCGATGGCGTCGGAGAGCGCACCCAGCGCCTCGACAACGGCCGTGTAGGCATCGAAGGTGTCGATGACCTGCCCCGGCCCGGACAGCGCCTTCTGGCGGGTCTGCGGCAGCGCGGCGAGCAGCTTGTCGGCCGCCCGGTACGCCTCGGTGGCGCCGGCCACGCCGGGCGACTCGGCGCGCAGTTCGCTGATCTGGCGGTCCACGCGGCCCCGCTGGGCCTCCGTCACCCCGGCGCCGCCGGACTTGGCGGAGCGCCCGCCCGCGACGTACTCGGTCATCGCGTCCCGCTCGTCGGCGAGGGAGTGCGCGAGGGTGACCGCGTGGGCGTTCAGACCGGCGAGGTCGACCAGCCGCTGGGAGTCGTGGGTGTCGTCCACGGCCGACACGACGGCGGGCGCACCGGCGCCGAGCACGGCCAGCGCGGCGACAGCCACCGCACCGACCAGCCGGTTGCGCACGCGCGCGGGACGGCCGGTGGGGGCGGGGACGGGGGTGGTGGGGGTGGGGGCAGGCTTGGGTGCGGGTGCGGGCTCGGGGGGCTTCGCGGCCTCGGAGGTGTTCGCAGCCTTGGGGGTGTTCGTGGCCTCGGGCTTCTCAGGCCCGGCGGGCACGGAGTTTCCGACCCCTTCGTCGCTGGGCACGGTGTCACCGGACGCCGGCTTCCCCGGCGGGACGGCTCCGAACGCGGTGTTGCCCGGCACCGCACCGGTCACGAGAGGCGGCGTGCCGGAGGCCGGGGGCAGGCCGGCGACCGGAGGCACGCCAGAACCCGCGTCCACACCCACGCCCGGAGCCGTACCCGAAAACGAACCGGCCGGTGATCCCGGCCCGACCGCGCCGTCCCGAAGCCGCTTCTTCCGCACCGCTGCTCGCATTCCTGTCTCGCCTGCCCACACCGTGTGGTCCCGCGGACCCGGTTCGCCCTCGCTCGCGGCGCGTACCTGCGCGAAGACCGCGGCAATTCACACGTCCGCGAGGGAAGCAGCCCGGCTCTGCGCGTCGCGACGAGCGTTCTGGCGCCTCCCAAGATCCGGGCCACGACCATTCCACCGGCATCGCGCAGCGGCCCGGCAACGTACACCCGGCCACTCGAATGAGTGAACATCAATCGGAAGTTGGCCATCAACTTGCGACGCAGGCCGTTCCGGGATGCAACCTCGCGCAACCCCCGAGCGGGTTTGGAGAACCGTGCGGCTCCTGGAAAGATGCGCGCCCGCACCTTGGACGACCGCGATTTTTGGCCCTTGTCACGCCCCCTGACCTGCTGATACGTCCCCGAGCCCGGCGAAGTCCGCACACCGCGGGAAACCGGACGCGCTGCGGCAGACTGGCCGCCATGCGCATCGAACTGGCCACCGAGCCGGGAGACCCCCAACACCCGAACGAGGACTACGCGTCCGTCGCCCTGCCCGCCTCCGGCCAGGGCGGAGTGCTGGTCCTGCTGGACGGTGTGACCCCACCGCCGGACGACACCGGCTGTGCGCACGGCGTGCCGTGGTACACCGCACGACTCGGCGGAGCGATGCTCGAACTGTCCGGTTCATTCCGGGATATGACGCTCCCTGAGTCACTTTCGGCCGCCATCTCCCGGACGGCCGAAGTTCACCGTTCCACCTGTGACCTTTCTCACGCACGGACTCCGCAGGCAACCGCGGTGGCCGCCCGGTGGTCGCCGGACACCGTCGAGTACCTGGTCCTGTCCGATTCCGTACTGCTTGTCGAGCATCCGGACGGTACGGTCCGGCCGGTCCTGGACACCCGCCTGGACGAACTGCCGCCCGCCGTACAGGCCCTGCGCGACGCCGTGCGGGCCCTGCCGCGCGGCTCCGCCGAACGCGTCGCCGCAGGCCGCGAGTACGGGGCTGCCGTCGAGGCGCTGCGCAACGCCGAGGGCGGCTTCTTCACCGCGGCGGCCGATCCGTCGGTGGCCGCCCGCGCGGTCACCGGTTCCACCCCGCGCGCCGAAGTACGGTCGCTGACCGCGCTCAGTGACGGCGCGTCACGGTGGGTCGAGGTCTTTCGTGAGGGTTCGTGGGCGGACTGTCTCGCGGTGGTGCGCAAGGAGGGGCCGCAGGCGCTGGTCGACCGGGTACGGGCGCTGGAGGGTGCCGATCCGGAGGGGGCGCGGTTCCCGCGCGGCAAGTCGCGGGACGATGCGACGGTGGTGCTGGTCGAGCCGTAAGAGCTTGTGTCGCGACCCGGCCGGACCGGACGCCGGTTGCCGTCCGCCGCCGATCACCGGGCGCCGCACCGATTCTCGCCGTACGGCCGGAAACAGCCTTACTTGGCAGGCGCCTCCCCTCCTACGTTGACTCTGTGACCAGATGAGAAATCTGGTCACAGAGTCAGGGAGGACCGTGGAAGCCGACGAGCGTACGGAACGGGGCGAACGCATCCTGGACGCCGCGAGCGAGCTGCTGCTCGCCTGGGGCTACCGCCGCGTGACCGCCGACGAGATCGCCCGCCGCGCGGACGTCGGCAAAGGCACGGTCTACCTGCACTGGAAGAACAAGGACGCGCTGCTGCTGGCCGTGGTGCTCCGCGCCAAGGCGGCCGACCACGGCAGACAGCTGGCACGGATGCGGGCCGACAGCCGCAACATCCTGCCCAGCCGGGCCCTGCGCGGGTGCCTGCTGGACTTCATGGACGACCCGGTGCTGCGCGCCCTCTACCTCGACGACTCCGACATCCTCGGGCGCCTGAACGACATCGCCAAGAAGGAACTGGTGGAGCTGGTCGAGGCGGGCACCGACACGCTGCGCTCCCAGCTGTCCACCCTGCGCGCCCACGGTCTGGTGCGCGAAGACCTGACCGTCGACCAGCAGATGTACGTCTGCATGTCGACAGCCACCGGCTTCTTCCAGGCCGAGGTGCTGTTTCCCGAACGCGCTCCGGCCCGGGACGAGGAGCGGGCCGACCTGCTGTGCCACACGGTCCGCAACGCCCTGGAGTCGCCCGGCGAGCCCGACCCGCAGGTCACCGCCGCGGCGGCCCCCGCCATCGTCAAGCGCTTCGCGCGCCTGGAGGAGCTGAGCCGGCAGGAAGTGCGGCGCCAGCTCCGCCAGTGACCCCCGGTCACACCCTGATCAGGAGGAGAACGCACGATGACCACATCGCACACCGAGTCCACGGCGGTCACCCCGCCCGACTCCACCACCTCCCCCTCGACCACCACCATCGAGCCCACCGCCGACGCCACCACGCTGCCCTCCTACGTCGGGCTGCACCCCGGCGAGCCGAACCTGATGGAACCGGAGCTGCTCGACAACCCGTACACCGGGTACGGCACGCTGCGCGAACAGGCCCCGCTCGTCCGCGCCCGGTTCATCGACGACTCGCCCATCTGGCTGGTCACCCGCTTCGACGTGGTACGCGAGGTGATGCGCGACCAGCGCTTCGTCAACAACCCGACCCTGGTGCCCGGCAGCAGCGCGGACCAGGACCCGCGCGCCCGGCTGATCGAGCTGTTCGGCATACCCGAGCACCTGGCCCCGTACCTCGTGGACACCATCCTCACCAGCGACCCGCCGGACCACACCCGGCTGCGCCGCCTGGTCTCCCGGGCCTTCACCGCCCGCCGTATCCAGGACCTGCGGCCGCGCGTCGAGCGGATCACCGACGAGCTGCTGGACCAGTTGCCCGGACACGCCGAGAACGGTGTCGTCGACCTCGTCGAGCACTTCGCGTACCCGCTGCCCATCACGGTCATCTGTGAACTGGTCGGCATCGACGAGGAGGACCGGACACTGTGGCGGCGGTTCGGCGCCGACCTCGCCTCCCTGAACCCCAAGCGCATCGGCGCCACCATGCCCCAGATGATCGCGCACATCCACGAAGTGATCGACGAGCGCCGCGCGGCCCTGCGGGACGACCTGCTCAGCGGGCTCATCCGGGCGCAGGACGACGACGGCGGCAAGCTGAGCGACATCGAGATGGTCACCCTGGTCCTCACGCTGGTGCTGGCCGGCCACGAGACCACCGCCCACCTCATCAGCAACGGCACGCTCGCCCTGCTCACCCACCCCGACCAGCGGCGGCTGCTGGACGCGGACCCGGAGCTGCTGCCGCGCGCCGTCCATGAGCTGATGCGCTGGTGCGGGCCGATCCAGGCCACCCAGCTGCGGTACGCCACCGAGGACACCGAGGTGGCCGGGGTCCGGGTCAGCCGGGGTGACGCGCTGGTGTTCAGCCTCGTCGCCGCCAACCACGACCCGCGGCACTACACCGAGCCGGAGCGGCTCGACCTGACGCGGCAGCCGGCGGGCCGCGCCGAGGACCACGTGGGCTTCGGCCACGGGATGCACTACTGCCTGGGCGCCACGCTGGCCCGGCAGGAGGCGGAAGTCGCTTACGGCAAGCTGCTCGCGCGCTACCCGGACCTGGCGCTCGCCCTCACCCCGGAACAACTGGAGGAACAGGAACGTCTGCGCCAGCCCGGCACCTGGCGGCTGCGCCGGCTGCCGCTGCGGCTGCGCGCGGAGAACTGACCCGCCCGAGATGCCGGCCGTCCGCGGAGGAGGCGGCCGTCACGGATGACCGACCGAGAGCCGGTGCGCCAGGGCCCGCAGGGGCCCGCGCGCACCGGCTTCTCCCCTGCCCACCATCCCTCTCACGCCCCTACCGGCCGTCCCGCTCCCCCTTGCCGGCGGCCCCGCACCCCTCTTCCGCGTCCTGCTCCCCGTTCAACCGGTGCAGCAGCCGGGCCAGTTCCGCGACCTCGCGGCGGTCCCAGGAGGCGAGCCGTCGCGCGTACTGGGCGCGGCGGCTGTTGCGTACGCGGCCGAACCGGTCGCGGCCCTCGTCCGTGAGCCGGACCAGGACGGCCCGCCCGTCGGCCGGGTCCGGCTCGCGGGCGATCAGACCGAGGTCCTCCAGGGCACGCAGCTGCCGGCTCATCGTCGCCTTGCCCACGCCGAAGTAGCCGGCGAGTTCGGTGGCCCGCTGCTGCCCCGCGTCGGCGAGCCGTACGAGCAGGCCGTACGCGGCCGACTCCAGCTCCGGGTGCACCTCCCGCGCCAGCTCGCCGGACGTGGCGCGGGCGCGGCGCAGGAAGACCGCCAGCTCCCGCTCCAAGGAGAGGAACACCTGGTCCACACCACTGGGTTCGTCCGCCCCGGCCATGCCGTCGGATCTGGTGTCGTGCACGTCAGCGCCCTCTCCCGCTTTCCGGACCGTGAAAGTTTCTTCCAGCGACGGCCGAAGCCGCAGCTTGTCCAGTATTTCGCAGGATTAGACCAACGGAAGCCCGGCTCCCCTCTTTGCCCCTTGCATCTACGCGCGTACCGTCAACCGCACGCACTTGGCATGACCACACCACACGGGTCGGTGCGGCCGCACCACTCCCCTCGTTCCGCTCCGCGCGCCCCACGGCGCGCCGCGGCCCGCCCGGCCGGTCCCCCCTCAGGTCAGTTCACCGAAATCCTCGGAGGCACGTATGCCCGTGCACAGATCCGGCCCCGCCGCCCGTCGCCGCCCGCACCCGACGGCGGCCCTGCCCGGCATCCTCCTCGCCGTCCTGGCCCTCCTCCTCGGACTGCCCGGCACCGCCGGCGCCACCCCGCACGGCCCGGCCCCCGAACCCACCCACCCCGGCCAGGACTGGGCCGGCTCCCAGATCGCCCGGCACGAGGGCGACGCGCCGGGCGAGGCGCCACCCCCCACCCTCGCCTCCGTAGAAGGCGTCGACGTCAGCAGCCACAACGGCAACGTCCCCTGGCAGACCCTGTGGAACGGCGGAGTCCGCTTCGCCTACGTCAAGGCCACCGAATCCACCAGCTACACCAACCCCTACTTCGCCCAGCAGTACAACGGCTCCTACAACGTCGGCATGATCCGCGGCGCCTACCACTTCGCCACCCCGGACACCTCCAGCGGCGCCGCCCAGGCCACCTACTTCGCGGACCACGGCGGCGGCTGGTCCAAGGACGGACGCACCCTGCCCGGCGCCCTCGACATGGAGTACAACCCGTACGGCTCGACCTGCTACGGCAAGAGCCCGTCCGGCCTGGTCAGCTGGATGAAGGACTTCTTCGCCACCTACAAGGCACGCACCGGCAGGGACGCCGTCATCTACACCTCCACCAGCTGGTGGAAACAGTGCACCGGCAACTACACCGGCTTCGGCTCCGTCAACCCCCTGTGGATCCCCCGCTACGGCTCCTCGGCCGGCGAACTCCCGGCGGGCTGGGACTTCCACACCATCTGGCAGTACACGTCGTCGGGCACCACGGTCGGTGACCGGAACCGGTTCAACGGGGCGTATGAGCGGTTGCAGGCGTTGGCTGACGGGTGAGACGCGGCCGGGCCCAGGCGCGGGGTGCGTCGGGGCCCGGGGCGGCGTGCGCCGTCACTCCCGGCCGAATTCCGCCGTCTCCAGCGTCAGGCCGACGACTGTCCCGGTCAGGTCGACCGGATCGCCGAACTTGATGACCGGGCCGAGGCGGTAGGAGCCGTCCTGGGGATCCGTGTAGAGGTGGCACTGCCCGAGATACGGATCGACGATGAGGTAGACGGGCACTCCTGCCAGCGCGTAGGCGTCCTTTTTGGGGCCGTAGTCGTTGCGCGACGTGTCCTTGAAGATGACTTCAGCGACGAAGTCGATGTCCTGGTACCGCCAGCGCCCCTTCTCGTCGCTCTCCGCGCCCTCCCTCAGCGCGATCACGTCGGAAGCGAAACCGTTGAGGCGGCCGGGAAAGTCGATGCGAACATCGGACTTCACTCGCTTCCTCGGATAGCGGGTCCGCAACTGGTCATAGATCGAAGCGATGATGTCCCAGTGGTTGTCCCGTTGCGGCGACATGAAAATGGCCCGCTCCAGCCAGTCGAACATCATGTCCAGGCTGAGCTCGTCGCTGTCGGCCATCTCGATCTCGATCCTGTTGTCGGTCAGCTCGATGGTCATCATGCGCTCCTCCCCACCGCCGCGAAGTGCGGGCAGTCGCGCAGTACAACGATACGCACGGTGGCCCGGAGTCCCCTGACACGCGCGGCCCGGAGCCCCCGTGTCAGGGGACTCCGGGCCGCTGTGGCCGGCCGCGTCCGTCACGCCGCGACCGGGACCTCCGGAGCGGCCGGGGCCGAGGCCGGGGTCAGGGCCAGTTCGAGGACCTGACGGACGTCGGAGACCGGGTGGACGTCCAGCTTCTCCAGGATCTCCGCGGGCACGTCGTCCAGGTCCGGCTCGTTGCGCTTGGGGATGACCACGGTCGTGATCCCCGCCCGGTGCGCCGCGAGCAGCTTCTGCTTGACGCCGCCGATCGGCAGCACCCGCCCGGTCAGCGAGACCTCACCGGTCATCGCCACATCCGGGCGCACCTGCCGCCCGGACAGCAGCGAGGCCAGCGCCGTCGTCATCGTCACGCCCGCGCTCGGACCGTCCTTCGGCACGGCACCCGCCGGTACGTGCAGATGGACGCCCCGCTCCTTCAAATCACCCACCGGCAGCTCCAGTTCCGCGCCGTGCGAGCGCAAGAAGGACAGCGCGATGTGCGCGGACTCCTTCATCACGTCGCCCAGCTGGCCGGTGAGCTGGAGCCCGGACGCGCCGGTCTCCGGGTCGGCGAGCGAGGCCTCGACGTAGAGCACGTCACCGCCCGCGCCGGTGACCGCCAGACCCGTGACCACACCGGGTACGGACGTCCGCCGCTCGGACGGGTCCTGCGCCGCCTCCGGGGTGTGGTGCGGCCGCCCGATCAGCGGGCGCAGTTCCTCCACGCCCACCGTGAACGGCAGGTCACGCTCGCCCAGTTCACTCTGTGCCGCGACCTTGCGCAGCAGCCGCCCCACGGCCCGCTCCAGATTCCGTACGCCCGCCTCGCGGGTGTACTCCCCGGCCAGCTTGCGCAGCGCCCCGTCCGTGAGCGTGACCTCGCCGGACTCCAGGCCGGCCCGCTCCAGCTGACGCGGCAGCAGGTGGTCCCGGGCGATGACGACCTTCTCGTCCTGGGTGTAACCGTCCAGCCGGACCAGCTCCATACGGTCGAGCAGCGGCTCCGGGATGGCCTCCAGGACGTTGGCGGTGGCCAGGAAGACCACGTCGCTCAGGTCCAGCTCGACCTCCAGGTAATGGTCACGGAACGTGTGGTTCTGCGCCGGGTCGAGGACTTCGAGGAGAGCCGCCGCCGGGTCGCCCCGGAAGTCCGAGCCCACCTTGTCGATCTCGTCGAGCAGGACGACCGGATTCATCGAACCGGCCTCCTTGATGGCACGCACGATACGGCCGGGCAGCGCGCCGACATACGTACGCCGGTGACCGCGGATCTCCGCCTCGTCCCGTACGCCGCCGAGCGCGACCCGTACGAACTTGCGGCCCATCGCACGGGCCACGGACTCACCCAGCGACGTCTTGCCGACACCGGGCGGCCCGACCAGCGCCAGGACCGCACCCCCACGGCGCCCGCCGACCAAGCCGAGACCACGGTCCGCGCGCCGCTTGCGCACGGCCAGGTACTCGGTGATCCGCTCCTTGACGTCCTCCAGGCCCGCGTGGTCGGCGTCCAGGATCTCCTTCGCGCCGGGGATGTCGTACGCGTCCTCCGTACGCTCGTTCCACGGCAGCTCCAGCACCGTGTCCAGCCAGGTCCTGATCCAGCTGCCCTCGGGGCTCTGGTCGCTGGACCGCTCCAGCTTGTCGACCTCCTTGAGGGCCGCCTTGCGGACGCCCTCGGGCAACTGGGCGGCCTCCACGCGGGCGCGGTAATCCTCGCCCTCGTCTTCCGGGTCGCCGTTCAGCTCCGCCAGCTCCTTGCGTACGGCCTCCATCTGGCGGCGCAACAGGAACTCGCGCTGCTGCTTGTCGACGCCCTCCTGGACGTCCTTGGCGATGGACTCCGCCACGTCCTGCTCGGCGAGGTGCTCGCGGAGTGCTTCGGTGGCCTGCTTCAGGCGCGCCACCGGGTCGGTGGTCTCCAGCAGGCGCACCTTCTGCTCGGTGCTCAGGAACGGCGAGTAGCCCGAGTTGTCCGCCAGCTGCGAGACATCCTCGATCTGCTGCACCCGGTCCACGACCTGCCAGGCACCGCGCTTCTTGAGCCAGTCGGTGGCCAGCGCCTTGTACTCCTTGACCAGCTCGGTGACGGCACCGGGCAGCGGGTCGGGCACCGTCTCGTCGACAGTGGTGCCCTCCACCCACAGGGCGGCGCCGGGACCGGTGGTACCCGCGCCGATCCGCACACGGCCGAGACCGCGTATCAGCGCACCCGGGTCCCCATCGGAAAGGCGCCCGACCTGCTCCACGCGGCCGAGCACACCGATCGCCGCGTACGCGCCGTCAACCCGGGGCACAAGCAGCACCCGCGGCTTGTTACCCGGTTCAGCGGCGGACTGCGCGGCCTCCACGGCGGCCCGCACGTCCGCCTCGGACAGGTCCAGGGGCACCACCATGCCGGGCAGCACTACCTCGTCATCGAGGGGCAGCACGGGCAGAGTGAGCGAGGTGGACGTCGAAGCCATGATCTCCCCTTCGGCAGGCAAGTTGAGCTATGCCCACTCAATGCGTTTGGGGTGGTGGATGTTCCCTGGTCCCTGTTCGCTGTGAGCGATCACCCACATACCGGTGTTCGGGTGTCCCGCCGCGGGGGTGCGGTTCGGGTGTCCTCAAACGCCGGACGGGCTTGAATTGGCGCTGGTCGGGAGGGGGGACAGGCTGGCTGGCTGCGCCTACGGTTCGGTGAGTGGGGGCGCGCGAGCGGCGCGGTCTGTGCGTGGGTGGGGGCCCGGGCCCCAGCGGCCAACCCACCGAACCCCGACTACCCCTGAGCCATGTACATCAGCTCCCAGACATGCCCATCCAGATCCTGGAAACTGGCCCCATACATGGGCCCAGCCTCCATAACCGGCTTCCACACCCCCGCCCCACCCTCGCGAGCCTTGGCGAGCATCGTGTCGACCTCGTCGCGGCTGTCGCAGGACAGGCAGGTGAGGACTTCCGTCGTCTTCGTGGCGTCGGCGATGTCGCCGTTGATGAAGTCCCGGAAGCGGTCTTCCTGGAGGAGCATGACGCAGATGTTCTCTTCGACGATCATGCACAGGGTGTGCTCGTCGGAGAACTGCGGGTTGAAGGTGAAGCCGAGGCGGGTGAAGAATTCGCGGGATGCGGCGATGTCCTTGACCGGCAGGTTCACGAAGATCATGCGCATGGTGTGGGCCTCTTCCTGACGGAGCGGGGCCCCGGTCGTCGCGGCCGGGTGCAACCCTCGCTCCACCTCCCCGTGAAGCCGTGGAGAAGCGTGTTCAGGAAGCTAGCAACGGCCACTGACAATCGCCCCCCGGTGCGGCCCGCCCGGCCGTCCCAGGAGGGGCCGGGCGAGCGTGCCGAGGATGAGGGCGAGGAGGTGGCCCGCGTCGCTGACGGGGTCGCCGGAGACCAGGAGGCTGGTGACGGCGAACCAGGTCACGCCTGCCAGGAGCGGCCATCGGGCCCAGGCGGGCAGCAGGCCCGCCAGGGCACCGGTGCAGGCCATCACGCCGAAGCTGATGCCGTAGTCGAGGCGTTGCAGGGAGTCGGCGGGGAGGTGGCCGAGGGCGACCGCGGCGCCGACCGGGAGTTCGGTGGCGAGGGTGGCGATCGCGTGGCCGCCGAAGAAGACCGCGGCGGTCCGCAGGGCGCCGGCCCGGCGTTCCAGTGCGGTCAGGACGAAGAGGAAGGCGATGGCGTACGCGGAGGTCATGCCGCCGGCGATCCACAGGGCGCTGGCGACGAGGACCAGCAGCGGAGCGTGCGCCAGGTGTTCGACGTCGGTGCTGGAGCTCTGGAGCAGGGCGTGGACGAGGTCGGGGTCGGCGTGTTCGGCGAAGAGGGAGGTCGCGACGAGGAGGGCGGTGTAGGCGAAGGTGAAGGGGGTGCTCAGGGGGCCGGGGAGCAGGCGCCAGGGTCTGGGCAGGCTCCGCGCCGGCCGGACGGCTCGCGGGAGGCCGGGGCGCGCCACGATGTCGACCCTCGGCGCCGGTTCGCGCTGCCTCGGTACTCCGTTCAGAGGCTCCGCCTCCCCGCTTCGCGTTCCCGCGGAAGAGGCCGTTTGCCCGGTGGGGGCTCCCTCGTGGGGTGGCGTCTCCTCGGAGGCGTCTGCCGCGTTCGCCCGGCTCACTGGTGCCTGGCCCCTTCCGTTCGTGCCCCTCTGAGGTCTACGTAGGGCACAGCCTGCACGTTCATTCCATGAGCCCGCTGTGTGCGTGAGGTGCGTCACGCACCGGCGGCCCGGGAAACCGGTTGGACCCGTGGCGCACCGGTTCGCCAGGATGGCCGCCATGTCCGTCCCCGCACAGGTAACCGGTTCGCCCGCGCCCGGCAGTGGGCCGCGGGTCCTCGACCGCCGTGAGGGCCCGTACGGCGAGGTCGTCCTGCGGGAGCGGGGCGCGCACTTCGAGATCATCGCCAACGGGTGTTTTCTGATGGACACCTCGGACGGGCGCTCCGAGCGGCTGCTGGTGGATGCGGCGCTGGGGGAACTGGGGCGCGAACGGGCGCTGCCCAGTGTGCTGATCGGCGGGCTGGGGGTGGGGTTTTCGCTGGTCAGAGCGGTGGAGGAGGCCCGTTGGGGGCGGATCACCGTGGTGGAGCGGGAGGCCGCGGTCATCGACTGGCACCGTGGCGGGCCGCTGTCCGCCGTGTCGGGGGCGGCGTTCGACGATGCCCGTACCGAGATCGTCGCCGCCGATCTGGTCGCGTACGTGCGGGAGGGCGCCGGGGCGCGGACCTTCGACGCGCTGTGCCTGGACATCGACAACGGGCCGGAGTGGACGGTCACCGAGGACAACGGCGGCCTCTACTCCCCCGCCGGTCTCGCGGCCTGCCGGGAGCGGCTGACGCCCGGCGGTGTGCTCGCGGTGTGGTCGGCGCAGCCGTCGTCCGCGTTCGAGGATGCCCTGCGAAATGCCGGGTTCACCGGCGTACGTACCGAAGAGATCCCCGTTGTCCGAGGCGTCCCCGACGTGGTGCACCTCGCGCGCAAGGGCGCGTAGCCGACGGTCACACCCTGCCCTTACGCTGCTGCCCAGCAGTACGCGACCATGCAGCACGGGGACACGCAGGGGCGGGCGATGGATCAGACGCAGACCACCCAGGGCGGCACCGCCGCGGCCACGCCCGGCGCCCAGCGCCGGATCCTCGTCGTGGAGGACGACCCGACGATCGTGGACGCCATCGCGGCCCGGCTGCGCGCCGAGGGTTTCCAGGTGCAGACGGCCACCGACGGGCCGGCCGCGGTGGACACCGCGGAGGCGTGGCAGCCGGACCTGCTGGTCCTGGATGTGATGCTGCCGGGCTTCGACGGGCTGGAGGTGTGCCGCCGGGTGCAGGCGCGGCGCCCGGTGCCGGTCATGATGCTCACGGCGCGCGACGACGAGACGGACATGCTGGTCGGGCTCGGTGTCGGCGCGGACGATTACATGACCAAACCGTTCTCCATGCGGGAGCTGGCGGCCCGGGTGCACGTACTGCTGCGGCGTGTGGAGCGGGCGGCGCTGGCCGCGCACACACCGCGCAGCGGCATTCTGCGCCTGGGTGAGCTGGAGATCGACCACGCGCAGCGCCGGGTGCGGGTGCGCGGCACGGACGTACATCTGACGCCGACCGAGTTCGACCTGCTGGTGTGCCTGGCGAACACGCCGCGCGCGGTGCTCTCCCGTGAGCAGTTGCTGGCCGAGGTGTGGGACTGGGCGGACGCCTCCGGCACCCGTACGGTCGACAGCCACATCAAGGCGCTGCGCCGCAAGATCGGCGCGGAGCGCATCCGTACGGTGCACGGTGTCGGGTACGCGCTGGAGACTCCGCCGGTATGACGGCTCCCACCCGCCAGCGGGAGCGGGCCGGACGCCAGGACCGCGAGCACCCGCCGGACGGGCTGCGGGAGCGGGTCTGGGACCCGTTCTGGCGGCGGGTCTGGGAGGGGCTGCGCCCGCTGGACCCGTACCGCTCGGTCAAGGCGGCGCTCGGCGCGCTGGTCATCGTCTCGGTGATCATCACGACGCTGCTGGTGTTCGTCGCCATCCACTCCGACACCGAGCTGCGGGTCATCACGGTCTTCTCGATCATCGCTTCGCTGCTGGTCACCCAGTTCGTCGCGCAGGGTCTGACCGCACCGCTGGACGACATGACGGACGTGACCCGGGCGATGGCGGACGGTGACTACACCCGCCGGGTGCGCGGCGGGCGGCGCGACGAGTTCGGTGACCTGGCGGACGCGTTCAACCGGATGGCCGCCGACCTGGAGGCGGTGGACACCCACCGCAAGGAGCTGGTCGCCAACGTCTCGCACGAGCTGCGCACCCCGATAGCGGCCCTGCGCGCCGTCCTGGAGAACGTGGTGGACGGGGTCTGCGAGCCCGATCCGGAGACGATGCGTACGGCGCTGAAGCAGACGGAACGGCTGGGGCGGCTGGTGGAGCATCTGCTGGACCTGTCGCGGCTGGACAACGGTGTGGTGCCGCTGCACGCCCGCCGCTTCGAGGTGTGGCCGTACCTGTCGGGGGTGCTGAAGGAGGCCAACATGAGCCGCGGCGCCTCGACGCTGTCGGGGCTCGCC
Source organism: Streptomyces sp. NPDC033221 (assembly GCF_055577005.1). Taxonomy (NCBI): domain Bacteria; kingdom Bacillati; phylum Actinomycetota; class Actinomycetes; order Kitasatosporales; family Streptomycetaceae; genus Streptomyces; species Streptomyces sp. NPDC033221. The sequence goes on along the minus strand of NZ_JBVIQN010000040.1, from coordinate 60,731 downwards.
GGCTCCGGCACCCACACCCGTACGGATGTCCATCTGCACCTGGACGTCTCGCCGCCGGAGCTGACCGCGTACGCGGACGCCGAGCGGCTCCACCAGGTCGTGGCGAACCTGATCGACAACGCCATCAAGCACAGCCCGCGGCACGGCCGGGTCACGGTACGGGCGCGGCGCGGCGAGGCGCCCGGGGGCCTGGAGCTGGAGGTGCAGGACGAGGGTCCGGGCATCCCGGAGGCCGAGCGGCACCACGTCTTCGAGCGTTTCAACCGGGGCGACCCGGCGACGCCGGGGCCGGGCAGCGACGGCGGTACGGGGCTGGGCCTGGCGATCGCGCGCTGGGCGGTGGATCTGCACGGGGGCCGTATCCGGGTCGCCGAATCGCCTCGCGGCTGCCGTATCCGCGTCACTCTTCCGGGGAGCGACTCCGTACGGGGCTGACGTCGGGTGTCGTAGGGTCGGTGGTGGAAGCACACAGTCCTGGGTGCGGCGGCGATGCCGCGTACCCGAACGCAGGCAAACCAAGTGTGTTTCCCACCAAGTCATGCCCCGAAACCCGCTGCGGAATGTGACGTGCGCGACGACTGACGGCCCCGGACTGCACCAAAGGTCCGGAGAGGCGTAGCCTTTATTCCCGCTGTCCACCACCTTAGGAAGCGGAAGAGGGCGGTTGCCGCCGTGTCGCCACAGTCCCCCAACAGTTCGAGCACTTCGACTGACCAAGAGGGGCAGGGTAAGAACCCTGCTGCCGCGTTCGGTCCGAATGAGTGGCTCGTCGACGAGATCTACCAGCAGTACCTCCAGGACCCGAACTCGGTAGACCGAGCCTGGTGGGACTTCTTCGCCGACTACAAGCCGGGAGCGGGCGCCAGCACGCCGGCCCCGGCGAGTGAAGGCAGCCCCGCCGCTCCGGCCTCCGGAACGCCCCAGGCGGCGCCGAACGCGCCCGCGGCACCCGCCGCGCAGCAGCCCGCGCCGAAGGCCGCCGCGCCCGCCGCGGCGCAGCCCGCCGCCCCGGCCAAGCCCGCCGCGAGCGCCCCGGCGCCCGCCAAGGCCGCTCCGGCGAAGACCGCACCCGCACAGCCCGCTCCCAAGAAGGACGACGTGAAGCCCGACGAGGCGCCCGCAGGCCCGGAACTGGTCACTCTCCGTGGCCCCTCCGCCGCCGTGGCGAAGAACATGAACGCCTCTCTGGAGCTGCCCACGGCCACGTCCGTGCGCGCCGTCCCGGTGAAGCTGCTCTTCGACAACCGCATCGTCATCAACAACCACCTCAAGCGCGCCCGCGGTGGGAAGGTCTCCTTCACCCACCTCATCGGGTACGCGATGGTGCAGGCTCTCAAGGCCATGCCGTCGATGAACTACTCCTTCCAGGAGAAGGACGGCAAGCCGACGCTGGTCAAGCCCGAGCACGTCAACCTGGGCCTGGCCATCGACCTGGTGAAGCCCAACGGTGACCGCCAGCTCGTCGTCGCGGCCATCAAGAAGGCCGAGACGCTCAGCTTCTTCGAGTTCTGGCAGGCGTACGAGGACATCGTCCGCCGCGCCCGCAACAACAAGCTGACGATGGACGACTTCACCGGCGTCACCGCGTCGCTGACGAACCCGGGCGGCATCGGCACCGTCCACTCCGTGCCCCGCCTGATGCCCGGACAGGGCCTCATCATCGGCGTCGGCGCGATGGACTACCCGGCCGAGTTCCAGGGCACCTCTCAGGACACCCTGAACAAGCTGGGCATCGCCAAGGTCATGACGCTGACCAGCACGTACGACCACCGCGTGATCCAGGGCGCCGCCTCCGGCGAGTTCCTGCGCATCATGAACCAACTGCTGCTCGGCGAGAACGACTTCTTCGACGACATCTTCAAGTCGCTGCGCATCCCCTACGAGCCGGTGCGCTGGCTGCGGGACATCGACGTCTCCCACGACGACGACGTCACCAAGGCGGCCCGGGTCTTCGACCTGATCCACGCCTACCGGGTGCGCGGCCACGTCATGGCCGACACCGACCCGCTGGAGTACGAGCAGCGCAAGCACCCCGACCTCGACATCATCGAGCACGGGCTGACGCTGTGGGACCTGGAGCGGGAGTTCGCCGTCGGCGGCTTCGCCGGCAAGACCATGATGAAGCTGCGCGACATCCTGGGCGTGCTGCGCGACTCGTACTGCCGCACCACCGGCATCGAGTTCATGCACATCCAGGACCCCAAGCAGCGCAAGTGGATCCAGGACCGGGTCGAGCGCGGGCACTCCAAGCCGGAGCGCGAGGAGCAGCTGCGCATCCTGCGCCGCCTGAACTCCGCCGAGGCGTTCGAGACGTTCCTGCAGACGAAGTACGTCGGCCAGAAGCGGTTCTCCCTGGAGGGCGGCGAGTCCGTCATCCCGCTGCTGGACGCGGTCATCGACTCGGCCGCCGAGTCGCGCCTGGACGAGGTCGTCATCGGCATGGCCCACCGCGGCCGGCTGAACGTGCTCGCCAACATCGTCGGCAAGTCGTACGCGCAGATCTTCCGCGAGTTCGAGGGCAACCTCGACCCGAAGTCGATGCACGGCTCCGGCGACGTGAAGTACCACCTGGGCGCCGAGGGCACCTTCACCGGCCTGGACGGCGAGCAGATCAAGGTCTCGCTGGCCGCCAACCCCTCGCACCTCGAAGCGGTCGACCCGATCGTCGAGGGCATCTCCCGCGCCAAGCAGGACATCATCGGCAAGGGCGGCACGGACTTCACCGTCCTGCCGGTCCAGCTGCACGGTGACGCGGCCTTCGCGGGCCAGGGTGTGGTCGCCGAGACGCTGAACATGTCGCAGCTGCGCGGCTACCGCACCGGCGGCACCGTGCACATCGTCATCAACAACCAGGTCGGCTTCACCGCCGCGCCGGAGTCGGCCCGCTCCTCCATGTACGCCACGGACGTGGCCCGCATGATCGAGGCGCCGATCTTCCACGTGAACGGTGACGACCCGGAGGCCGTGGTGCGCGTCGCGCGCCTCGCCTTCGAGTTCCGCCAGGCGTTCAACAAGGACGTCGTCATCGACCTGATCTGCTACCGGCGCCGCGGTCACAACGAGACCGACAACCCGGGCTTCACGCAGCCGCTGATGTACGACCTGATCGACAAGAAGCGCTCGGTGCGCAAGCTCTACACCGAGTCGCTGATCGGCCGTGGCGACATCACCCTGGAGGAGGCCGAGCAGGCCCTCCAGGACTTCCAGGGCCAGCTGGAGAAGGTCTTCACGGAGGTCCGCGAGGCCACCACCGCGCCGGCCGCCCCCGAGGTGCCGGAGCCGCAGGCCGAGTTCCCGGTCACGGTGGAGACCGCGATCTCCCAGGAGGTCGTCAAGCGGATCGCCGAGTCCCAGGTCAACATCCCCGAGCGGGTCACCGTCCACCCGCGCCTGCTGCCGCAGCTGCAGCGCCGCGCGGCCCAGGTGGAGGACGACACGATCGACTGGGGTACGGGCGAGACCCTCGCCTTCGGCTCCCTGCTGATGGAGGGCACCCCGGTCCGCCTGTCGGGCCAGGACTCCCGCCGCGGCACCTTCGGCCAGCGCCACGCGGTGCTGGTGGACCGGGAGACCGGCGAGGACTACACCCCGCTGCTCTACCTGTCCGAGGACCAGGCACGCTTCAACGTCTACGACTCGCTGCTCAGCGAGTACGCGGCGATGGGCTTCGAGTACGGCTACTCGCTGGCCCGCCCCGAGGCGCTGGTCATGTGGGAGGCGCAGTTCGGTGACTTCGTCAACGGCGCGCAGACCATCGTCGACGAGTTCATCTCCTCGGCGGAGCAGAAGTGGGGCCAGACCTCCGGCGTCACCCTGCTGCTGCCGCACGGCTACGAGGGCCAGGGCCCGGACCACTCCTCGGCCCGTATCGAGCGCTTCCTCCAGCTGTGCGCGCAGAACAACATGACCGTCGCCATGCCGACGCTCCCGTCGAACTACTTCCACCTGCTGCGCTGGCAGGTGCACAACCCGCACCACAAGCCGCTGGTCGTCTTCACCCCGAAGTCGATGCTGCGTCTGAAGGCGGCGGCGTCGAAGACGGCGGAGTTCACCACGGGCGGCTTCCGGCCGGTGATCTCGGACGACGCGGCGAAGGCCGAGGACGTCACCAAGGTCATCTTCTGCTCCGGCAAGGTCTACTACGACCTGGAGGCGGAGCGGGTCAAGCGCGGCGCGTTCGACACGGCGCTGGTCCGTATCGAGCGGCTGTACCCGCTGCCCGGCAAGGAGCTCCAGGCGGAGATCGCCAAGTACCCGAACGCGGGCAAGTACCTGTGGGTGCAGGAGGAGCCGGCGAACCAGGGTGCGTGGCCGTTCCTGGGTCTGAACCTGATCGACCACCTCGACCTGTCCGTCGGTGCCGACGTGCCGCACGGTGAGCGTCTGCGCCGCATCTCGCGGCCGCACTCCTCGTCGCCGGCCGTGGGTTCGGCCAAGCGCCACCAGGCCGAGCAGGCCGCGCTGATCGCCGAGGCGTTCGACGCGTAGTCCGTAGTCACGGGTTGACGGCCCGGGGCCCCGCCGCGAACGACCGACGTTCGCTGCGGGGCCCCGGGCCGTTCGGCGTCCGCGGCCGGTGTCCGTGCCCCGGCCGGGGCACGGACACCGGCTCTCAGACCGGCTGGGGTTCGAAGTCCCAGTAGGGGCGGCGCCTGCGGCGTGCGGAGAGGGTGTGCGGGTGTTCGCCGCCCAGCGTCTCGGTGAGCTGCTGTACGGCCAGCTGCTCCAGCTTGGACGCCTCCTGGCCGCGCCGCAGTGCCCGCAGGTCGTCGGCAAGCGCCGTCTTGGCGGACAGGGTCAGCGGGTGGGTGTCGCCGAGCGCCTGCTTGGCGCGCTCCAGCGTCTCCCGGCTCAGCTGGGCGGCGCTCTCCTCGTCGTCGACGCGGTTGCGGGCGCCGGCGGTGTTCAGGGCGCAGCCCAGGGTCCAGGGATGGTCGGGGCCCACCGCCCGGGTCATGCCCCTGAGCGCCTCCTCGGCGATGGCCAGCGCGTTGTCCCGCTCGCCGAATTCCCAGCACACCAGGCCGGTGTTGCCGAGCGCGCCGACGGTGTACGGGTGGGCCTCGCCGACCAGGGTGCGGTACCGCTCGGCGGCCTCCTCGCCCAGTTCCCTGGCCCGGCCGAGGTCGCCGTGCTCCCGCAGGAACGTGGCGTAGTTGGCCTGCATCATGAGCGTTTCCGGGTGCCGGGGGCCGTGCACCCGGCGGGAGCGCTCCACGACGTCGCCCATCAGCGCGTCGGCCTGGGTGACGGCGCCGGAGCGGCGCAGGCACAGCGCAAGGTTGTGCTCGGCGCGCAGGGTCAGCGGGGTGTGCTTGCCCATGACCTGGTGGTAGAGCCGTACGTTCAGCTCCTGGCGGGAGAGTGCGTCGGTGTAGCGGCCGAGCAGGCGCAGCATCCGGGCGTAGGAGTAGGCGGCGCCGAGGGTGAGGTGGTGCCGGGCGCGCAGTTCGCGCTCCCAGACGAGCAGCACCTCGCCGAAGAGGTCGAGGGCTTCCTGGTAGCGGCCGAGGGCGCTGAGCGCGGAGGCGAGGTTGCTGCGCGAGGAGAGGGTGAGCGGCGCGTCGGGGCCGAGGAGTTCCGTACGGCCCTGGACGACCGATTGGAAGATGTCCAGCGCCTGGCCGTAGGAGCCCAGCGCCATCAGGGTGCCGGCGAGGCCGTCCTGCGCGCGCAGCAGCGCGCCGTCGCCCGCTTCCCGTTCGGCGGTCAGTTCCTCGACGATGGCGCTGCCGACCGCCTCGGCCTCGCGGTAGCGGCCCAGCCTGCGCAGCATGTTGGCGTGCTGGTGGGTGACGACGAGCATGGTGCGCTGGGTGGGGGCGATACGGGTGCGCCAGCGGGCGAGGAACTGTTCGCACAGCCGCAGGCCGATGCGGTACTCGCCGCGGACCCGCAGGTACTCGATGCAGTTCAGCAGCAGTTCCTGTACGGAGGTCTCGGGGCTGTCCAGGACGCCGGCCGGCTCCAGGTGCGGGATGAGGGCGGCGTACTGTTCCCAGGTCCGGGTGTCGGAGGGGCTCTGCGGGTCGGCGGTGGCCAGCACCCGGCAGGCCGTGGCGGCCATGCCGTCCCGCTCGTCCTCGGCCATGTCGCTGCGCAGGAACCGGTGGTAGAGCCGGTGCATCTGCGCGGTCTCGACGGCGGGGTCCGTGGTGGTCTGCGCGACCTGGTAGTCCAGGCGTACTGCGGTGGACTCGGTGAGCCGGCGCAGCGCGGTGTTCCAGGCGATGGGTTCGGCCGCCAGGTCGGCGAGGTATTCGGGCAGGTCGCCGCGGCGGGCGCGGGCGAGCATCGGTACGGGGATGGCGTCGGGCGCGAAGAACGCGAACAGTTTGAGCAGTTCGACGGCGGCGGGGCTGCGTTCGCGCAGGGTGTTCAGCGTTATGGCCCAGCTGGTCTGGAAGGCCATCGGGTAATCGGTGGAGATGCGGATGCCGACCAGGCTCGGTTCGCCGCGGCGGATCAGCTCGATGTACTCCTTGGGCGCCATCGGGTTGGCGTCCAGCCAGGCGGCGGTCTGGGCGAGCAGCAGCGGCAGGTCCTGTACGGCGTCGGCGAGCAGGTCGGCTTCCATGGTGGTCAGCCGGGGTGCGCGGCGCCGCGCGTAGGCGCAGGACTCGATGCGGGTGAAGGGCAGCACCTCGATCTCCTGGGCGCTGCCGGAGCCGGACCAGTCGCGGGTGAGGGTGGTGATCAGGACGTGGCCGCGGCCGTCCGGGACCAGGTCCTCGATCTGCTCCATGTCGTCGGCGCTGTCGAAGATCAGCAGCCAGCGGCGGTACGGGCGGCCGACGCGCAGCGCCTCGTGGACGGCGCGGATCCGGTCGCCCAGCTCCTGTCCGACCGGCAGGCCGAGGCGGGTGGCCAACTCGGCGAGCTGCTCGCGGGCGGCGCCCCGGTTGGTGGCGCTGATCCACCAGACCACGTCGTAGTCGTTGCCGAAGCGGTGGGCGTACTCGGCGGCGATCTGGCTCTTGCCGACGCCGGAGATGCCGTACAGGGCGATCCGGGTCTCCAGCGGCTGGCCGAGGCCGGGCACCGGGCCGGCCAGCTTGCCGTGCAGCTCCTCCAGCGCGGTGTCGCGGCCGGTGAAGCGGTTGTTGCGGCGGGGGATGTTCCAGATCTCGGGCGGGTCGTTGGGGAAGCGCGGCGCGTTGGCGGCGGGGTCGGCGGGGCGCCGGCCGGCGGCCGGGACGCCGAGGCGGTTCAGGACGCGGCGGTTGGCCTCGACGGCGTCCAGGTCGCGCAGGTCGGCGGGGCGCAGCACGGAGGCGGTGGCGGGCAGCCGCTGGGTGGCGACGCTGACGGCGGCGAACCGGTCGGCGTGGCCTGGCACGACCGCCTGGAGGGCGGCGGTCCACTCGTCGTGGGTCTTGGGGCCGAGTTTGAAGTACCAGTCGTCCAGCACCATCAGCAGGCGGCCCTCGGCCGCGAGCAGGCCGGCCAGCTCCTCGGTGAGGGGACTGTCGGCCGGCGGGTCCCAGCGCAGCATGGTGGTGCCGTGCCCGAGCTGTTCCAGCTGATGTGAAATCCAGGCCGCCCATGGCCGGTTGAACCCCGCGTAGCTGATGGTGATGTGCTCTGCGGAGCCGGTGTTACCGGACTGATCGACCATGCGACCGTCTCCTCCGTATGCGGTGGTTCGCGCGTGCGCGAGCTGGCTGTTCGGCACGATAGCCCAAGTATCATCCCGCGCGGCGACGCCACGTCAGGTCTTGTTTGCCGTACGCCAGTTGACGGATACGGGCGCGGGCGCGGATCGGCCGCCGCGGTCGGCCGCGCGGACCTCGGTGGCGAGCCGGGCGGCGATGTGCCGGATCACCCGTTCCAGGTCGGCGCAGTACACGGACGGGTTTCGGAAGCCGCTGCCGCCGGCCCGGTAGCGGTGGGCGTAGTTGCCGCCGCCGCAGACCGTCAGCAGGGGGCAGGCGCGGCACTGCGCGCACAGGCCGTCCGCGCCGAGCCGCCGGGCGGTCATTCCGGGGTGGTGGAGCGCCTCGTCGAAGCTGTTGCGGAAGACGTCCAGGCCGGTGGCGGCGGCGCCCTCGTACGCCGATTTGAGGGAGTCGACCTGCTCGATGGCGCCGTCGGTGTCGACGACGAGCGCGACGACGGGTGACAGGCCGACCGCCTCGCTGGTGCTGGGGCGGCCCAGCAGCAGTCCGATGATCTCGGTGAAGAGGCGGACGCGGGGGGCCGGCTCCCGTTCGGCCCACCACAGGTCGAAGACGGTGCACAGCCAGTCGCCGTACGGGGTGCGGCCCGCCGGGCCGGGCGGCAGGGGCGGGCGGCTCGTCCAGTTGGCGTGCGGGAGGAGGAAGTCGAGCATCGGGGGGCCGAGCGCGCGCAGCGAGCCGTAGACCCGGGCGGGGTCGGCGGTGAGGTCGATGGTGCACAGGATGCCGGCGAAGACGTCGGGGCGGCCGGCCAGCAGCCGGGCGGCGCGGGACGCCGCGGGCCAGGAGGCGCGGCCGGCGTGGTCGATGCGGCGGCGGTTGAGGCCGGGGGTGCCGCCGTCCAGGCTGAGGCCGACGCGGAAGCCGGCGCCGGCCAGGGTGTCGAGGGCCGCCGGGGTCAGAAGGGTGCCGTTGGTCTGTACGCCCAGGTGCGCGCGGCAGCCGGCGGGGAGCGCGGCGCGCAGCGCGGCCGCCTGGTCGAGGAGCGGGCCGGGGCCGGTGAGCAGGGGTTCGCCGCCGTGCAGGTCGACGCGTATCTCGTCGAGGCCGTGGGCGCGTACGTGCTCGGCGATGCGCCGCGCGGTCTGGCGTACGGTGCCGGGCGGGGCGTGCGGCGGGCGGTCGCGCCAGCTGCGGTCCGGGCCCGCGTAGATGTAGCAGTAGGTGCAGGCGAGATTGCAGCGGCTGTGCACCTTCAGGACGAACTGCCGGAAGGGGATCGCGGCCCCCTGCGCAAGGCTCTGGCACACCACGACGCCGCCCCCCTGCCTGCGTCCGACGTCCGGGCACCCCGAAGACGGCCCGCTGTCGCCATACATGGCTCGGCCATCCACCGGACATGCGCAGGACACCGGCAACTGGCCGGATACGCTGCCCGATTGCCCAAAAACCGCCGCTCGGGACCGGTCGCCGTGGTGGTCAGCGTACGGTCGGGCCCGGCCCGTCGTCGTAGTACGCCACCGCCCGCTCGGCGGGGACCCAGTTGCGCAGCAGGAGGGCGGTCACCTCCCCCAGCACCGGGTGGCCCGTCCCTGCGGCCACCGCGGCCACATCGACGCCGCCGAAGTCCGGCAGCGGCTCGGCCGACGGGCCGGACGGCTCGGCCGGTGCGGCCGGGGCCGGACCGGTGACGGGGACTGTCGCCACGCTGTTCTCCTCTGGGGCGGGTGGACGGGTGTCTTCCCGCGCGCCCGAGCACGGAAACCCCCGGACCCGGCCGGGTCAGCCGTTCATTCGGACGGTTCCAGGGCGCGCATCCGCTCCCTCGTGCGCCGGGCCTCGGGGCCGTTCTCCTCGGACGCGCGCTGCCACTGCTCCCAGCTCTCCCGGTACGCCACCAGCGCGGCCTGCGGCCCCGCCGTGTCCTCCAGGACCCCGGCCCGCCGGTGGTGGGCGCGCGCCGCCAGCAGGGGGGTGCCCGCGCGGTCGGCGTCGGCCGCGGCCCGGCGGTAGCACGCGGCGGCGCGGTCGTGCCGCTCCCGTGAGCCGAAGCGCCGGTCGAGCGCGACCTGGACGTCGCCGACCTCCAGCCAGGCCTCCGCGCCGACGGCGGGGTCGTCCGCGCTGCGCGCCGCCAGTTCCAGGACCCAGTCGGCCTCGTGCAGGTCGGCCAGCGAGGGCCGGCGGTCGTGGCGCAGCCGCAGGGCGCGCCCGAACAGCAGCCGGTGGGCGGCCAGTTCGGGGTCGTTCGGGGCGACCCGGCCGAGTGCCTCGCGCAGCACGTGCACCGCCTCGTTCGCCAGGCGTTCGCCCAGTTCGCCGGGGGGTTCCAGGCGGGCGCGCAGCAGCAGGGCCGCGCCGCGTTCGGCGAGCAGGGAGCTGTGCTCGGACGAGTCGGGGATGGTCAGGCGCAGCGCGGCGGCCAGCGCCTCGATGGCCTCGTCGAGGGCTTCGGTGTCGCCGGTGCGGGTGTGCACGGCACGGTGCGCGGCGGCCGTACGGCTCAGGCTCTCCGCCTCCAGGGTCGGGTCGCGCAGTTCGCGGGCCATCGCGCGGGCCCGCTCCAGGACGGGCAGTACGGAGTCCGGTCCGGTGCCGGCGCCGAGCAGCGATCGGGCCTGGGCCAGTTCCAGGAGCGTCTCGCAGACCTTGCGGTCGGCGGAGCCGCCCCGGCGGCGCAGCAGGACCGTGGCGGCGTCCAGGTCGGCGGTGGCGCGCAGCGCGAGCGCTCCGGTGTGCGCCTCGGCACCCGTGTCCGCGCCGGCGGCGCGGCGCGCCTGGTCCAGCAGGACGCCGCCGCGCGCGGCGTAGATCTCGCCGGGCACCTGTTCGCCGCTGGGCCACTGTTCGAGGAGGGTGGTCAGGGCGTGCTCGGCCTCGTCGAGCGGGTCGCCGGGGCGGCCGGTGCCGCCCCCGGTGGCCGGGGGCAGTGCGGCCAGCCGCCGCAGCACTTCGGTACGCAGCACCATGCTCTCCAATACGCGGGGGTCCAGCAGGCCCATCAGCCCGCACGCGGTGTGCAGGTGGCGCGCGGCGTCCTCCAGCGCGCCCCGTTCACCGTCCGGGTACCCCGCGGCGCCGCGTTCCTGCGAGGCGGCGTAGCGCACCCGGGCGAGCACGATCAGGGCTCTGACGCGGGCCTCGCCGTCCCCGTCCGGCGACTGCGCCGGATCCCCGCCGACGGCCTCGGCGGCCGCCCGGACCGCCCGTTCCGCCTCCTCCAGGGCGTCCGGCTGCCGCCACTCCGCCCAGCCGTGCAGCAGCGCGCGGGCGAGGTCGGTGCCCGCCGCGGGCAGCTGCCGGGCCGCGGCGCGCAGCAGACGCACCGCTTCGATCAAATCGCGTACCGCGCCGTCCTGTTCGTAGCGGTCCAGCAGCGCGGCGCCCTCGGCGGCGGGGCCGTCGGGTGCGTACGGCAGCTGGACGGGCGTCCTGAGCGCCGGTTCGAAGCGGCGCAGCACCCGCTCGGAGATCCGTGCGAACGGCTCGGGCACGGCACGCTGCCCGGTCGTCGGCTCCCGGCCGCTGCCGGAGAGCATGGCGACCGCCACGGCCGGGAAGTTACGGGCACTGCGGCCGAACGTGCGCTCGATATACAGGGAACAGTGCTTGAGGACGAGCGCGGCCTCGCCGGCGCTCAGACGGCTCAGCAGCTCGTCCCGTACGCCGGGCACGAACTCGTACCAGGGGCCGCCGGGCGCGCCCGTCGGGTCGGGAAGCTGTTCGACCAGGCCGCTGAGCAGCACCTCCGCCAGTTCGGCGGGGCCGGTCTGGGGCAGCATGGCGCGCTGCACGAGCTGGATGACGGGCAGCGCGAGCGGCACGGCCGACAGGTGGACGGCCAGATGCCAGGCGTCCGGTGAGGCGGTCTGTTCGAAATCGGCGACCAGGCGGCGCGGTGCGGGGCGCTCGGCGCGGCGGGTGCGGTCGCCCGCCCCGAGGCCGTGGTCGCTGCGTACGACGGCGGCGGCGCCGCGCAGCGAGAGGCCCGACTCGGCGGCGGCCAGCCGGGCCCAGGAGCCGAGGGCGGCGGGCGCGGCCGACAGGACCGGCACGGCGCGCTCGCGGACCTCGCCCTGCGGGCGCCCGGCCCCGGCCCCGGACGCGGCGCGGCGGCGCCGGGCGGGCCGGAAACCCAGGACGCCGTACGGGCCCTGGCGCCGTACGAGTGTGCCCGCGACGGCCGGGAGCAGGGTGCGCCCCCACATCCGCTGCGGCAGCGGCTGCACCACGGCGAGCGGCGCGTCGGCCGCCCAGCGGTACAGCAGCCGCTGGATGCGCCCGTCCCGCCACAGCGGGCCCGCGCAGTCGCTGACGACGAGGGTGAGGTGGTGGCCCGTGGGGTCGTGCAGCTGGGCGGCGGGGCGCAGCGGGGCGTCCCGGCCCGGTCCGGCGGCGACGCCGACCTCGTCGCCGTGCGGGTGGAGGTAGTGCACCGTGACGTCTCGGAAGGCGCCGACCCGTTCGCAGACCTGCCGCAGGTCGTGCAGCATCTGCTCCCACACGGCCATGGAGGACGAGCCGTCCATCAGCAGCCGCAGGCTCGCCGCGCGGCGGCGCACACCGCGCAGCACCGGGATGATCAGTTCGGCGTGTGCGGAGAGGTCGGCGGTGGCGTCCTCGTCCAGCTCCTGGCGGGCCGGGGCGACCGGCGGATGGTAGCGCTGGACCGGCCGCAGGGCGCGCTGCAGCGGCAGCAGTCCGGGGAAGGCGGACGCGACGGGGATGCCGACCTCGCCCAGCCGCCCCTGCCCGGGGCCCAGGGGGCGGTCGTCCTGCGCGGGCAGCAGGTCCACCTCCGGGCGGCGGGGGCGCTCGCGCGGGGCGGGCTCCGTACGGGACGGCGCGTCGCGGGACGGCTCGCGGCTGCGCGGGTCCACGGAGAAAGTGGCCGGTTTTGGCCTCTGCCCGGCGGGCGGAACGGCCCCGTCGGCAGACTCCTCGTCGTCACCGGCGGGCTCGGGGGTGATCCACCGCGACAGCCACAGCGCGTCCGCCATGGCGCGGGCGTCGGCGGGCAGCCCGGCCGCGCGCAGCCGCGCGACGATCTCACCGAGAGGGCCGAAGCCCGGTCCGCCGGCCGGCACCGCGGGTCACCTGGTCCGATCCAGAGGCCGCAGCAGTTCGGCCGTCAGGCGCCGCCGCGTCTCCTCCTCGTCCTCGTCCGCCCAGCCGGCCTTCTGCGTCAGGTGGATGGCGTTGAGCAGCTGGTCGACGGCGCGTACGTCGCCGGGCTCGCGGTCCAGGAACCGGTCGATCAGCGACTCGTAATCGGCGGCCGCGCTCTCGCCGAAGTGCGCCCGGACCATGTCGGCGAGCCGTTCCTTGTCCGGCGTGGGGATGTTCAGGTGGATACAGCGGCGCAGCAGCGGGGCAGGGAAGTCCCGCTCGCCGTTGCTGGTCAGCACGATGAACGGGAAGGCGCGGCAGCGCACCCGGCCGTCCCGCACCGTGACATGGCCGCCGTCGTCGCTGAGCACCGGCACCTCGGGGGCGGATCCGGCCAGCCGCTCCAGCTCCGGAATCCTGAACTCCCCCTCCTCCAGCACGTTGAGCAGGTCGTTCGGCAGGTCGATGTCGCTCTTGTCCAGCTCGTCGACGAGCAGCACACGCGGCTTCACGGCAGGCAGCAGAGCCGTACCGAGCGGGCCGAGCCGGATGTAGCGGCCGATGCCGCCGCCCGGCTCGTCCGGCGTCCCCGGGCGCCCCTCCGCCGGACCCGGCCCGGCCTGCGGCCTGGCCTCGCGGGCGATCTGGAGATCCTGGAGACGGCCGATCGCGTCGTACTCGTACAGCCCGTCACGCAGCGAACTGCGGCTGACGATGGACCAGTTCAGCACCCGGCCCAGGCCCAGCTCATAGGCGACCGAATGCGCGAGGGTGGACTTGCCGCTGCCCGGCGCGCCGGTCACCAGCAGCGGACGGCGCAGATAGAGCGCGGCGTTGACCAGCTCGCGCTCGGTCTCCCCCGGCCGGTGATAACTCGCCTCCCGGCGCTGCACGCCGAGCCTGCGCTCGGAGGCGTGATCGAGGGCGGCGGGCGGCGCCACCGGCGGACCGCCGTCGAAATCCCGCCACGGCGGGGGCGGGGGTAACTGCTCGATGCCGTCGTGCGGAGCCCCCGCGCCACGGTAGATGAGCCAGTCGCTCACGTCGGAACTCCTCGTCGCCGGCCGGCCATCGGGCAGGGACGAAGGGGCCGCGGAAGAGCAACCCCGGCAAGCGTCGGCATCCGCTTGCCGCCCTCCCCGGATCCGTCCCCCTAGCAATCTCTCACGACGCTGGGACAGTAGCCAGCCGGACGGAAGGATACGGGGCGTTTTCCGGTCTCCAGGGTCGTCATGGGGGCGACAATTGCGTGACGCCGGGGAAGAGTTGGGGGATCGGGTTGCCCGGGTCGTCGTAGAGAAGCACGAGGTCCCGGGCCCAGGAGACGCCGCCCTCCGCCGCCTTGGCGCGCAGCTCACGCACCAGTTCGGGAATCTCCGCGACCGACTTCGGCGCGCCCAGCAGCTGCGCCACCTCCCGGTGGAACTCGTCACACACCCGGTCGCAGTCCCGCTCGTCATGCCCCTCCGCCGGCCACAGCGCCACCGGATGACCGGTGTCCAGCACCCAGCCGACCGCCTCCAGCCCCGTCCCGTCCGCCACCGACCGGCACAGCGTCGGCACCGCGCCCTCCCCCGCCTCCTCCAGCAGCCGGGACAGCCCCGACACCGACGCGCGGGCACCGGCCGGCACCCGCAGCGCCTTCAGCCGCCCCGCCGCCGCCAGCCCCTGCCAGCGCCGCAGCCACACCGGGTCCACCTCCTGGCGCCGCCCCTGGTCGCGCAGCACCACCGCGCGCGCCGGGCCCAGCGGGCGCAGCCGCGCGGCCCGGCGCGTCGAGGCCGGTACGCGCCAGCGGTCCGCCGGCGTGTGCCAGTGCTCCTCCGGCACCGCCACCTCCAGGCGCACCCGGGCGCCGCCCGCCGCGTCGTCGGCGCGCAGCAGCCGCGGCCCGAGCCGCCGCAGGACCTGGTCGCACGCCTCCTCGAAGGTCATACCGTCCCGCGACTCCTGGATCTCGACACGCTGCCACTGGCCCTGCCCGTACCCCTCACTGACCGACCAGTTGAACAGCTGCCGCCCGCCGGCGTCGTCGTAGAACAGCGGCTCGAACTCCACCAGCAGCGCATCCGGGCGCCGCCGCACCGGGCCGATCCGCTCACGGTCCCTCGGCAGCAGCACGACCGCCTTCGCCGTCACGAACAGTTCCAGCCGCTCCGCCGCCACGCGCGTCGCGGCACCCTCGTCACCGGGCGCCTCACGCGCCTCGTCGGCCGCGCGCTGCGCCACGATCCGCAGATAGTGCACGAAGGCACACAGCTCCGTGTACGGATCGCTGCCCTGATAGAGCGCGCCGTGCCCGTCCCGCCAGGTACGCAGCGTCCACGGCCCGGCCCGGCCGCTACGGCCCTCCGGATCCGCGCGCCCCAGCGCCTCGGCGACCGCGGCCGCCACCACCAGCGAATCGCGCGGCGCGGGCAGCTTCGCCAGCAGGTCGAGCGCCTGCAGCCGCTCCTGCACGCCCCACAGCCGGCCGCGCCCCGACATGATCGCGTGCTGCGCGTCGAACCACGTCGGCTCGCCCGGCCTGCCGAGACCCTGCCCGGCCCAGTGCCACCGGTCGTGCAGGCTCATCAGCGCGTGGTACGGATCGTCGCCGAGCCCCGCGGCACCCGGCACGAGGTGGTGCGGCGCCAGCCCGCGCAACTCGGTGACCGGCACCGCGAGACCGAGCAGGTCCTCACGGTGACTGCCCTTGACGATCCCGACGACCTCCCCACGGTCACAGTCCAGCAGCGGCCCGCCGGAGGCGCCCGGCGTCACACGGACATCACTGCCGAACTGGAGGCCGCGGGCGTCCCGGGCCCCGAAGCGGACGGCTGCGAAAGGGGGCCCGGGGGCGGGGCCCCCGGGCCCGTCTCCCCCACCGGCGGGCTCACCGCCGGGGCCCTCCCCCGGCTGGACGTGCCCGCGGAAGATGAACGCGTCCTCCAGGAGGGCGGCGGGCTGGTCGCTGAGCCAGGCGCACGGGTGCGGGGGCTCCGGGGCGAGCAGCCGGAGGAGGGCGAGGTCGACGCGGGGGGCGGGGACGGGAGCCGTTCCGGGTGGTTCGCAGTGCGCTTGCGGGTCCGGTCTGCTTTCCCCGGCCGCTCCTTCCGGCGAGGGGGGCGTTCCGTACGACGAGGTGGCCGCCGGGGCAGGGGCCGGGCGGCTCAGGTCGTACTCCAGGCGCGCGGCGACCACCCGGCCGCCGAACTCCACACCGATCTCCCCGTCCGGGTCCGTGACACGACGCCGACCATCCCCGCCGGCCAGCACATGGGCACAGGTCAGCACCCACCCGGGGGCGACGAACACCCCACTGCCCCACAACGGCGCCGGCCGCACACCGGGGGCCGGACGGATGGCCACGGTGGCCCGGCCCGCGTGCTCCAGAAGATGCGCGTACTTCTCCCGGTCCGCACGCTCACCCCGTCCGGGCCCGTGACCGCCTTCCGGGGCCGCCATCACGCACCCGAATCGTTCGGCCCTCGGCCGTCAGCGCGGCCTTCCCCCGGCGCGCGGCCGCCCGCCGGCGCGGAGCCGTTCCCTGGTCCGGGCCCGGGGCCGTCCTCCGGCCTCTCCCGCCTCCGCCACGTGAGCGTCACGGACAGATTCGCCTTGGCCTCACCATCCGCGAGCAGCGCCACCGCCCGGCCGGGCTTGGCCGCCACCTCCACGCCGAAGCTCACGCTGGTCTCGTCCGGCGCCACCCGCTCCGTCGCCTCACGCAAGCTCGCGGCGACCCCGCCGACCAGGTCCCGCAGCCCCTCCACGCGGGCCCCGAGCGCCTCCCACGCCCCCACGTCGTCGAAATCCCCGCCCGGCTCACCCCCGACGTCCAGCCGGGAGACCCGGGCCCAGACCGCCGTCCCGTCGGGCAGCTCGATGAGATGTGCGCGATCGCGCATCACGGCCTCCTGCTCCCCCTGAGCGGCAATGTCGCACTGCCCCAGGGCCGTTGACAGGTGATCAGGTTATCCCCAGGGTGCGAGTGACGCGAGGGGTCGCGGCGCCTGCCTATCCTGGCCGGAAATATCCCGAGAACCTGGGTGGAGAGCACGTGTATTTCACGGATCGCGGTATCGAGGAGCTGGAGAGCCGGCGCGGCGAAGAAGAGGTCACCCTCGGCTGGGTCGCCGAACAGCTGCGCACCTTCGTCGACCTCAATCCCGACTTCGAGGTCCCCGTCGAACGCCTGGCGACGTGGCTGGCGCGCTTGGATGACGAGGACGAGTAGCGCTGCGCGCTGCGCGCGCGGGTTTCGGGTTTTGGCTTTCCCGCCGTGGGGGTGCGGTTCGGGTGTCCTCAAGCGCCGGACGGGCTGTGATTGTGCGGTGCGGGCTGGGTTTGTGCGGTGCGGCTTGGCTGGGGCGTGCGTGGTGCGCGGTCGATCCGGTGGGTGGGGGGCTCGGGCCCCCGCACCCACCCCACAACCCATGCGAACCCGGCGCGACAGCGCCACCCCTCGCGCGAAGCGCGAGAACGTCCACCCCCAAGGGGTGAACCCATTGGCTCACGCGCTAGGCACGATATATCGTGATGGCAAACACGCGATATGTTGCGTCGCACCCCCGCCAGGGAGGCCAGGCCATGCCAGACCCGACGACCACGGAATGGTCGGTATCCGCGCCCCGCACGCTGGAGATCGAGGAGGACGTCACCACGCTCGACGTACGCCTGGTCGGCGGCACCGTCAACGTCGTCGGTACGACGGACCGCGGCCCGGCCCGCGTGGAGGTCAGCGAGGTGTCCGGCCCGCCCCTGACCATCCGCCGCGAAGCGGCCTCGCTCACGGTCACGTACGACGATGTGCCCTGGAAGGGCCTGTTCAAGCTGGTCGGCCGCAGGGCCTGGCAGCGCAGCGCGGTGGTGTCGGTCACCGTGCCCGCCGCGACCCGGGTCGAGGTCGGCACGGTCGGCGCGAGTGCGGTGATCTCGGGGATCGCCGGGCGTACGGAGCTGCGCGGGGTCTCCGGTGACTGCACCCTCGTGCGCCTGACCGGCCCCGTACGGGCCGAGACGGTGTCCGGCCGCGTGCAGGGCCAGGCCGTCACGGGTGACCTGAGCTTCCATTCGGTCTCCGGTGATCTGACACTGATCGAGGGCTCCGGCGGCTCCGTACGGGCGGATTCGGTGAGCGGCGACATGGTCCTGGACCTCGATCCGGCGGCGGAGGGTTCGGACGTGCGGCTGACCACGGTCTCCGGTGAGGTCGCCATCCGGCTGCCCGCTCCGGGTGACACGGAGGTCGATGCGAACACGACCACGGGCACGGTCGCCAACGCCTTCGACGATCTGCGGGTCAGCGGCCAGTGGGGGGCCAAGCGGATCACGGGCCGGCTCGGCTCGGGCAGCGGCACGCTGAAGGTCACCACGGTCTCCGGGGCCCTGGCCCTGCTGCGCCGCCCGTCGGCCGGGGAACAGGCCGAGGAACAGCGTGTGGCGTCCGGGTCCGCGCGGGGCGCCGCCGGTGCCCCCGGAGGCCCGGGCCGCGCTTCCCAGGACGACTCCCCCGCCGACAAGAAGGTGCTCTGACAACCATGCCCCCCGTCTTCGCTCACGGCCGCCTCCGCCTCTACCTCCTCAAGCTGCTGGACGAGGCCCCGCGGCACGGGTATGAGATCATCCGGCTGCTGGAGGAACGCTTCCAGGGCCTGTACGCGCCGTCCGCCGGGACGGTCTACCCGCGGCTGGCCAAGCTGGCGGCCGAGGGACTGGTCACCCACACCACCGAGGGCGGCCGCAAGGTCTACGCGATCACCGCGGCGGGCCGCGCCGAACTGGCGGACCGGGGCGGCGAGCTGGCCGATCTGGAGATGGAGATCCGGGAGTCGGTGGCGGCGCTGGCCTCCGACATCCGGGAGGACGTGAGTGGCTCGGCGCGCAATCTGCGCCGCGAGATGCGCGAGGCGGCCCAGCAGGCGCGCGAGGGGCAGCGGGGCGGGCACGGCGCGGAGCACGCGTTCTTCCCGGACGCCGCCGACTATCTGGAGGGCCGTTTCGGCGACAAGGAGGCCTGGCGGCAGGCGAAGGAGGAGTTCCGCCGCGCCAAGGACGAGTGGAAGGAGCAGGCCCGGCGGGCCAAGGAGGAGAGCCGGCGGGCGAAGCAGGACGCGCAGCGGGCGCGTAAACAGGCCCGGGACGCCCAGTCGTTCGTACGCGACGAGGTACAGCAGGCCATCAAGCGCGTACAGGAACAGGCGCAGGAACACGTACGTACCGGGGACTGGGCGGGGGCGCTGCGCGAGGCGCTGTCGGAGGTCTCGCGCGAGATGGGCCGCTTCGGGTCCGCCGCGGAGCCGTCCGGCGGCGGGCCGGCGGACGCGGACCGGGCCGGCGGCCCGGGCGAGGAGGGGCCGGCGAGTGCGGTACGGGTCGGTCTCACCAAGGAAGACGTCGCGGCGGAGGCCGGTGGCGGGGGCGGCTCCGGCGCGGTGCGGGCGGGGGCCGGGGACCGGTCCGTACCGGAGCCCGCGTGGGCGTCCGAGCCCGGTTCGGGCGATCCGGCGCGGGACTTCGACCGGCTGCTGGACCGCTTCCGCGACGACCTGCGGGACGCCGCCCGCGATCACGGCGTCACCGCCGAGCAGTTGAAGGACGTACGTCGCCGTCTGTCTTCGACTGCTGCGCACGTCGGAGCGTTGTTGCGGGACCCGGAGGCATATGCGGCGGGGCAGGAACCGCCGCGCTGACCGCTTCGGCAGCTCACCCGTCGGTCACGCACAGTTGTCAGCGGGGGTCTGGGTTCACCGCACGTAATCGGGGAACTCAGACCCTCGCACGGCTTTTTGCCCGACGCCGGGATCTGCCGGGAGAAATCGCAGACCTGTGGCCGTGTCCGCCTTTACAGTCAACTCTCCTTGTCTGAACGGATCTTGAAGGCCAAGAGGTAAGCGATGTCGGAATACCCTGCCGTGGCCCGCCGGATGTGGCGCCAGCTGGAGCCCGTCCACGCCCTTCTCTACTTCGCACCGGAGGCGTTCGAGGAGGCGACGGCCCTCGGTTACGACACCGATTCCCGCTGGCCCAGTTACTTCGCCTGGCGCTCGGCGCCGCTCGGTGCCGCCGGGCCCGAGCTGGTGGCCGCGACGTTCTACAGCTTCAGCCCGCGGATGATCGCCCGGTATGTGCCGGCGATCTGGTCGACGGCGGCGCCCGGCAAGGTGCTGGACGCCCGGCTGCAGGCGGTGGACCGCATACTGACCGGCCTGCTGAGAGCCGGGCGGGTGTCCGCCGCCCAGATCGCCGAGGCGGCCCAACTGGCCCGCCAGGCAGCCGAGAACGCTTCCACGGCGGCCCGTCCGCTGGCCGCCGCCAACCGTGACCTGCCCTGGCCGGACGCCCCGCATCTGGCGCTCTGGCAGGCCATCACGGTGCTGCGCGAGCACCGTGGCGACGGCCATCTGGCGGCCTTGCTGACCTGTGATCTCGAACCGTGCGAGGCGCTGGTGTCGTTCGCCGCGATCGGGGCCGCGCCGAAGGCGAATTTCAAGGGGCGCGGCTGGACGTCGCAGGAGTGGAGTGCCGCGCACGACCGGCTCGCCGCGCGCGGCTGGATCGACCCGGCCGGCCGGCCCACGGACCGGGCCCGTGAGGGGCGGGACGAGGTCGAGCGCCTGACGGACCGGCTGGCCGCCGCCCCGTGGCGGGCGCTGGGCCGGTCCCGTGCGGAGCGGCTGGCCCAGTTGCTGAACCCGCTGCTCGGGGCGATTTCGGAGGCCGGACTGCTGCCGCGGCAGGGGACATTGGGGATCGGGGCGGTGAAGGTCGCGTACCCGTAGCGGACGGCGGGCCGCCTCCTAACCGGTGGCGGCCCGCTCCCCCAGCACCCGTACGACGTCGGCGTGCGTGACGCCGTGTTCGGCCAGGATGGACGCGGCGAGGCCGGGCTTGGCCACCAGGGCGAGGAGCAGGTGCTCGTCGCCGATGTACTTGTCACCGCGGCCGAGGGCGATGCGCAGCGAGCGTTCCAGTACGGACTTGGCCTCCGAGGTGAACGGGCTGCGCAGGGAGCGTCCGCGCCGGGCGGATGGCGCCGCGGCGGTGTCGAGCGCGCCGGTTCCGTGCGCCTGCTCGACCCTGGTGACGATTTCCGTCACGTCGATGCCGAGCCCGGCCAGCGCTTCCGCGTCGGCGGCCGTCAGTCCGCCCCTCCGGCGGGCCTCGTCCAGCGACCGCGCCACGGACGCCCGGCGCTCGCGCACGCCAAGGGTGGCGAGCGCCTCTGCACCCGGGGAGTCCCGGCCGTCCAGCAGGGCGAGCAGCAGTTCGCCCTCGCCGACCGTGCCGGGGCCCGGGCGTACCGCGTGGGCGGGGGCGCCGCGCACCGCGTCGCGGGCGCTCGCCGTGAACCGTTCGAACATCAACGCCTCCCGTGCTTCTTGTGGACCGCCTGCCGGCTGACTCCCAGCTCGGCGGCGATGTCCTGCCATGACCAGCCCTTGGCGCGGGCGCTGCGTACCTGTACGGCTTCCAGTTGCTCCAGCAGCCGGCGGAGCGCGGCGACGGCGCGCAGGCCGATCCGGGGGTCCTGGTCGCCCGCCCGTTCGGCGAGCTTCGTTGCTTCGCTCATGATGTCAATCTAGGTTGACGATCGACGGATGTCAATGGCGGTTGACGTGGCGGCCGGGCCTCCTTGACCTCAAGCGCGCTTCACCTTGCAGGCTGCGTACCGAGGAACCGGCCCGAGGAGCGAGGAATCCCGATGACCAGCACGACCGCCTACCCCGACGTCCGCCGGCCGGACGCCGGCTCGGTTCTCGTCAGCCCCTGGATCGTGCCCGCACCGGAGGCCCAGCAGCGGGCCGCCGACGCCGTACTCGACGCATGGCAGCAGCAGTCGCGCCCGGAGGCGATGCTGTCACTCAGTACCTTCCTGAGCGACGACGGCAGCCACGTACTGAACTACGCACAGTGGACGGACGACGACGCGCACCGCGACTGGGTACGCCATCGGCGCCCCGCCGCCGTCGGCCGTATCGACGAGTCGATTCCCGGCATCCGGCGGCCCGGCGTGACCCGGTACGCGCCCTACCGCAGCTACGTATCCCGGGGGACGCCCGGGCGGCACCCCGGCCTGCTGGTCACTCCGACGTTCGCCACCACCGGACCGGCGGCGCAGCGCGCGCTGGCCGACACGGTGCTCGACGCGCTGGAGCGGGAGGAAGTACCCGGTCTGCTCGGCGCCCACCTCCACCTCTCCAAGGACGGTGGCCGCGTGCTCAACTACGCGGAGTGGGAGGACACCGACGCCTGGCGGAGCTTCGCCGCGGGCGGTGCGGCACGCCGGCTGCGCGCGGCCGTCGAGGCCGTCGAGGGCGTGACGGCCGATACGGCGGCGCCCACGGTGCCGGGGCGCGCCGGAGTGACGCACTACCGGCTGCACAGGAGTCTGGTGAACATCCCGTCCCCCTGAGCGGCCAAGCCGGGACCGGGGCCGTGGCCGTGGCCGTTCAGGAGCAGATCCGGTCGAGGTGATAGTCGATAGTGGCCTGTACGTCGGCCATCGTGCGGCGCCCGTGAAGCACGTCCATCCCCAGCCCGGTGACGCCCGACACCAGCAGATCCGCCTCGCGCACGGGGTCGGCACCGGGCCGTACCGCGCCGAGCCCCCGGATCAGGCCGGCGACCAGGGTCTCCACGGTCTGTTCGCCGTGCAGGAACACCTCGGCGATCGCGGGGTCGGCCAGGCTGCGCACGAAGTACGCGGTGAACACACGGAGCGCCAGGGCCCGTTGCTCGTCCAGCGGGAGGAATTCGATCAGTACGGCGCGCAGGACGGCCCGCAGGTCGCCGCCTTCGTACAGGCCGCTCATGCGCGCGCGGGCGCGCCGGTCGTTCTCCTCGTGCAGCATCCGCAGCGCCTCGACCAGCAGGCGGTGCTTGCTGCCGAAGTAGTACTGGACCACCCGCAGCGACACCCCCGCCTCCGCCGCGACCTCACGCATGCTCACGGCTTCCAGGCCGCGCCCGGCCGCGATCCGCCAGACGGCCTCGGCCACCTGGCGCCGACGCCGTTCCCGCGCGCCGTCGCCCGGTGGGGGCTCGGGCGGCGGGGGCTGCTGCCCGGGTACGGCGGCTCCCTCTTCGGGGTGGTCCGCCGTACGCGCCTTCCTGCGCCGCCGGTACGCCTTCGCCTGGCAGCTCCGCGAGCAGTACGCGGGTGGCCGCCCCCGAACCGCCGCGGGCAGCCCCGTACCGCAGATCCGGCACCCGGCCGTCTTTTCGTCACGCACGTAAACAGCATATCTCGCCACGGAAAGCGTGACGAATATCAGAGAACTAAGGGATAGTCAAGGCGGCGGCCGCGACTCTTTGATACGGTCGTATCCATCGCACGGGAGATACCCGCACGGCTACGGGGAGACGACCATGAATGAAGCCTGGTACCGGCTGCTGTCCATCCTGGTGTTCACCGCGGGCTTCTGGGAGGGGCCCGCGGCCATCCTCTACCGGCTCATCGGCGACGACCACGGCACCGCGATGCGGCCCGTCAACCACCTCGACGCCCCCTGGAACTACGTCGCGTCGGCCACCGCCATCGTGGTGGCCGTCGTTCTGCTCGCCGTCCTGGACAAGGGGCGCGAGAAGGCGCTCGGCCGCGACCGGGACGCTCGGGCCGCCCGCACGCACACCGGCACGCACGCGGGCTGAGCGCCCCGGCCCGGGCCCCGGCACCTCACAGGTGTCACACCGGCTCGTAGACCTGCCCGGTCTGCCCGCCCTCGACCGACCGCACGTACGCCGCCGCCACCTGCGCCAGGTCGACCGGCTTGATGCCGGGGAAGAAAGCGCCGTAGTCCGCGAGGGATTCGGTGACCACGGTCGGGCTCACGGCGTTCACGCGCTGCGGGGCGATGTCGATCGCGGCGGCCCGTACGAACGACTCCACCGCGCCGTTGGCCATCGCCGCAGCGCTACTGGTGGGGATGGGGTCGCGGGAGAGCACTCCGGTGATCAGGGTGAAGGAGCCGCGGGCGGCGATGCGGGCGGTGCCCTGGCGGACCAGTTCGAGCTGGCTGAGCACCTTGCCGCGGAAGCCCGCCGCGTAGTCCTCGGCGGTCATCTCGGCGACCGGCTTGAACGGGACGTCGCCGGCCGCGCTCACCACCGCGTCCAGGGCCCCGGCCCGCTCGATCGCCCGGTCGTACGCCTCGGTGACCTGGGCAGGATCGCAGATGTCCAGCCGCAGGTCGCCACCGCTGCGCCCGACGGTGATGACCTCGTGGCCGCGGCCGGCCAGCGTCTCGTGTACGGCGGCGCCCAGTTTCCCGGTCGCGCCGATCAGCAGGATCTTCATACGGCCGACGCTAGGCCGGGCCGCTCGCGGGAGGGAAATACCTTCCGCGGGGGATTTATGCTCGGGGGTTATGAGTGACCGGCGGTGTGGGAACGGACGACCGGGCCGGGGCCCGGACGGGGGCGCGCGATGAACGTGGACCTGCGGCACCTCCGCGCCCTGGCCGCCATCGGGGACGCGGGCACGATCACCGGCGCGGCGGCGGCCCTGCACATCAGCCAGCCTGCGCTGTCCCGCACGCTGGACCAGTTGGAGAGCCGTCTGGGCAGCACCCTGGTCGAGCGGACCACCCGCCGGCTGCGGCTCACCCCGTCGGGACGGCGGCTGTACGAGCACGCCCACCGCATCCTCGCCCAGCTCGACGACGCGCTGGCCGAGGCTGCGGCCGGACCGCGCCCGCTGCGCGTCGGCTTCGCCTGGGCCGCGCTCGGCCGCCACACGGTCCCGCTGCTGCGCGACTGGCGGCACGAGCACCCCGGCGAGCCCGTCGAGGTGCACCGGCTCGCCGACGCCGAGGCCGCGCTGCGCCGTGGCACCGTCGACCTGGCCTTCCTGCGCACGGTCCCGGCGGACGACGGGGTGCTGGACACCGTCGCGCTGTACCGCGAACGCCGGATCGCGGCCCTGTGCGAGAGCGACCCGCTGGCCGCGGGGACGGACGTCACACTGGACGACCTGGCGGACCGCGCCATCGCGCTGTGCGCCACCGCGCGCACCACCAGCACCGCGCTGTGGCCCGCCGGGCGGCGTCCGCGCAGCACCTTCGAGGTCGCCAACGTCGACGAGTGGCTGACGGTGATCGCGACCGGTGAGGCGGCCGGGGTGACCGCCGAGGCCACCGTGCACAGCCATCCGCACCCGGGCGTCCGCTACCTGCCGATCACCGACGCCGGGCCGGTCACGGTCCTGCTGGCCCGGCCCCGTACGGCCACCCATCCGGCGACCGGCGCTTTCACCGCCCACGCACGGCACACCCTGCGGCGCGGCGGCGCGACCGGCGCCCCGGTCCCGGAAGACGGCCCGGGCATGGACGGAACTACGGTCACGGACGGCGCGTCCGCTCCTCCGGCCGCCGGCCCCCGTGCCGCCCGCGGGTGAGCCACACCCCCCGGGCGTCCACCGCGGCACACGGCCGTGCGAGCGCGCACGGCAGGACCGTACGGACGAACAGGCCGATCGCCCCGAGGAAGAGCAGGCACAGCACCCCGGCGCCGATCCGCGCGTCGGCCGTCACCGCGCCGGGCGCGGTGGTGGCGGGCGGTTCAGGCCGTGCGGGCATCGGGCGCCGCCGTCCGTACTGTGAGGGTGACGACGGCCGCGACACCGTCGGTGTGCAGCGAGACACACGCGTCCGCGGGCAGCAGCGCGGCGTCGTGCCGCTCCAGTGTCAGCGTGCGGCCGGGGCGGAGAACGTCCGTACGGCCGGACAGCGCGACCACCAGCCGCGACCGCCGCTCCCCGGGCGTCTCCGCGGCGTCCGCCGGCCGCGGCCCGGCCACGTACCGCCCGCGGGCCATCTCCACGGCCGCCGTCGAACGCCCGCGCCGCAGCATGACGTTGAAGTTGACCACGGGGCCGTCCAGGAGACGGCAGCCGGCCGGGACGTCGCCGGGGAAGGCGAACGGGCGGTACCCGCCGGGCAGTACGTGGCGGGTGCCGTCGACGGTCAGTTCCAGCCCGGCGCCTTCGGCCACCGTCAGGACGCGGTCCACGCCGGGCAGTGCGGAGTACGGGCCGTCCCGGCCCACCTCGGCCAGGCTCACCCGCCAGTCGAAGGCGTCCCAGCCCGCGCCGGGCGGCGCGGCGGCGATCTCCCGTGTCACCCCGCCGCCGTTGCTCCAGGCCGACGCCGTACGTCCGGCCGCGCGCAGCACCCGCACCCGCGCCCCCTCTCCCGCTCTGCCGCGTGCTCCGGCGCTTCAGACGGTCAGGACGACCTTGCCGAACATCTCGCCCTCGGCCAGCTTCGCGAAGCCCTCGCGCGCCCGGTCCAGCGGCAGCGTGGTGTCGATGACCGGCCGGACGCCCTTGGCCGCGCAGAAGTTCAGCAGCGAGGCCAGTTCGTCCTTGCTCCCCATGGTCGAGCCGACGACCTTCAGTTCCAGGAAGAAGATCCGGTTGAGTTCGGTGCGTTCGGGATGGAAGCCCGAGGTGGCGCCGGAGATGACGAGCGTGCCGCCGGGCTTGAGGGACTTCACCGAGTGCGACCAGGTGGCGGCGCCGACCGTCTCGATCACGGCGTCCACCCGCTGCGGCAGCCGCTCGCCGCTGGGCAGGGCGGCCTCGGCGCCAAGTTCGACGGCGCGCTTGCGCTTGTCCTCGCTGCGGCTGGTCGCGAACACCCGCAGGCCGGCCGCCGCGCCCAGCACGATGGCCGCGGTGGCCACGCCGCCGCCCGCGCCCTGGACGAGCACGCTGTCCCCGGGCCGTACGCCGGCGTTGGTGAACAGCATCCGGTACGCGGTCAGCCAGGCCGTCGGCAGGCACGCGGCCTCGGCGAAGGACAGTTCCTCCGGCTTGGGCAGCACGTTCCAGGCCGGGACGGTGACCTGTTCGGCGAAGGTGCCCTGGTAGCGCTCGGTGAGGATGGAGCGCGGCTCGTCCGGGCCGACGCCGTGGCCGCTCTGGCCGATCACCGAGTGCAGGACGACCTCGTTGCCGTCCTGGTCGGTGCCGGCCGCGTCACAGCCGAGGATCATGGGCAGCGCCTCCTCGCCCAGGCCCACGCCGCGCAGCGACCACAGGTCGTGGTGGTTGAGGGAGGCGGCCTTGACGTTGACGGTCGTCCAGCCGGGGCGTGCCTCGGGGGCCGGGCGCTCGCCCAGTTCGAGGCCGTTCAGCGGCTGGTCGTGGTCGATGCGGGCGGCGTAGGCAGCAAACATGATCCCAACGTAGGGCGCCCGGGGGCCGGGCGGTACCGCGCCGCGGTGTGACACGCGCCGCGCCGCACGGGCCCGTACCGCAGCGAAAAGGCCCCGCCCGGGATTCAGGCGGGGCCTTCCCACGTCCACGCGGTCAGCGGCGCGCCACGCCCTCCGCGCGGGCGGCGGCCGCGACCGCCGAGGTGACCGCCGGGGCGACCCGCTCGTCGAACGGTGACGGGATGACGCAGTCGGCGCTCAGGTCGTCGGCGACCACCGAGGCCAGCGCCTCGGCGGCGGCCAGCTTCATGCCCTCGGTGATACGGCTGGCGCGCACCTGGAGGGCGCCGGCGAAGATGCCGGGGAACGCCAGCACGTTGTTGATCTGGTTGGGGTAGTCGCTGCGGCCGGTGGCGACCACCGCCGCGTACTTGTGCGCGACGTCCGGGTGGATCTCCGGGTTCGGGTTGGCCATGGCGAAGATCAGCGCGTCCTTCGCCATCTTGGAGACCGCTTCCTCCGGCACCGTGCCGCCGGAGACGCCGATGAAGACGTCCGCGCCGTCCAGGGCCGACTCCAGCGAGCCGGACAGACCCGCCTTGTTGGTGAAGGAGGCCAGCTCGCGCTTGACGTCGGTCAGGTGCTCGTCGCGGTCGGCGGTGACGATGCCCTTGCGGTCACAGACCGCGACGTCACCGATGCCCGCCTCGACGAGGATCTTGGCGATGGCGAAGCCGGCCGCGCCGGCGCCGGAGATGACGGCGCGCAGCTGTCCGAGCGAACGGTTCGTCAGCTGGGCGGCGTTGCGCAGCGCGGCCAGGGTGACCACGGCGGTGCCGTGCTGGTCGTCGTGGAAGACCGGGATGTCCAGCCGCTCCTGGAGCTTGCGCTCGATCTCGAAGCAGCGGGGCGCCGAGATGTCCTCCAGGTTGACGCCGCCGAAGGACGGCGCCATCCGCACGACGGTGTCGACGATCTCGTCGGCGTCGGTCGTCCCGAGCGCGATCGGCACCGCGTCCACGCCGCCGAACTGCTTGAAGAGGATGGCCTTGCCCTCCATGACGGGCAGCGACGCCTCGGGGCCGATGTCACCGAGGCCGAGGACCGCGGTGCCGTCCGTGACGACGGCCACGACCTGGGACTTCCAGGTGTAGTCGTGCACCAGCTCGGGTTCTTCGGCGATGGCGCTGCACACCTTGGCGACGCCGGGGGTGTAGGCGAGGGAGAGGTCCTCGCGGTCACGCACCGGAACGGTCGCCTGGATCGCCATCTTGCCGCCGCGGTGCAGGAGGAAGGCGGGGTCCTGGCCCTGCCCGCCGTCCGGTCCGGAGCCGGATGCGCCCTTGGCGTCCGTGTCCGCGGGCGTGTTGCCGCCGTCGTGGGCCTGGGCGGTCTTGGCTGTCACTGGTTCAACCCCTTTGTTCGTCAATCAGTTGAGGGTGACCACTCCCTGGTCAAGGGGTGGGCGGGCACCGCGTCCGTGCCCTGCGTGACGGATGGCCGCCCCACGGGGGGAGGTACGGACGCCGGGCGCGCCGCACGCGCGCCCTGAGCCCCGGATGAGGGGTGTAACGAACCTTTCTACCGGACGGGCGTGCGCCCCGACGAGTCGGATTCGTTACCCTCCGGTTCGTAACTCCGACAATAGGCGCGAACAGCGCTAATCATCGGAAGTGCCCTGCAAGTTGTCCGTCATACGAGACAACGGCCCGCACCGCCCGCCCCGCCACCCGCCGTCGGGCGCGCGTTCCCCTAGGGGCGCCTGGCATGTGGGGCTTCGTTCACGTCCGTTATCCGATTTTGACCTGTACGACAGTCCGGATAGCGGTGTCCGGATGGCAAGATTCCGTCACCAAACGAGGTCGCGACGCCCGAAGGTGTGTGCCCGGCCCCTGCCAGTCGGCTTCTCCCTCATCCGCAGGAGGATCAGCATGACCGCAAGCCCCACCCGTCGCCCGGCCCCCGGCAGGTCTCGTTCAGCCGTGGCCGCCGCGACCGCGGTCGCGGCCTCGCTGCTGCTGCTCACCGCCTGCGGCGACCAGACCGACGCGGCGATCGCCAAGCGCGAGGCGGCCAAGAACCGCAACCCCGACGCACCCCTGTTCAAGCTGCTGCCCCAGGACATCCAGGACAAGGCGATGATCCAGGTGGGCTCCGACATCACGTACAAGCCGGTGGAGTTCCGCACCAACGGCCAGGTCACCGGCATCGACCCGGACCTCGCGGCCGCCCTGGGCAAGGAGCTGGGCGTCAAGCTGAACTTCAACAACGCCACCTTCGACACCCTCATGGGCGGCATGAAGTCCAAGCGCTACGACATCGCCATGTCCGCGATGACCGACACCAAGGACCGCCAGCAGGGCGTGGACAGCACCACCGGCAAGAAGGTCAGTGACGGCGTCGACTTCATCGACTACCTGGACGTCGGCGTCTCGATCTACACGCAGAAGGGCAAGACCCAGGGCATCGACGGCTGGGAAGCCCTGTGCGGCAAGAAGATCGCGGTGCAGCGCGGCACCGTCTCGCACGACCTGGCCAAGGACCAGTCGAAGAAGTGCGAGGAGTCCGGTACGGACGCGATCTCCATCGAGGCGTTCGACAACGACACCGAGGCCCAGACCCGGCTGCGCACCGGCGGTGTGGACGCGGTCTCCAGCGACTATCCGGTCGCGGCGTACGCGGTCAAGACCTCCGGCGGCGGCAACGACTTCCAGCTGGTCGGCGGCGAGCCGGTCAAGGCCGCCCCGTACGGCATCGCGGTGCCCAAGGACAGGGCGAAGCTGCGCGACGCCCTCAAGGCGGCCATGGAGGCCATCGTGAAGAAGGGCAGCTACGCCGAGGTGCTCAAGAAGTGGAACGTCACCGACGCCGCGGTCAAGGAAGTCAAGCTCAACGGCGGCAGCTGAGCCGCCCGTCCGAGCCCGCCCGGCCGCGTGCCCGACCGGCCCGCGCACGGCCCGTCCCTCCCGCCGAACGCTGAAAGGCAACACCCGTGTCAGTTGACGTCGACAAGCCGGCCCAGCCGCCGGCGGACGCCCCGCCGCCCGCACCCGAGCCGATCAAGGCCATCCCGGTCCGCCACTACGGGCGCTGGGTCGCGGCGCTGGTCGTCCTCGCGCTGCTCGCCCTGCTCGTCCGGGCCTTCGCCGCCGGCAAGGTCAACTGGGGCGCGATACCCGAGTACATGTTCAACGCGGACATCCTGCGGGGTCTGCGCAACACCCTGATCATCACGGTGCTGTCGATGGTCATCGGCATCGTCCTCGGCGTGATCCTGGCCGTGATGCGGCAGTCGAAGAACCCGGTGACCTCGACGGTCGCGTGGTTCTACGTCTGGTTCTTCCGCGGTACGCCGGTCTACGTCCAGCTGTTCCTCTGGTTCAACCTGGGCCTGGTCTTCCAGTACATCGACATCATGCCGGTCTACAAGGACGAGTGGTCGGACTTCATGACCCCGTTCCTGTGCGCGCTGCTGGGCCTCGGGCTCAACGAGGCCGCGTACATGGCGGAGATCTGCCGCGGCGGTCTGCTCGCCGTCGACGAGGGGCAGACCGAGGCGGCGCACGCGCTGGGCATGAGCCACGGCAAGACGCTGCGCCGGATCGTCGTGCCGCAGGCGATGCGGGTGATCGTGCCGCCGACCGGCAACGAGGTCATCAACATGCTCAAGACCTCCTCGCTGGTCATCGCCGTGCAGTACTACGACCTGCTGCAGTCGGCGCAGAACGTGGGGCGCGACGCCGGCCCCGTCGTCGAGATGCTCATCCTCGCCGCGGCCTGGTATCTGATCGCGACCACGGTGCTCAGCATCGGCCAGTACTACCTTGAGCGTCACTACGCCCGCGGCGCCAGCCGCCAGCTGCCGCCCACCCCGGTCCAGCGGCTGCGGGCCCGGTTGTCCGGTGGTGCCAACCGTTCGTCGGCCGGAGGTGCCGCATGACCAGCAAGTCCACCCCGATGGTCAAGGCCGAGGGCGTCCACAAGTCCTTCGGCGCGGCCCATGTCCTCAAGGGCATCGACCTGGAGGTCGCGCCCCGTGAGGTGTTCTGCCTGATCGGCCCGTCCGGCTCCGGCAAGTCGACGTTCCTGCGCTGCATCAACCACCTGGAGCAGATCAACGCCGGCCGGCTGTCGGTCGACGGCGAGCTGGTCGGCTACCGGGAGGCCAACGGCAAGCTGTACGAGCTGCGCGACCGCGAGGTCGCCGCGCGCCGCCGCGACATCGGCATGGTCTTCCAGCGCTTCAACCTCTTCCCGCACATGACGGCGCTGGAGAACATCATGGAGGCGCCCGTCCAGGTCAAGGGCGAGTCCAAGGCGACCGCCCGGGAGCGTGCGGGCAAACTGCTGGACCGGGTGGGCCTGGCCGACAAGGCCGGCAACTATCCCTCGCAGCTCTCCGGCGGCCAGCAGCAGCGCGTCGCGATCGCCCGCGCGCTGGCCATGGAGCCGAAGCTGATGCTCTTCGACGAGCCGACCTCGGCGCTCGACCCGGAGCTGGTCGGCGATGTACTGGACGTGATGAAGGACCTGGCCGCGGACGGTATGACGATGGTCGTCGTCACGCACGAGATGGGTTTCGCGCGGGAGGTCGGCGACTCGCTGGTCTTCATGGACGACGGTGTGGTCGTCGAGTCGGGCCACCCGCGTGACGTGCTGGGCAAGCCGCAGCACGAGCGCACCAAGTCCTTCCTGTCCAAGGTGCTCTGACACCGGCGGGAGAGCGGCGGACACCGATGACGGGCGGTACGTACGGGCGCGGCAGGCGCCTTCGTACGTACCGCCCGTCATGGGCGCGGCCCGCCGGACGGGCCGTGCGGGGTTTACTTGAGTCCGAGGACCAGCGCATCCATGGGCGAGCGCCACACCGCGCGGGCCTCGCCGAAGCCGGACTCCCGCAGGACCTCGCAGTGCCAGGACACCGAGGGGGTGTCGCCGTCGGCGTGCTCGCCGTAGATCGCGAAGCGCTCGGCGGTCGGTCCGGCCAGCACCGGGTCGGCGGCGGCCCGGTCCCACCAGGCGCGCCAGTCCAGTGCGCCCGCCTCCTTGGCCTCGTCCTGCCGGGCGTGCCGGAAGACACGCTCGGCGGCGTCGATGCGCGGGGTGTCCCCGTCGGGCATGTGGTCGGCGTTCATGAAGACGCCGCCTTCCCTGACCAGCCCGCCGAGCTGTCCGTACAGTCCGCGCAGCGGTCCGGTGTGCATCCAGTGCAGGGCGGTGGCGGTGAGCACGGCGTCGTAGGAGTCGTGGGGCAGGGCTTCGGTCCACCGGGGGTCCTTGAGGTCCGCGCGGACGAACGTCACGCGGTCCTCACCCGCGAAGTACCCTTCGGCGATGGCCAGCAGCGCCGGGTCGAGGTCCACGCCCACGCTGACGGCCTTGGGGAAACGCTTGAGCAGCCGGTCGGAGATGCTGCCCGTGCCGCATGCGAGGTCCAGCACCCGGGGTTCGGTGCCCACCAGCGCCTCGACCATGTCCAGCATCACGCGGAACCGCTCCTCGCGGTCCGGCATGTACCACTCCTGCTGGCGGTCCCAACTGTCCTGCCACCCTTGCCAGTCAGCACCGACGACGGTCTCGGTCATACCGTTACCTCCAGGCCGTAATACCCTCGTAGCAACAACACCTCTTACGAACCCTAGACCGCGCCCGTAAGGACTACAAGTGGAACTGGCCTATTACTCGGACTACGCCGTTCGCCTGGTCAACACCGAGCAGCCCGAGCGCGGCGACGACACCCTCACCTCGGTCGAGGCCGTACGCGGGCTGTTCGGACCGGCCCAGCAGATGGCCCGCCGGGCCACCGACAGCGACGTGACACGGCTGCGCGGGGTACGCGCCCGGCTGCGCGCCGTCTTCGAGGCCGCCGACGAGGGCGACGAGGTACGGGCCGTCGACCTGCTCAACGCGCTGATGATGGAGTTCCCGGTCAGCCCGCAGATCTCCGGGCACGAGTTCCGCGACGACGACGGACGCCCCAAGTGGCACCTGCACATCGCCGACCACGCGGCCAACGCCACCGCCGGCTACACCGCCACCGCCACCATGGGCCTGGCCTTCCAGCTCACCGAGCTGGGCGTGGACCGGCTCGGCATCTGCCAGGCACGCCCATGCCGCAACGCCTACCTCGACACCTCGACCAACCGCTCCCGGCGCTACTGCTCGGACCGCTGCGCGACCCGCGCCAACGTCGCCGCCTACCGGGCCCGCAAGCGCCTGGACAGCGAGCGGCCGGCCCGTACCGGCCGGACCGCGGAGACCACCCAGGACAGCACGCCCGGCACCGAGCGCTGAACACCGCGCGGCGACCGCACCCGCACCCGGGCGCGCGCGACCACCAGCTCGTCGGGCACCACCCCGAACTCGCGGCTGTCGTTCGCCACGAACGGATTGTCCCCCTGGACCCACCAGCCGCCGTCGCGCCGCTCGACGGCCCGTTTGACGATCAGCAGGTCCTGCCGGAACGGGTGCCGCAGCACGACGACGTCACCCGGCCGTACCACCGCTCCGTACTGGACCACCAGCTGGTCGCCGGGCCGCAGCGTCGGCACCATCGACGGGTTGTAGACCTCGGCGAGGCCGAAGGCCCGCAGCAGTCCCCTGCGCTCCCGCCCGTGCTCCGCACCCTGCTCCGGTCCGCGTTCTTCCACCCGCTCCGGCATCCCCGCCACACCTCCCGGTCCCGGTCCGGTGACCGCCACGGCCCGGTCGCCCGTCACCGTTCCCATCCTCCATCAGTCCCGGCCCGGAACCGGCCTTTTGCCCTAAGACCCCCGGGCCACCCGAGAAAAGCCTTCCCGCGGCGAGTAATCTCGCACCTGAGAAGACGATCACGAGGAAGGACTGAACATGCTTTCCCGCCTGTTCGCCCCCAAGGTGAAGGTCAGCGCCCACTGCGACCTGCCGTGCGGCGTGTACGACCCGGCCCAGGCCCGTATCGAGGCCGAGTCGGTCAAGGCCGTCCAGGAGAAGTACCAGGCCAACGAGGACGCGGACTACCGTACCCGCGCCGTCCTCATCAAGGAGCAGCGCGCCGAGCTGGCCAAGCACCACGTCTCGGTGCTGTGGAGCGACTACTTCAAGCCCCCGCACTTCGAGAAGTACCCGGAGCTGCACCAGCTGGTCAACGACACCCTCAAGGCGCTGAGCGCCGCCAAGGGATCCAACGACCCGGCGACCGGCCAGAAGGCCCTGGACCACATCGCCCAGATCGACAAGATCTTCTGGGAGACCAAGCAGGGCTGACCCGCCCGCCGCCGGGCCGGCCGCGCGTTCCCCACCAGGGACCGCGCCCGGCACGGCCCCGTTCCACCGCCGCACCCGGTCCGCGCGGCGCCGTCCGCCGGCGCCCGTGGGCCGGGTGCGGCCGTTTTCCCACGTTGGCACGTACGCGTACCCGCCACCGGGCCCGGCTTTCGATAAGCTCGGAACGTGACGGCAGACCGCAGCGCAGCGGACCACTTCGAGGTCGTGGCCCTCGCGTCGTCCGCGGGCGGCATCAAGGCCCTGACCGCGGCCCTCGGGCCCCTCGGCCCGGACTTCCCGGTTCCGGTCCTGGTCGTCCAGCACCTGGACCCCCGGCGCCGCACCGTCATCGCCGAGGTGCTCGGCCGGCGTACCGGCATGCGGGTCAAGCTGGCCGAGGCCGAGGAGCGGGCCCGGCCCGGCACGGTCTACATCGCACCCCCCGACCGGCACCTTCTGGTGGGCCCCGGGGGTACGCTGACGCTTTCCGGGAGCGAACTGATCCATTTCCTGCGCCCCTCCGCCGACCTGCTCTTCGAGTCGGTCGCCGGGGCCTTCGGGGCGCAGGCGATCGGCTGTGTGCTGACCGGGACCGGCAGCGATGGCGCCATGGGCGTGGACGCCATCAAGGCACGTGGCGGCACGGTGATCTCCGAGGATCCCCGTACGGCCGAATTCAAGGGGATGCCGGAGGCGGCGGTGGGTACGGGTTCGGTGGACTTCGTGCTGCCTCTGGAAGAGATCGCCGCGGTGATCCGCGGTCTTGTCGAGACCAAGAGGCGGTAATGGGGCAAGCTCGGGATATCGAGACGGATGAGGAACTGGAGCAGCTGCTCGGTTTTCTGAGGGACGCCCGCGGGTTCGACTTCACCGGTTACAAGCGCTCGTCGCTGGGCCGGCGCATCCGCAAGCGGATGGCCGATGTCGAAACCGAGACCTATGCGGACTACCGCGACCGGTTGGAGACGAACGCCGATGAGTTCAACGCCCTCTTCAACACGATCCTGATCAACGTGACGTCGTTCTTCCGCGACCCGGACGCCTGGACGTTCCTCCAGCGCGAGGTCGTGCCCGAGCTGCTCGCGGACGCCGGTTCCGACGAGGAGATCCGGGTGTGGAGCGCGGGCTGCTCCAGCGGCGAGGAAGCGTATTCGCTCGCCATGATGTTCGCCGAGGCGATGGGCGTCGAGGAGGCCCTGAACCGGGTCAAGATCTACGCCACGGACGTGGACGAGGAAGCGCTGCGCGACGCGCGCTCCGGCCTGTACACGGCGAAAGCCCTGGAACCGCTCTCCCCGGAGTTGCGCGACACCTACTTCGAGCAGAACGGCATCCGCTTCAACTTCCGCACCGACCTGCGCCGCCGGGTCATCTTCGGACGGCACGACATCACCCGGGACGCCCCGATCTCCCGGCTGGACCTGCTGGTCTGCCGCAACGCCCTGATGTACTTCAACGTCGAGGCGCAGCGGCAGATCATCGACCGGTTCCACTTCGCCCTGCGGGACCGCGGCTTCCTCTTCCTCGGCAAGGCCGAGATGCTGCTCAACGACGCCGAGCGGTTCGAGGTGCTGAGCATGCGCCAGCGCGCCTTCCGCCGGCGCCCCGGCGACTCGGGACCGCCGTACCCCCCGACGCCCGCGAAGGTCCGGGCCGGGATGGGCACCGAGAAGCTGACCACCGCCGCCCGCAGCCGGCAGCTGCGCGACCTGATCCTCGACGCCGCCCCGGCCCCGTCCATCGCGGTCGACGGCGAGGGCACCGCCGTACTGATCAACAGCCAGGCGCGGGCGCAGTTCGGCCTGGCCTCCAACGACATCGGCCGGCCCTTCCAGGACCTGGAGATCTCCTACCGGCCCGTGGAGCTGCGCTCGCTGATCGAGCAGGCCACCCACGAGCGCCGCACCCTGCGGGTCAACGGCGCCGAGCGGCGGGTCGGCGAGGAGACCCAGTACTTCGACATCCTCATCCAGCCGCTGATGGGTTCCAACGGCCTGCTGGCCGCCACCAGCATCACCTTCACCGACGTCACGGTCTCCACCCAGCTGAAAGCCGAGAACAAGCGGGTGCGCGAGGACCTGGAGACGGCGTACGAGGAGCTCCAGTCCACCAACGAGGAGCTGGAGACCACCAACGAAGAGCTCCAGTCGAGCATCGAGGAGCTGGAGACCACCAACGAGGAACTCCAGTCGACCAACGAGGAACTGGAAACGACCAACGAGGAACTCCAGTCGGGCAACGAAGAGCTGGAGAAGATGAACGAGGAGATGCGCACCCGTACGGAGGAGCTGGACGAGGCCCGTGCCTTCCTCGAAGGGGTCGTCACCTCCATCGCCGCGGGTGTGGTCGTCCTCGACAAGGAGCGGAAGGTCAAGAGCTGGAACCGCGGCGCGGTGGACATGTGGGGCCTGCGCCCGGACGAGGTGATCGACGAGCCGTTCTTCTCGCTGGACTTCGGGCTGCCCACCGAGATGCTGCGCCCGGCCGTCGAGAAGTGCCTGGAGTCGGGCAAGCGTACGGCCCCCTCGCGCGTCTCCGCCGTCAACCGGATCGGACGCCCCATCACCTGCAACGTGCTCTGCTCCCCGTTCGACCGGCACAACGGCGGAGTCGTCCTCCTGCTGGAGGCGGACCGCAGCGATAGCGACGACTGAGCGCCACCACGGGCGTACGCTGAGAACATGGTTTGGGGCCAACGCAGGGACGTCCAGGTGCAGCTGGCGCGTCGCCGTGCGGCCAGGGCCCGGCAGCGTGCCGAGCACGCCACCGCCTGCGCCGAACAGCAAGAGATCCTGGCGGCCTCGGCCGGCGGTGGTCTGCACCTGCATCTGGCGGACGCCTACCGGCGGTCGGCGGAGTGCCATCTGTCCTCCGCACGCCTCCAGGAGGCGTACGCCGACCGGATCTCCGCCTGGCGCGGGGACGAGACCAGCCGCCCGCGCTTCATGACCGGTGTCGCGGAGGCGTGCGGAACGCCCAGCGCGGCACTCACGCTGACGGGTCCCGACCACGGCCAGCTCTCCGTCGCCTCGTCGGACGAGCCCTCCCGGGCCGCGCAGGACCTGGAGTTCATGCTCGGCGAGGGGCCGGCGCACGACGCTTCGGTGAGCGGCTGCCCGGTCTCCGCGGCCGGGCGCGCCATCGAGAGCCGCTGGCCCGCCTACGGGCCCGCGCTGACCTCGCTGGGCATCCGCGAGGTGCTCTCGGCACCGTTGCGGACCGAAGGCTCGTGCATCGGCGCGCTGGCGGTCTTCGACCCCGGTGACGGCGTGGCCGCCGCCGGCGTCCTCACGGTGATCGCCGACGCGCTGACCCGTACGGTGCTGCTCGGCCCCGACGCCGATCCCGAACTGTACGACGGCGCCGACCACCGGGACTGTGTCCAGCAGGCCGCCGGGATACTTTCCGTCCAGGCGGGCTGCCGGGTGCAGGACGCGCTCGCCATGATCAAGGCGCGGGCGTTCGCCGACGGGCAGCCGCCGGACGCCGTCGCCGCGCAGATCGTACGCGGAACGCTGAAACTCGCCCAGGGCAGCTGAACCCACCGAGGGGACCTCACCCAATGACCACAGCTCCGCACCACCTCGCGTCCGTCTTCGTGGAGCTGGCGGGCGGCGGAGGGCAGGGGCCGCCCGGTGTGCCCACGCTGCTGGCCCGGCTCACCGAACGCAGCAGGGAACTGCTCGCCGTCCGGGCGACGGCGGTCGTCTTCGCCCCCGGAGCCCGGGAAGCCCTCCAAGTGGCGGCGTCCGACGCCGACGTGTGCCGTCTGGAACGGGAAGCGGCCAACTGGAACGAAGGCCCCGGCCCCGCCTGCCGCCGTTCCGGCACGGCGCTCGGCGGTACGGCCCTGACCGGGGCGGTGGCCCGGCAGCGCTGGCCGCGCTACGCGCCCCGCGCGCTCACCCTGGGCTGCACCCACACGGCGGCCCTGCCGATAAGGGGGCACACCGGGCCGGTCGGCGCCCTGGTCCTGCTCGCCACCCGCGACACCCCGCTGACCGGCGACCTGATGGCGCTCGGCCAGTCGCTGGCCGACTTCGCCGCCGTGACCCTGCTGCGCGAGCACGAAGTCGAGGCGGGCCGCACCCTCGCCGCCCAGTTGGAGCACGCCCTGACCACGCGGGTCATCATCGAGCAGGCCAAAGGTGCGCTCACCGCCCGGCACGGTCTCTCCCCCGAGGCCGCCTTCACCGTGCTGCGCCGCTACGCCCGCTCCCACCAGCGGCTGCTGACCGACGTGGCCCAGGAGGTGGTCGCGGGCCGGCTCGACCCCAAGCGTCCGCGCGGATGAGGTCACACGGCGCCGTGCGGCGCGGTCCGGCTCCTCGTACGACGGCTCCTGGGAACCGCCGTGCGCGGAGCCGGACCGCCGAGCGGACGCGCTCCGGCGGCTCCCCTCACGTCGCGATCGGCAACGGGCCGTCGTGCCGTACGAGCCACTCGCGGTACGCCGTGCTCTCCCAGGCCACTTCCATGTACGCGGCGGTCAGGTCGGCGAACAGGGCGTCGGCGGGCGCGGCCGGGGCGGCACCGGGACGGTGGGCCATGAAGAGGCGGACGGCCAGCGGGTCGCCGCGCAGCGGACGCACGGCCATGCCGTGCCGGGGCCGGGAGGTCGGCTGGCAGGGCGTCACCACCTCGCCCGCCGCGACCAGGTCGGCCGCGGTGAGGTAGTCACCGTGCACCACCCGGGGATTCAGGCCCGCCGCCGTGAAGACCCGGCGCAGCCCGGTCCACTCGCCGTCCACCGACGGGTCGACCATCCACTGGTCACCGGCCAGCTCGGCGAGGTCGACCACCGGGTGGCGGGCCGCCGGGTGCTGGGCCGGCAGCGCGACGAACTGCGGCTCGCGGGCGATCAGTTCCCGCTCGACCAGTCCGTCGGGCCGGCGCAGCGGCGCCCCCTCCACCTCGTGGACGAACGCGACGTCGAGCTGCCCCATCGCCACCATCTGCAGCAGCGCGTTGGCGGACACGTCGATCCGGATGGCGGTCTCCGTGTCGGGCAGCCTGGCCCGTAGCCGCCGCAGCCAGCCCGCCACGGCCCGGCTGCTGGTGCTGCCGATGCACAGCCGCGCGACGCCGGACCGCAGCGAGGCGGAGGCGATCTCGTCGACCAGTGCCCGCATGTCGGCCACTATCGGCCGGGCCCGGCTCAGCACCGAGTGCCCCAGCGGCGTCGGCCGGCTGCCGGTCCGCTCGCGCAAGAACAACTGGCCGCCCAGGGCGTTCTCGATGCGGCGGAGCTGGGTCGTCAGGGAAGGCTGGGACATGCCCAGCTGCCGCGCGGCCTTGCGTACGCTGCCCGCGTCGGCGATCGCGCACAGCGCACGAAGATGCCTCACTTCGAGCTCCACGACCGGAGCATAACGACGTTTGCGCACGTCACACCAGACTCTTCGGACACGCTCGGTCCGCTTTCCCCCGGGGATATCACCTGGTGCTATCACCACCTGGCATCTCCGCGCCCCGGACGATCTCGAACAGACTCACCGGCACCAAGAGTTCATCCGCAGGGCCCCGGCCGCCTCCCCACACGGCGACCGTACGGCCCCACGGACGATAAGGAGTCCCCCCATGAGATCTCCCAAGACGGCGCTGTCGGCAGCGCTCGGCCTGGGCCTCGTCGCCACGCTGGCCGCTGCGGCCCCCGCGACGGCGACCTCCGTCTCCTCCGCCCCCCAGACCCACCGGGTCACGGCCGCCGCGTACGCCGGCTCGGCCGCCGAAAAGGCCGACACCAAGGCGTTCTTCCAGGCCGTCATGAAGTCGGTCAAGGCCAAGCAGGCGGCCCACCCGAACCTGAAGGTCGTCACCGTCACCTACGACGCGAGCGCGGCCCCCACGTTCAAGAGCCAGATATCCCAGAGCGCCCAGATCTGGAACGGCGCGGTGCAGAACGTCAAGCTGCAGGAAGGCAGCGGCGGCGACTTCCAGTACCGCGAGGGCGACGACGCGCGCGGCTCGTACGCCAGCTCCGACGGCCACGGCAAGGGATTCGTCTTCCTGGACTACAAGCAGAACCAGGAGTACGACTCGACCCGCGTGACCACGCACGAGACCGGCCACGTGCTGGGCCTGCCGGACCACTACGAGGGCCCGTGCAGCGAGCTGATGTCCGGTGGCGGCCCCGGCCCGTCCTGCACCAACTCCCAGCCGGACCAGACCGAGCGGGCCAAGGTGAACCAGCTCTGGGCCAACGGCCTCAAGGGCGTACGCCCCTGACGGGCCCCTCCCCCGGCAGCTCCGGTAAGGCGTGACAACGCCACGGACCCGGGAAACTACGGTGCGCGAGCGCCGCGGTCCGACACCGTCTACGCGCGCGGCGAGCTCCCCGGAGCCCTGCCGCGCGCGTACGCGTTCCGCGCCGCGCGCCCGGCACTCTTCGTACGGATGCGCCGTGCGTCAGTGCGCCAGCTCCCGGCTCCACGCCTCCAGTTCCGGTTCCCCGTCGTCGGACCGGCGCAGCCGGCCCGTGGGCTGCCACCCCCAGGCCCGTACCGCGGAGCGCGCCGCTCCGTTCGCCGTCTCGACGAGGGTGACCACCATCGTGGCGTTGCTGCGGATCAGCAGTGTCTCCTGAAGCCGGGTGGCCACATGGCCGCGCCGGTGCGCGGGCAGCACCATCAGCTCGGCGACCACGAACACCCGGCCGGAGGCGGTCAGTTCCTCCAGGTCACGCGGCACCTGCCCGTTGAACCCCTGCCACCACCGGCCGTCCCGCTCGGCGGGGAAACCGTAGGCGCAGCCGACCAGCGCCGGGTCGCTGGCGATGACCATCTCGAACCCGGGACGCTGGATGTGCTCCGCGAACCGCTGCAGAAAGGCCCCCCGTCCGCGGAACTCCTCACCCGAGGGGCCGCGGTACGCCTCGACGTACAGATCGGCGACGGCCTCGCGCTGTGCCTCGGCCTGCCACCTGGTCAGGCGCCGCAAGAAGACTTCTGCCATCCGGTCCTCCACAGGGTCCAGGAAATCACCTTCGGTTGAGGAAGTACTCCATGACGAGGTCGCTGTCGAGCGTGCCGTCGACGACCCGGCGGGCCAGGTCGGGCAGTCGGCAGCGGTGGGCGCGCGCGTAGGCCCGGAAGACCGCGAACGCTTCGTCCACGCTAGTTCCCCAGCGTTCGGCCAGCATCCCCTTGGCCTGTTCGATGACGACGCGGGAGCTGAGCGCGTGCTGCAGCTGCGTCCGCTCGATGTTGCTGCGCTCCAGGCTCCGGTGCTGTATGACGGTGACGGCCAGCAGTTCGGCCAGCGACCGGGCGAACGTGCCGACCTGCTCGCCGAGCGGCGCGGCGGTGCCCGAGAAGAGGGCCAGCACGCCGACGGGCCGCGCACGCAGGCACATGGGCAGAACGTGCGCGGTCACATGGCCGCGTTGCCGCGCGAGGGCGGTGAACCGCGGCCACCGTGCGGCGGTGTGCGGGTCGGTGAGGTCGATGTCCGTCTCGGCCGTGCCGGTGCGGTGGCAGTCGCCGCACGGTCCGCAGGCGTCCTGCGGCCCTTCCGGGTCCGGGTCCAGCAGGCGGGCGGTGTCGTCGGACGCCGCGATCACCCGCAGCCGGCCGTGGGCGTCGGCGAGGAGCACGGCCGCCGTGTCGGCGCCGATCAGGCCGGCGCAGTGCGCGCACAGGCGGTGCAGCAGTTCCACGCAGTCGCTGCCGCTGATGAGCCCTTCCGGCAGGTCCGCCCATGCGTGTGCCGGGGGTTCGTCACGGGCCATGGAAATCATCCCTTTCCACCGTCGGCCGGTCGTGGCCCGTGTCCATCTTCTCTCGGATCGAAGCCGCAGGGCTACTATGCCTCCGGCAAGGCTCCGGCGGGAGGCCGCCGTCATCAGGCGGGTCAGGGCGAGCAGTTGGCCAGCTGGTCGCAGCGTGCGTCGCTGACGCTCGCGTATCGGGGAAAGCGGCCGGTCAGCCGGGTCGCCCGCAGCAGGATGGCGATGCCGCGCTGGGCGTGCACGACCCGCAGCCAGCCGCCCTGCTCCACGGCCCAGCTCTGCGCGGCGCACAGCTCCCGCAGTGCGGAGCAGTCCATGAAGGTGACCGCGCCGAGGTCGACGATCAGCCGGGGAGGCCCGGTGGCCCGGCTGTGGCCCCGTCGCAGCAGGGTCCGCAGGCGCGGCGCCGTCATGAGGTCCAACTCGCCCTCGGGCCGGACTACTTCGATGCTGGAGACACCGATCCGGTGGTGGAGGTCCATAGCGATCCCGCCCCTGAAATCAGACATGCCGCACTGACATTTCTTCGTGCGAACCGGGGTCCGGGGCACCGCGCCATCAGGGTATTCCGGCTTGGCGTCGGACGACGGTGAAGAAAGGTTCCGTTCGAAAGTCGACCCCATTCGTTCACCCGCACGGGGGTGATGTCGCACAGGCGCTCCCACCCGGTCCGCCCGGTCACGCCCGTACCGCTCAGAGCCACAGCGCGCGGGCGAGAGCCACACCGGCGAACACCGCGCCGAGGCCGCCGGCCACACTCGCCGCCACGTTCGCGGCGGCGTGCCACCGCGCCCCGCCGGACGCCAGCCGGAACGTCTCGTACGAGAAGGTCGAGTACGTCGTCAGCGCCCCGCACAGCCCCGTACCGAGCAGGAGGTACACGTGCGAGGAGGCCGCGCCCGCCGCCACCGCGCCGGTGACCAGGCCCAGCACCAGCGAGCCGGCGACATTGACCGTGAACGTCCCCCAGGGGAGGCCGGTGCCGTGCCGGGACTGCACGAAACGGTCCGTCAGGAAGCGCAGCGGCGCGCCGGCCATCGCGCCGGCCACCACGAGCAGCCAGTTCACCGTGCGCCTCCGAGCCGGGTCAGCGCGTACCGGGTGCCCGCGTGCGCGGCCCACACCGCCGCCAGCGCGGCGAGCGGGGTCGCCGCCAGGTAGGCCAGTCCGAGGGCGAGCCGTCCGGTGTCCGTCAGGTGCGCGAAGTCCGCGGTGTAGGTGGAGAAGGTGGTGAACCCGCCGAGGATGCCGGTGCCGAGGAACGGGCGCAGCAGCGGGCGCGGCGACCCCCGCTCGGTGATCAGCGCCATCAGCACGCCCATCAGCGCACAGCCGGCGACGTTGACCAGGAGGACGGTCGCGGGGAAGGCCCCGGGGGCGGTGGGCCACAGCAGGGTGGCGCCGTAGCGGGCGGCCGCGCCGATGCCGCCGCCGGCTGCCACCGCGCCGACGGCCGGCCACTGGCCTCGCCGGGGCGGTCGGGGGCGGGGGCGGTCCGGGCCCCCGGGTCGTCCGGCAGTGTGCGGCGCGGACGGGTCGGCCGTCAGCGGGCGGGGGGCTCCGGTGCTCATACGTCTCCTACTCGCGCGGTGCGTGCGTGGCTGCGTTCCGCTCTGCAAGCAGGGACCGTTGGCGGCGTACGACGGCCGCGGTTCTGGTCCGGCGGGCCCCACCGCCGTGCCGGGATGCGGAGATCACCGGTGTCCCCAGGCTAACTCCGGCTGTTTGACACCGCCAAACATGGGATGTTCCCATCACCGGTGGAATCGAGAGTCACCGGTGGAACCGAGAGGACGGCGTCCATGCCGCTGCGCAGCACCGCCCGCACCAGCCTGGTGGACCTGGTCATCGAGCAGATGGAACGGCTCATCACCGACGGCGAGTGGGAGGTCGGCGGGAAGATCCCCGCCGAGCCCGTGCTCGTCGAGACGCTGGACGTGGGCCGCAACACCGTCCGTGAGGCGGTCCGCGCCCTCGTGCACACCGGGATGCTGGAGCCGCGGCAGGGCGACGGGACGTACGTACGGGCCAACAGCGACTTCGGCGCGGCCGTGCAGCGCAGGCTGCGCCGGGCCGCCGACCTGGAGGCGTACGAGGTCCGGGCGTCCTTGGAGCGCGACGCGGCCCGCTACGCGGCGCTGCGCCGCACCGACGACGACCTGGCGGCCCTGCGGGCCGCGCTGGCCGAGCGCGACCGCGCCTGGGAGGACAGCGACGTCAGCGCCTTCATCGACGCGGACATGCACTTCCACCGGACCGTCGCGGCGGCGGCACACAACAGCGTGCTCGCGGACCTGTACGAGCATTTGAGCGACGCCCTGCGCGGCGCCCTCCAGGCCGTCCTCCGCAGGCCGCTGCCCGATTCCGTACGCCACCAGTTCGACGCGCACACCGCCATCGTCGACGCCATCGAGGCCCGGGACCCGGACACCGCCGAACAGGCCGCACTGGCCCACCTGACCGAGGCCATGGACGCACTGCGCGAGACCCGGCCGGACGACGGCAGTGACGCCCCGGTGGCGGGCACCCCGGCACGAACAGCAAGCCCAGGAGAAGAACACCATGTATGACGACGGACCGGCCGCCCCCCGGAGCGCCCCCGGCACCGGCGGCGGC
The DNA here is from genome assembly GCF_055577005.1 of Streptomyces sp. NPDC033221. Classification (NCBI taxonomy): domain Bacteria; kingdom Bacillati; phylum Actinomycetota; class Actinomycetes; order Kitasatosporales; family Streptomycetaceae; genus Streptomyces; species Streptomyces sp. NPDC033221. The sequence continues at coordinate 16,271 of NZ_JBVIQN010000040.1, read as the reverse complement.
GCGCGACCGGCCGCGCCCCACGGGGACACCGCCCCGCACACCCCGCCGCCGGGCGCCACCGGACGCCGCGCCCTCTACCTGGGCGCCGGCGTCATCCTCCTCGCGCTCAACCTGCGCCCGGCCCTCGTCGCCGTGTCCCCGCTGGCCGGCACCATCCGCGACGAGAGCGGCATGTCGGCCGCGGCCACCAGCCTCCTGACCGCGCTGCCGCTGCTCTGCTTCGGCCTGCTCGCCCCGATCGCGCCGCGGCTCGGCCGCCGCTTCGGCATGGAGCGCTCGTTGCTCGCCACCATGGTGCTGATCTGCGCCGGTACGGCGCTGCGGCTGCTGGACTCGGTGGTCGCGCTGTTCGCCGGGACGATCGTCATCGGCGCGGGCATCGCCGTCGCCAACGTGCTGCTGCCCGGTCTGATCAAGCGCGACTTCGCGGCCAGGTCCGGGCTGATGACCGGCCTGTACTCGATGTCACTGTTCGGCGGCGCGGCCCTGGCCGCCGGTGTCACCGTGCCGGTACAGCGCGCGGCCGGGCTGAGCTGGCAGGCCACGCTGGCGTGCTGGGGCTCGCTGGCGGTCATCGCGCTGGTGGTGTGGCTGCCGCAGACCCGCAGCCGTACGCGGACCGCCGCGGCCACCGCCCGCGAGGCGGCCCACCCCGTGCGCGGCCTGTGGCGCTCCCCGCTGGCCTGGCAGGTCACCGCGTACATGGGCCTGCAGTCGCTCAGCTACTACGCGGCGGCCGCCTGGCTGCCGACCATGCTCACCGACGCCGGGATGAGCGCGGGCGACGCGGGCTGGATGCTGTCCTTCTCCTCGCTGCTGGGCATCGCGGGCTCCTTCCTCGCCCCGGTGATCGTCGGGCGGCGGCTGCCGGCGGGCGCGCTGGCCACGCTCGGCGCGGTGCTCTGCGCGGCCGGGTTCGCCGGGATGCTGGCCGCGCCGGCCGGTGGCGCGTACGTCTGGATGACGCTGCTGGGCCTCGGCCAGGGCGCGGCGATCAGCCTGGCCCTGCTGTTCATCGTCCAGCGCGCCCCGGACATCCGGCACACCGCGCAGCTGTCCAGCATGGCCCAGTGCTTCGGCTACATCCTGGCGGCCACCGGGCCCGCCGTACTGGGCGCCGTGCACGACGCCTCGGGCGGCTGGGCAGTGCCGGTGATCGTGCTGCTGGCCCTGCTCGTCCCGCAGGTGGTGGCGGGCCTCGGCGCCGCGCGCCCGCGGCACGTCGCGGGGCGCTGACTCCGGTAGGTACGTGACGGAGCGGGAGAATCCGTACGGGCGGGAGGTGTGCGGAGCCGCCGCCACGCCTCCCGCTCTCCCGTACGGCCGGGCCATACTGGTGCGGTGTCGGTGATCAGCAACCTCCGTAAAGCGGTCCGCCTGCCGCAGCAGCGACGCCGTGGTGTCGACCTCAGCCACCCGGCGCGCTCGCCGCTGGGCACCGCCGTGGTGAACTGCGCGGTCTACGAGAACGGGATCCGCCAGCCCGGCGACCACCCGGCCGAGGACGCCGTCCGCCGGGTCCGCGACTCCGGCGACGGCTTCGTGTGGATCGGCCTGCACGAGCCGTCGGAGAAGGAGTTCGCCGGCGTCGCCGAACTGTTCGGGCTGCACCCGCTCGCCGTCGAGGACGCGGTGCACGCGCACCAGCGGCCGAAGCTGGAACGCTACGACAGCTCGCTCTTCACGGTCTTCAAAACGGTCTGCTACGTCGACCACGACCGGCTCACGGAGAGCAGCGAGGTGGTCGACACCGGCGAGATCATGGTCTTCACCGGCGCCGACTTCGTCATCACGGTCCGGCACGGCGGCCACGGCTCGCTCGGCCCGCTGCGCGAGCAGCTGGAGGCGGAGCCGGCACAGCTGGCCATCGGCCCCTCGGCCGTCCTGCACGCCATCGCGGACCTGGTCGTGGACGATTACCTGGACGTGGCCGCCGCCGTCCAGGACGACATCGACGACGTCGAGAGCGAAGTCTTCGCCGAGAGCCCACGCCGCAACCGGAGCGAGGAACGGCGCGGCGGCACCAAGGGCTCCGGCCCCGGCGGCGCGGGCCGGATCTACCAGCTCAAGCGCGAACTGCTGGAACTGAAACGGGCGGTGGCACCGCTGGCCCGCCCCCTGCAGTCCCTGGCCGGCCAGCCGATGGCACTGGTGGACCCGCACATCACCACCTACTTCCGCGACGTGTCGGATCACCTGGAGCGGGTGACCGAGCAGATCAACGCCTTCGACGAACTGCTCAACTCCATACTCCAGGCGCACCTCGCGCAGGTGACCGTGGCGCAGAACGAGGACATGCGGCGGATCAGCGCCTGGGTCGCGATCCTCGCCGTACCGACGATGGTGTGCGGCATCTACGGCATGAACTTCGACCACATGCCGGAGAAGCACTGGACGTTCGGCTATCCCCTGGTCATGGCCGTCACGCTCACCCTCTGCTTCCTCATCCACCGCGGGTTCAAGCGCAACGGGTGGCTGTAGCCCGGACGTCAGGGCCCGCGCCGCTCCAGGGCACAATCGCGGTACGCACACCAGGCGTCGAAGGCGGACTCGGCGGAGTCCGCTGTGAGGAAGCCGCCCTCTCCGGTCTCGAAGGCCCGTGCGCGCAGGGCGTCGGTGATCGCGAGGGCCGCGTGAGCCGCTGCCGCGCTGCCGCCGTGGACGAACAGGCTGACTCCGGTGACCGGTGCGTCGTCGTCCTCCTTGACCGGCGTGCTGAGGGAGAAGCCGGGGCCCTCGTAATCACCCCACCCATCCGCGAAGGCGATGCCGGGCAGCATCTGCGCGAGGACGGCGCGGATCTCCCGGCCCGTGCCCAGGCTCGGTGGATCCCAGTCGCCGGGGATCTCTCCCACGTCCCTGACCTCGGGCGGAAACCTCATGATGAACACGTCCCAGCTCATCCGCCCAACCTACGCGCGGGCACTGACACTCGGCCGGTCACCGGTCACCGGTCACCGGTCACCGGTCGCCTCACCGGACCGGACGCCGACCGGCGTGGTCAGGCCAGGTAGCCGTCCGGGCGGATCAGGAAGGTGTCGCCCGGCGCGGCCGCGTAGCCCGTGAAGGCGTGGCCCTCGGCGTCGACGACGTACCGTCCGCCGCCGGGCTCCTGGCCGGGGCGCAGTACGGCGTAGGAGTGCTCCTCGGCCGGGGCGGGCGCGCCGAAGACCAGCCGCGTGAAGTGCGGGCCGCGGAAGAGGTCGAAGAGGCGGACGTGCTTGCCGTCCGCGTCGAGCAGCGGGGCGTCCGGGGCGCGGTCGCCGGTGACGAGGGGGCCGGTGGCGTCCGGGGCCCGGTAGGTGATGTCGAGGCCGAAGCTCTCCTCGCCGCGCTTGTGGGCGTCGGCGCTGCCCTCGACGTACTTGTCCAGCAGGCCGGTGCTGACGCCGAGGACGCGGGCCGCGACCGCCCGCCGCTCCGTCTCGTAACTGTCGAGCGCGGTCTCCGCGGCCAGCTTCCAGCCCAGGTTGCAGGCGTCCTGTACGCCCGTGTTCAGGCCCTGGCCGCCGGTCGGCGGGTGGACGTGCGCGGCGTCGCCGGCCAGGAAGACCCGCCCCACCCGATAGCGCTCGGCCAGCCGTACGTTCGGCCGCCACACCGTCGACCAGCCGTGCCCGGTCAGGCGCACCCCGGCCGCGAACCGGTCGAGTGCGGCCTGCATCGTCTCCAGTGAGGCGTCGTCGCCCGCGCCCAGCGGCGAGATGAACTGGAACCGTCCGGTGCCGGGCAGCGGCGTCAGCGCGACGCCGAACACCGGGTTGTCCGGCCCGGCGAACCAGTGGCCGACCGTCGGGTCGAGGCCGGGGACGGACACGTCGCCGACCAGCACCCGGAAGGTCTCGTCGGTGGTGCCGGGGAAGGCCACGCCGATCGCCTTGCGGACGAAGCTCGCGCCGCCGTCGGCGCCGACGAGGTAGTCGAACCGGGCCTCCTCACCGGTGCCGAGCCGCGCGGTCACACCGTCCGCGTCCTGCTCCAGGCCGGTCAGCGCGGTGTCCAGCTCGACGCGTACGCCGCACTCCAGCAGCCGCGCGCGCAGGATCTCCTCGGTCTGCGACTGGCCCAGTACCCACCCGTTCGGATACGGCACGCCGGGGCTGGGCTCGCGCGGCTCGCTCATCCAGTGCTCGCCCACGAACCGCCCGTCGATGTGCACGCGGAGCGGCGCCGGCGGCGCCCCGGCGGCCCGTACGGCGCCCAGCACGCCGAGGTCGTCGAAGACCTCCAGCGTGCGCGGCTGGAGGCCGTCCCCGCGCGAGCCGTCGAAATACGCGGTCGCCTTGTCCACGACCCGGACGGCGACGCCGCGCCGGGCCAGTTCGATCCCCAGCGTCAGTCCGGTCGGGCCGGCGCCCGCCACGAGCACTCGCATAATGAATCTCCATTCACTGAACTTGGATTCATCGTGGCGGCTGCTAGCGTGCGCTGTCAAGGGAGCTGGAGGAGACGTGAAGCGCGCGGAGCAGGCGGTCGAGACGAGGACGGCGCTGATCGAGGCGGCCAAGCGCCTGTTCGCCGACCGCGGCTACCTGAACACCAAGATCACCGACATCACGGCCGAGGCCGGCCGGGCGGCGGGCTCCTTCTACCGCCACTTCACCGGCAAGGAAGACCTGCTCAAGGCACTGCTGGACGAACTGGCCACGGCGGGCGACGCCTACGCCGGCGCCGACGGGCACAAGGCGGACTTCACCGACCCGGACGCGATCCGCTACCACGTGGCCGGCTATTGGCGCGTGTACCGGGAACACGAGGCGACCATGGTCGCGCTGCGCCAGGCGGCCCTCGTCAGCGAGGACTTCGCCCGCACCTTCGAACGGTTCCGCCGGGCACAGATCGACGACCTGGCCGACCACCTGACCCACGTACGGAACCTGCCGGCCTCCCCCAAGACCACCCTGCTGCTGATGACCGTGCTGCTGGACGCCCCCGCGCAGATGGGCCCCGACATGCCGGAGGACGAGGGCGTCGAAGTGACCACACGGTTCCTCTACCGCGCGCTGAACGGCAGGGACTACACGCCGTAGAAACGGGTGGCGTGCGGTCCCTGCCGGTTGGGTCAGTGCGTCACGGCTTCCTCGGTCGTGCGCAGTCCCCCGTCCGTACGCGTCGTACGCGCCGCATGTGCCGTACGCGGCTTCCCCGGCAGCAGGAACAGCAGCAGGAAGATGACCACCAGACCGGCCGCGACCCACCACAGCGAGGTGACCGTCGCATCGACGACCGTGGCCCGCGGGTCCCGGCCGGCCGCTCCGTCGAGGACGCCGAAGAAGGCCACCGACGACAGACCGAGTCCGCATGCCATGCCCAGCTGACCGGTGGTGTTGAAGACCCCGGACGCCGATCCGGAGTGCTCGGCCGGCACCTCGGAGAGGGCCGCGTCGGTGATCGGGGCGACGATCAGCCCCATACCGCCGCCCATCAGCAGCAGCGCGGGCACCGTCTGCCAGGACGTCAGCCCGGTGCCGTACCGGCCGGCCTCCCCTATGTAGAGCAGCACACCGGACAGCATGATCAGCGCGCCGGCCTGCATCACCTTCCGCCCGAAGCGCGGCACCAGTTTCTGTACGGAGACGCCGGCCGCCGCCGAGCAGGCGACCGAGAACGGCACCCCGGTCAGCCCGGCGCGCAGCGGGCTCCAGCCCAGGCCGAGTTGCATGTACAGGGTCCAGACGAGGAAGAACAGCCCGGACAGCGCCCCGAAGGTGAGCTGCACACCCGCGCCCGCGACGAACGTCCTGAGCTTGAACAGGGCGAGTTCGACGAGCGGCGAGCCGTCCTTGCGGGCCTTGGCACGCTCGTACCGTACGAAGACGGCCGGGCTCGCGGCCATCGACACGAAACCCCAGACGGGCCAGCCCATTTCGCGGCCCTGGGTGAGCGGGTAGAGCACCATCAGGAGCGCGAGCGCGGCCAGGAGCATGCCGCCGAGGTCCAGGCGCAGTGCCTTGGGGGCGCGGGACTCGGTGATGAAGCGGCGCCCGAGGAGCATGCCGGCGATGCCGACCGGCAGGTTGATCAGGAAGATCGGCCGCCACTGGAGGCCGAGCAGGTCCCACTGCGTCAGCAGCGCGCCGATCAGCGGACCGCAGACCGCGCCCAGGCCGATGACGGCGCCGAACATGCCGAAGACCTTGCCGCGTTCGTGCGCGGGGAAGGTGACATGGATGATCGCCAGTACCTGCGGCACCATCAGCGCGGCCATCGCGCCCTGGAGGACGCGGGCGGCGATCAGCATCCCCGGGTCGGCGGCGATGCCGCACAGCGCGGAGGCGACGGTGAACCCGCCCATCCCGAGCAGGAAGAGCCGGCGGCGGCCGTGGATGTCGCCGAGCCGGCCGCCGGTGATCAGGCCGACCGCGAAGGCCAGCGCATAGCCCGCGGTGATCCACTGGATGGCGCCGAACGAGGCGCCGGTGTCCCGCTGGATGCTGGGTACGGCGATGTTGACGATGGTCGCGTCCACCAGGTCCATGAAGGCGGCGGTCAGCACGACGGCGAGCGCGATCCAGCGTCTGCGGCCGGTCGGGGCCGTCGGTCCGGTCGGGCCGGGGGTGGTCGTGGGCGGGGTGGGCATGGCGGGTGTCTCCTGGTGGGTGTTCCGGGTCCGGGGTTCCGGGGCTCCGAAGTTCCGGCGTTCCGGCATTCCGGCGTTCCGGGGTTGCGTGGAGGGGCCGCTCCGGGGGCCATCCACGGGCGACTTCGAAGCTACGGCCCGTATAGGACAGCTCCGGTCCTACTGCGCCCGGCATCATCGACGGCATGAGCGAGACATCGGCCCGGCTGCTGAACCTCCTGTCCCTCCTCCAGACCCCCCGCGAATGGCCCGGCAGCGAACTGGCCGGCCGGCTGCGGGTCACCACCCGCACCATCCGCCGCGACATCGAACGGCTGCGCGACCTCGGCTACCCGGTGCACGCCACGATGGGCGCGGAGGGCGGCTACCGGCTCGCGGCGGGCACCGCGATGCCTCCGCTGCTGCTCGACGACGAGGAGGCGGTGGCCATCGCCGTCGGGCTGCGTTCGGCGGCCGGGCACACCGTGGACGGCATCGAGGAGGCGTCCGTACGGGCCCTGGCCAAACTGGAGCAGGTGCTGCCGTCCCGGCTGCGGCGACGGGTGGGCACGCTGGGCACCGCAACCGTACCGATGCCCTCCGGGGACGGCCCGACCGTCGATCCGGCGCACCTGACCACCTTGGCGGCGGCCGTCGCCAACCGGGAGCGGGTGCGCTTCACCTACCGGGCCGCGGCCGGTGTCCGCTCCAAGCGTCTGGTGGAGCCGCACCGGCTGGTCGCGGCGGGCCGCCGCTGGTACCTGGTGGCGTACGACAACGAGCGCGACGACTGGCGGATCTTCCGCGTGGACCGGCTGAGCGAGCCGTACCCCACGGGGGTACGTATGCCACCGCGTGAACTGCCCGCCGAGGACGCCGCCACGTTCGTCACGGAGCGGATGCAGGGCATGGGGCCCGGCTGCGCCGCGGTGGTCACGGTGCACGCGCCCGCCGCGGAGGTGTGTGACCGGCTGGGGCGCGCGGCGGCCGAGGTGGAGCCGCTCGGCGAGGGGTCGTGCCGGGTGCGCACCCGGCCCGATTCCCTGGAGTGGACGGCGTTCCGGCTGGCGATGCTCGGCACCGAGTTCACGGTGCACGAGCCGCCGGAGCTGGCGGGGTATCTGCGGCGGCTGGGCGGGCGGGTGCTGCGGGCGGCGGACGGAGGGGGCGGCCTGCCGGTGGACGGGGCGGGCGAGGACGCGCCCCCCGATACCCAGGAGGGGTGGCATTGATACCCCCTAGGGGTATACAGTCCAGGCAGTGGACGACGGCGCCCCCGCCGCCACCCCCGCTTCCGAAGGAGCAGCCATGACCACCACCGCCGACGAGCGCCGTATCGAGCTGGAGATCGGCGGTATGACCTGCGCCTCCTGCGCCGCCCGCGTCGAGAAGAAGCTCAACCGCATGGAGGGCGTCACCGCCACCGTCAACTACGCCACGGAGAAGGCGAAGGTCACGTACGAGGACGGCGCCGGCATCGACGTCGCCGACCTGATCGCCACCGTCGAGAAGACCGGCTACACGGCCGCCGTACCGGAACCCCCGGCCCCCGCCCCGCCGCCACCGGAGCCCGGTGCGGCCCCGGCGCCGGAGCCGGGCGCCGATCCGCTCGCCCCGCTGCGGCAGCGGCTGACCGTCTCGGTGCTCCTGGCCGTACCGGTGATCCTGATGGCGATGGTCCCGGCGCTGCAGTTCACCAACTGGCAGTGGCTGTCGCTGACCCTGGCGGCGCCGGTCGTGGCGTACGGCGCCTGGCCGTTCCACCAGGCCGCCTGGACCAACCTGCGGCATGGTACGGCCACCATGGACACCCTGGTCTCCATGGGCACGCTCGCCGCGCTCGGCTGGTCGCTGTGGGCCCTGTTCTTCGGCGACGCCGGGATGCCCGGCATGACCCACCCGTTCGAGCTGACCATCGCGCGCGGCAACGGCAGCGGCAACATCTACCTGGAGGCCGCGGCCGGGGTCACCGCGTTCATCCTGGCCGGGCGCTATTTCGAGGCCCGTTCCAAGCGGCGGGCCGGGGCCGCGCTGAAGGCGCTGCTGGAGCTGGGCGCCAAGGACGTCGCGGTGCTGCGGGACGGGCGCGAGGTACGCGTACCGGTGGGTGAGCTGGCGGTCGGCGACCGGTTCGTGGTCCGGCCGGGCGAGAAGATCGCCACCGACGGCACGGTCGTGGACGGCTCCTCCGCCGTGGACGCCTCGATGCTCACCGGCGAGTCCGTGCCCGTCGAGGTCGCCCCCGGCGACCGGGTCACCGGCGCCACCGTCAACGCGGGCGGCCGGATCGTCGTCGAGGCGACCCGGGTCGGCGCGGACACCCAGCTGGCCCGGATGGCACGGCTGGTCGAGGACGCGCAGAACGGCAAGGCCGCGGCGCAGCGGCTGGCCGACCGGATCTCCGCCGTCTTCGTCCCGGTCGTCATCGCGCTGGCCCTCGGCACCCTCGGGTACTGGCTCCTCACGGGCGAGGGCGCGGTCGCCGCGTTCACCGCCGCGGTCGCCGTACTGATCATCGCCTGCCCGTGCGCGCTGGGCCTGGCCACCCCGACCGCGCTCATGGTCGGCACCGGCCGCGGCGCCCAGCTCGGCATCCTGATCAAGGGGCCGGAGGTCCTGGAGACCACCCGCCGCGTCGACACCGTCGTCCTGGACAAGACCGGCACGGTCACCACCGGCGCGATGGCCCTCACCGGCGTCCACCTCGCCGACGGCGTGTCCGGGGCCGAGGCGCTGCGCCTGGCGGGCGCGCTGGAGCACTCCTCGGAGCACCCCATCGCCCGCGCGGTCGCCACCGCGGCGGCCGAGCGTACGGGTGAGCTGCCCGCCCCGGAGGACTTCGCGAACGTACCCGGGCTCGGTGTCCAGGGCGTCGTCGAGGGCCACGCCGTCCTCGTGGGCCGTACGTCGCTCCTCACGGAGTGGGCCATCGAGCTGCCCGCCGCCCTGGCCGACGCGAAGGCCGCCGCCGAGGAGGCCGGGCACACCGCGGTCGCCGTCGCCTGGGACGGCCGGGCGCGCGCCGTGCTCGTCGTCGCCGACGCGGTCAAGCCCACCAGCGCCGAGGCGGTCCGGCGGCTGCGCGCCCTGGGCCTCACCCCGGTCCTGCTGACCGGCGACAACGCGGCCGTCGCCCGCTCGGTGGCCGCCGAGGTCGGCATCGACGCGGAACACGTGATCGCCGACGTACTGCCCGAGGACAAGGTCTCGGTCGTCAAGGCGCTCCAGGCGGAGGGCAAGTCGGTGGCCATGGTCGGCGACGGCGTCAACGACGCGGCCGCCCTCGCCCAGGCCGACCTGGGCCTGGCGATGGGCACCGGCACGGACGCCGCCATCGAGGCCGGCGACCTGACGCTGGTACGGGGCGACCTGCGCGCCGCGGCGGACGCCATCCGCCTGGCCCGCCGTACCCTCGGCACGATCAAGGCCAACCTGTTCTGGGCGTTCGGCTACAACGTCGCCGCACTGCCGCTGGCCGCCGCCGGACTGCTCAACCCGATGATCGCCGGGGCCGCGATGGCCTTCTCCTCGGTCTTCGTGGTGGCCAACAGCCTGCGCCTGCGCCGCTTCAAGCCGCTCACCTGAGCGACGGGAGCCCACCCGCCGGCCCGGCCCGCGCAGCGCTCCGCTGTGCGGGCCGGGCCGGCGGCGGGTGCGGCCCCTGGGCCGTTCCTGGCGTTCCCTCCAGAACTCGCCCCCGAACATTGGCGTAACACGCACTGCCCCGGAGAGCCGCACCCTTGACACTGAGCGGGTACCGTCCGCACACGCTCAGGGGTTCCCCATGACGGGCTCACGCGTCCTGTCTCTCGGCCACTACCAGCCCTCCGAGGTGCTCACCAACGACGACCTCGCGAAGATCGTCGACACCGACGACGCCTGGATCAGCAGCCGCGTCGGCATCCGCACCCGGCACGTCGCGGCGCCCGACGAGACGGTGGACGCGATGGCCGCGGCCGCGGCGGCCAAGGCACTCGCCGGGAGCGGCCTGGCGGCCCGGGACATCGACCTCATACTGGTGGCCACCTGCACGGCCGTCGACCGCAGCCCCAACACCGCGGCGCGGGTCGCCGCCCGGCTCGGCCTGCCGGCCCCCGCCGCCATGGACATCAACGTCGTCTGCGCGGGCTTCACCCACGCCCTGGCCACCGCCGACCACGCCATCCGGGCCGGGTCGGCCGTCAACGCGCTGGTCGTCGGCGCCGAGAAGTTCACCGACGTGGTGGACTGGACGGACCGCTCGACCTGCGTACTCGTCGGGGACGGCGCGGGCGCCGCGGTCGTCACGGCGGCGCCGGAACCGGAGATCGGCCCGGTGCTGTGGGGCTCGGTCCCGGAGATGGGCAACGCCGTCCGCATCGAGGGCAACCCGGCCCGCTTCTCCCAGGAGGGCCAGTCCGTCTACCGCTGGGCCACCACCCGGCTGCCGGCCATCGCCCGCCAGGTGTGCGAGCGGTCCGGCATCGAGCCGGAGGACCTGGCGGGCGTCGTCCTGCACCAGGCCAACCTGCGGCTGATCGAACCGCTGGCGGAGCGCATCGGCGCGGTCAACGCCGTGATCGCGCGCGATGTCGTGGAGTCCGGCAACACCTCGGCCGCTTCCGTGCCGCTGGCCCTGTCCAAGCTGGTGGAGCGGCGGGAGATCCCGTCCGGCGCCCCGGTGCTGCTCTTCGGCTTCGGCGGCAACCTCTCGTACGCGGGGCAGGTCATCCGCTGCCCGTGAGGCCGGTCGCCGCCCCGTGCCCGCACCGGTGTCCGATTCGTTCAAGACCAGGACGCGCGGTGCTTCCTACGCTCCTCGTATGAGCAACGAAACGCACCCCACCCGCGAGACTCCCGGAGCTTCCGGCACCACGACGCCGCGCCTGGCGGCGATCGGCATGGCCGTCGCCGACATGGCGGTCTCCCTCGCCTTCTACCGCCGCCTCGGCCTCACGGTCCCGGCGGAGGCCGACTCCGCCCCGCACGCCGAGGCGACGCTGCCCGGCGGTCTCCGGCTGATGTGGGACACCCATGCCGTGGCGCGCTCCATCGACCCCGAGTGGACGCCAACGACTGCCGGCACCCCGACGGGTCTGGCGTTCGAGTGCGCCGGGCCGGAGGGGGTCGACAAGGTCTACGACGAGCTGACCGCCGCCGGGTACACCGGTGACAAGGAGCCGTGGGACGCGCCCTGGGGGCAGCGGTACGCGGTGGTCCTGGATCCGGACGGGCACGGGGTCGATCTGTTCGCGGCGCTCCCGTAGCCGTACGGGCGCGTCGGGCCCCGGCTTCCGCTAGGTCCTGTCGTCACATTCCCGTCGTCCGCCCGGAGGGCGGGCCGCGCGGCGTCTGGTGCGTGCGATCGCAAGGCGCCGGGGCGCCCTCGTAGCGGAGCTACTAGGGCGTTTCGGCAACGCAGCGAGCGTGCGTGCCAGGCGTCGCGCGGCAGGCGGGAATTTGACGACAGGGCCTACGGCACCTCCCGCAGGTACAGCGCCCCGCAGGAGTGGCAGAAGGGCACGGCCGCGGCCGTGCCCCAGGCGTCCGCGGGCTGTACCGCCGCGTCCGGTCGCAGTTCGCGGCCGCACATCGACTGGGTATCGTCCAGCCGCACCATGTGCCACAGCTTCACCGGGGCGTCTTGCGGAGGCGAGTCGGCCTCCGTGTACTCGGCGCGCATCTCGTGCTCCATGGCGACGCACCTCCTCCTCGCCCCACGATGCGCCGGAAGGAGGGCCGCCCGCCACCCGGCAGGCGGTCCGGAGCCCCCGAAGGCGCTCCGGGCGCCGGCCCTCAGAACACCGACCAGCCGGTCAGCGACGTGAAGTGGTCCAGCGCCGCCGCGCCCGCGACCGAGTTGCCGCGGCTGTCCAGGCCGGGGCTCCACACGCACAGGGTGCAGCGCCCTGGCACGACCGCGACGATCCCGCCACCGACACCGCTCTTGGCGGGTAGCCCCACCCGGTAGGCGAACTCTCCGGCCGCGTCGTAGGTGCCGCAGGTCAGCATCACCGCGTTGATCCGCTTGGCCTCGCGGGCCTCCAGCAGACGGCTGCCGTCCGCGCGCAGTCCGTGCCGGGCCAGGAACCCGCCGGCCGCCGCCAGGTCGCGGCAGCTCATCTCGATCGAGCACTGCCAGAAGTAGTGCTCGATGACGCTGGGGACCGGGTTCTCCAGGTTGCCGAAGCTGGCCATGAAGTGGGCGAGGGCCGCGTTGCGGTCGCCGTGGTCGGCCTCGGAGTCCGCGACGGCCTGGTCGAAGGCGAGGTCCGGGTTGCCGCTCTCCTCGCGCAGGAAGTGCAGCATCGTGGTGCTGGCGTCGCCGGTCAGCGTCTGGAGGCGGTCGGTGACGACGAGCGCGCCCGCGTTGATGAAGGGATTGCGCGGGATGCCGTTCTCCCACTCCAGTTGCACGAGCGAATTGAACGGCGTTCCGGACGGCTCGCGGCCGACCCTCTTCCAGATGTCCTCGTTGTCGTTGGCCATCACCAGCGCCAGCGAGAAGGTCTTCGATATGGACTGCACGGAGAACGGGACCTCCCAGTCCCCCACGCCGTACACCTCGCCGTTGATGTCGGCGAGCGCTATGCCGAAGCGGTCCCGCGGCACGTTTTCCAGCGCCGGTATGTAATCGGCAACCTGCCCATGTCCGACATACGGCCTCGCAAAGGCCGCTACCTCCTCAAGAACGGCCTGGTAGTCCATGACGGACAAGCTACCCCGGGGCCACGATCACCCCCAGCGGGGCCCCCGCCAGCGCCTTCACCTCACGCGCCAGGTGCGCCTGGTCCGCGTACCCGGCACGAGCCGCCACGTCCGCGTACGGCAGCCCGCCGCGGGCCAGCTCCAGCGCGCGCACCAGGCGCAGCACCCTGGCCAGCGTCTTGGGGCCGTACCCGAATGCCTCCAGGCACCGGCGGTGCAGCTGCCGCTCGCCGACGCCCACGGTCCGGGCGACCTCCGCCACGGACCGGCCGCGGCCGAGCGCCGAGGCGATCGCGTTCCGCGCCGGGTCGGCTCGGCCGGCCGCCTCCCGTAGGCGGTGTACGGCGATGTCCTCCAGCACCCGTCCGGGTGAACCGGTCCCGGCCACTGTCGCGGCCAGCCAGGCCACCAGGTCCCGGGGCCACAGTTCCTCCAGGGGCACCCGCCGATCACGCAGCACGTGGGCCGGCACACCGAAGACGGCAGGCCCCTGACCAGGGGCGAAGCGCAGCCCGACGACGGTCTCGCCCGGCCGCGTCGCAGGGATGTACGCGGTGGTGTCCGGCCCGGCCACGGTCAGCCGGCCGTTCCACCACAGCAGGTCCGTACAGCCGTCGGGCAGCACTCGCTGCGACGCCGGCACCGGGCCGCCGGGAGCCCGCGCCGGGCCTTCAGCGGGCCGCTTCGCCCAGACGACCGCGCCGGCCAGCCGCGAGACCCGCTCCCGGTACCCGCCTGTTTCCGCTCCGGCGACCGGGGCCGCGCCCGTGCCCGGAGCCGCGTCCGCGCCCGCCTCCGTTCCGCTGTCCACATCCCCAGACTGGCACGGGAACGCGGGTAACGTCCGGGCCGTTGATCCGGTACGGCACCGCGACATCAGCGGGACCGTGCGCCCCTCCCCCAACCTCACCGGAGGCAGCAATGGCAGGCTTTCTCGACCGCGCCAAGGAGCAGGCCCAGAGCGCGCTGAACCAGGGCAAGCAGAAGGTCGACGAGGTCCAGCAGCAGAGGGCCGGCAACGACCTGCTGAAGAAGCTGGGCGCGGCCTATTACGCGGAGCGTCGCGGCAGCGGCTCCGCCGACGCCACCCAGGAGGCGCTGAGCGCGCTGGAGGCTCACATCGCCACCCACGGTGACGGCTTTCTGCGCGGCTGAAAGGCTCCGCTCTCCGCGGCTCAAAGCGGTGGATAGCGGCTGAAACCGCTCGCTCACCCGCTCGTACACGCGACGAACGGCTGGTCTGTGACCTGACGTTCCAGTACAAGCGTTTTATGAGGCGGTGCGCGGTCGGCGGCCGCCGCGCACCGAACGGAGTCGGCCATGGCCCCACCCATGTCCGCGAACACCTTCCTCCAAGCCCTCAGAGACGAGGGGCTGGAGATCGTCGAGGTCGGCGAGTGGCGCACCCACAACCGTGAGGGTCACGGCGGCTGGGGCCCGGTGCACGGTGTGGTGATCCACCACACCGTCACGTCCGGGACCGAGCGCACGGTCCGCCTGTGTTACGACGGCACCTCGGCGCTGCCGGGTCCGCTGTGCCACGGCGTGATCACCAAGGACGGCCGGGTGCACCTGGTCGGCTGCGGGCGTACCAACCACGCGGGCAGCGGCGACCGGGACGTCCTGAACGCCGTGATCGCCGAGAAGAAGCAGCTGCCCCCCACCAACGAGTACAACGCCGACGGCAACGTCCACTTCTACGGCTTCGAGTGCGAGAACATGGGCGACGGCGAGGACCCCTGGCCCGAGGCCCAGCTGGCGGCCATCGAGAAGGCCGCCGCAGCCCTGTGCCGGGTGCATGGCTGGAACGAGTACTCGGTCATCGGCCACCTGGAATGGCGCGCGGACAAGATAGACCCCAAGGGCTTCACGATGAAGGACATGCGCGCGCGTATCGGCGCCCGGCTGAAGTGACACCCGGCGGCACGTGAAGCCGTACCGCCGGCACGTAAAGCACCCCCTCCGGCACGCGACAATGGCCGGGTGACCTCCACCGTCCCCGACCCCGCCGCACTGCGGCCGCGCCTGCCGTCCCCCCTCCAGGACATCGAGGACGGACGGTTCGCGCGCCGTGGTGTGCGGCTGCTGCTCAAGCGGGACGACCTGATCCACCCCGAGCTGCCCGGCAACAAGTGGCGCAAGCTGGAGCTGAACCTGCGGGCGGCGGGCGAGGCCGGGGCGCACACCCTGCTCACGTTCGGGGGCGCGTACTCCAACCATCTGCGGGCCACCGCGGCGGCCGGCCGCCTCCTGGGGTTCGCGACGGTGGGCGTCATACGCGGCGCCGAGCTGGCGGACAAACCCCTCAATCCGTCCCTGGCGCGCTGCGCCGCCGACGGTATGCGGCTGCACTTCGTCGACCGCGCCACCTACCGCCGCAAGGCCGAACCGGAGATCGCCGCGGCGCTCCGGGAACGTTTCGGCCCGCACTACGCGATACCGGAAGGCGGCAGCAACTTCCTCGCCGTCCAGGGCTGCACGGCCCTGGGCCGGGAGCTGCACGGCGCTTCGGACGTCGTCGCCGTCGCCTGCGGCACCGGCGGAACGCTCGCCGGCCTGGCCGCCGGTCTGGCACCGGACCAGCGGGCCCTCGGCATACCCGTCCTCAAGGGCGGCAGCCCGCACTTCCTCGCCGCGGAGACCGAACGCCTCCAGTACGCGGCCTTCGGCGGCCGGCGCGGCACATGGGACCTCGACGACCGCTTCCACTGCGGCGGATACGCCCGCCGCCCCCCCGAACTGGACGCCTTCGCCGCCGATTTCGAGGACCGCCACGGCATCCCCGTGGAGCGCCTCTACGTGGCCAAGCTCCTCCTGGCCCTGACCACCCTGGCCCAGGAGGACGCCTTCCCGCCCGGCACCACGGTCACCGCGGTCGTCACGGGGGCTCCGGCGGCCGATTTCTGAGGCGTCCCCCGCGCACACCCGCTGCCTAGGGCGTTTCTGATGGATCTCCGCGGCATCGCGACTCCCCCAGCTACCGCTGGGAGGTGCCCCCAGGCACGCACCCTCGCCGCACGGCGCA
>NZ_JBVIQN010000039.1:65209-86624 GCF_055577005.1 Streptomyces sp. NPDC033221 | reverse complement strand
AACTCCCATTGATAGCAATGCATCAACGACACAGAACGCTCACGGTGACGCTCGTCGCAGACATAGAAGAGAGGGGCTCAGACCCCGTTGATAACGACCGGCACCGGCAAAACCCACCAGGCGTACGGGGCGATCCGCTCACTGACCGCCGTCGGCTGCGCGGTGCGCTGGCACGCCGTCAAGGCCGCCGACCTCTACGGTCAGATGCGCCCGCGCCCGGGAGTCGACGTCGAGTGGATGCTGCGCGACATCGTGCGCATCCCCCTGCTGCTCCTGGACGACCTCGGCGCCGCCAAGAACAGCGAATGGACCGAGGAGCTGACCTTCAGGCTGCTGGCCTGGCGCGACGAGAACCGCCTGCCGACACTGGTCACCAGCAACCTGGCACCGGTGCGCACCACCGCCATGGACCCGCGCCAGCCCGTCCTGCGCGACAAGGTCGGCGACCGCGTCCTGTCCCGCCTGTCCGGCATGTGCACCGCCGTCGAATTCCACGGCCCCGACCGGCGCTTCGCACCCCGCGGCTGACCCTCCCCTGCCCTAGCCCAACCGGCGCGGCCTTCGCCCCGCGCCTTCCCCGCCGCATCCCGGCCTGCCATGGCTCGCCCGCCACGGGCGCTCGTGGCGCCGCGCGCCGGCCACACGGCACATCGGAGCACTCCCCTTGCGCAACATCACCCCCGGCGACCACCCGCTCAGCGGCCTGCGCGGGCTCGCCGACCACAGCTGGCACCGGCGCGCCCGGTGCCACGGCCTGGACCCCGCCACCTCAGATCGCCTCTTCTTCCCCGGGCCGCGCAACCGAGCGGCCATCGCCCGGGCCAAGCAGATGTGTAGCACCTGCCCGGTACGCCAGCTCTGCCTGGCCACCGCGCTGGACACGGATACCAAGGAAGGCATCTGGGGCGGCCTGACCGAAGCTGAGCGCCGGCCCTTCCACGAGAAGGCCGAGCACCGCCTCGACTACGC
The DNA here is from genome assembly GCF_055577005.1 of Streptomyces sp. NPDC033221. Lineage (NCBI taxonomy): Bacteria > Bacillati > Actinomycetota > Actinomycetes > Kitasatosporales > Streptomycetaceae > Streptomyces > Streptomyces sp. NPDC033221. The sequence goes on along the minus strand of NZ_JBVIQN010000039.1, from coordinate 85,655 downwards.
CCGCATCCACGCCGTCCTCAACGGCCGCGACATCCGCCTGAGCGCCGCTGAGCGGAACACCGTCGCCCGCCACGCCGCGAGCCGGAACTGGTCCCCCCGAAGCCTGGCCCGCCTGCTGCGCGTGAACATCGAGTGGGCCAGCGACCTGCTGCGCGAGGCCCGACAGGACATCACGTACCGGGACCTGTGCTGGGCCGTCCACCAGCAGGCCGAGGAGGACGGCATCGACCTCACGGACCTGCCCAACGTGGAAGTTCCACCCCAGCGCCACACCCACGAACTGGTCGAGGAACTCCGGGAGGCCGCGTGACACAGCCCCCCACGGCACTCGCCGTCGCCCCCATCGGTTCATGGGACCGGCTGGCCATCATCGCCCTGGGCGCCGCCGGATGCGCCCTGAGCTACGACGCCCTGCAGCAGATGGCTGTCGCCATCCACGTGCGCGGATTCCTGACCTACCTCTTCCCGCTGGTCATCGACGGGTTCATCGCCTACGGCGTACGCGCCCTCCTGGTGCTGTCCGCAGCCCCCCTGCGGGCCCGGCTGTATGTCTGGACGCTCTTCGGCACCGCCACCTTCGCCAGCATCTGGGCCAACGCACTGCACGCGGTCCGCCTCAACCAGCAGACCAACCAGACCGGTCTGCGACTCGGCGACATGGTCGTCGCCATCTTGTCCACCCTCGCCCCGCTCGCCCTGGCCGGCGCGGTCCACCTGTACATCCTCATCACCCGCCACCACCCCGCAGACCAAAGCCTCCGGACCAGCCGGACCACAGACGGGCGGACCGAAACCGCGGCCCGGAGGGAAACTCCACGCGGCACGCGGACCGCGGACCAGACGGTCCGGCAGACCGGGTTGGGCTGCGCACCAGCGGACCAGCCAAGCCGGACCGGTCTGCCGGACCACTTGGCGGACCGGCAGACCGTCTCGGCCCCGGACAGCCACGCCTCACGGAACCGACTGCGGACCAACACGGCGGCGCAGACCAGGCGTCCGGCCCCAACAGTCCAAGCGGACCGGCGGGCCAGGTCGGTTTCGCGACACAGCACCGCATCGTCCGACGCTGCGGGCCACCCGGCGGACAACGCCCCCGCAGGGCGGGCTCACGCATGGCCGGACAGTGAATCGCGGGCGGACCAACCCGCCGCACGGTCTGCGGACCAGCAAGGTGCTTCAACCCCGGACCAGAGCGCCGGATGGTCTGCGGACCGCGCCACCGGGCCGGCACCGGACCACTCCAACGTCCGGTCCGCAGACCAGGCAGATGCTCCGGCCCCGGACCAGCCCTCCGGGCAGTCTGCCCGCCAGGCCGGTCCGGGTCCGGAGCGCACCACCGCACCGGCCGCAGACCGGACCACCGGACCGAACCCGGACCGGTCCGAGCAGAACGACAAGCCCACCGCCCAGACCGGTACGGGCGATCCGGTCCCGCTGAGCGTGCTCCTGCCCATCGCGCGCCAGGCCGCGCTGGAGGAAGGACGCATGACCCGGGCCGCGCTGCGCCCCTACCTGCGCGAGCGCAACATCCCGATCAGCAACGAACGCTTCCGCGAACTGCAGGAACGTCTCTACACGGACCAGGCTCTGGCGCATCTCCCCCGCCCGAAAAGGAAGTCCCAGTGAGAACATGCCGGCGCTTCGAGCGCATCAAGTCCGGGTTCGAGCGGGACATCCGCTTCATGCTCAATCATGCCGAGCGCCACCAGGGCTCGACGTCCGGCAAGGTCAGTCAGACCAGTGCCCTCGGAGCCCGTCAGCGGATGGCCAAGGCCCTCAGCCGCCACTTCCAACACTGCCGCGAATGCGGCTGAGACCGTCATAGGCGCACGCCACGCGCCGTCTTCCCCCACCTCACGGTCGTGGCCCGGGACCAGCACACCGGGCCACGACCCTGCAACTTCCGTAACGGATCCCACCGTATGCCGCAGCCTCGCCCACCCGCCGACCCTGGCATTTTCGCCGAAGCCGACGCCTGGACGACCGTCCTGGTCCGCTTCGGCCTCCTGCACACGGCTACTGCCCTGCCCACCGGTCAGTGGTTCGTCCAGCACCACCCCGACACCCCGGTCCGCGTGCTCGCTGGACCGCAGGCCGTCCTCGAACTCGTAGCGGCGATCCAACGTCGCACCTACGCCCCGGAGCGCCCCATCCGATGACGAACCCGAGTAACCCCCCGCCGTCCGACCAGGTGCAGCCGAGCGCCAAATCGACCGCGTCGCGAGCAAGTTATCCCCTTGGATACTCCGCCCAAGGCGGAGTATCCAAGGGCCCCCTCGCCCCGGCGGGGCAAGGGGGCGTCCGGCGCCGGGGGACGCCGGACGAGGAGGCTGCGACCGAGGGCGGATCGCAGCCACAGAGGCAGGAGCGGGGCACAGAGCACGCTCAGCCCGAGCCCGCCTCGCCGACGAAAGACCGCTCCCGCCGCCGCAAGTACCAACGCCGCCAACGCCCTCATGTACGCAACACCCGCTTCAGCGACGACGAACTCACCCGCGTGACCGCAGGCGCCAACGCAGCCGGCCTTACTCTCGCCGGTTTCCTCGCGCGGTCGGCCCTCAGTGCCGCTCGCGACCTCGACCGGACCGCCAGCACGATCGCCGGCGAACGGGAGATCATCGCTGAGTTCTTCGCTGCCCGCCGTCACCTCGGACGCGTCGGCAACAACCTCAATCAGCTCACCCGGGCCATCAACGCCGACGCTCGCCCACCCGATCTCGATGCCGTTCTCGCGGCCACCGAACGGGCCGTCTGCCGCGTCCAGCACGCCACCGACCAACTACTCGATCAAGGCTAGGAATACACGACCGGCATGGTCCCCAGGATTCACAAGCGCGGGCAGCGCACTCTCGGCCTCCTTTACTACTTGTACGGGCCGGGCAATTACGAGGAGCACGTCAATCCGCGCCTCGTCGCGTCCTGGGACAACAACGCGCCCGATCCCGGCCGCGACGGGTCCGCCACTCTCAAACAACTCCAGCAGCTCCTCGACCAGCCGCTGAAGAACATCGATGAGTCCGAGCGGCCCGGGAAACACGTTTGGCACCTGTCCGTCCGCAACGCCGCCGAGGACCGCATCCTCACCGACGAGGAGTGGGGCGACATCGCCCGCCGCATGGTCGCCGCTGCCGGCGTCGACGACCCCGACGACGGAGCGGGGTGCCGCTGGGCGGCCGTGCGGCACGCCGACGACCACATCCACGTCGTCGCCACCCTGGTCCGCGAGGATGGCTACAAACCCGACCTGGACCACGACGCCGCCCGCGTCCAGGCCGCCGCCCGCGTCTTGGAAGTGGAACTGGGGCTGCGCCGTCTGAACAAGGGCGACCGGACTGCCGCACAGCGGCCGACCAGTGCCGAACGCCACAAGGCCACGCGTCAGGGCCGAGAGCGGACCGTCCGGGAAGAGTTGCGGGAGACCGTGCGGCGGTCGGTGGCTGGTGCCGCCGATGAGACGGAGTTCTTCGCCCGGCTCGCCTCCTCGGGTCTGCTGGTCCGACGCAGGGTGGCCCCCTCGGGCGACCTGCTGGGTTACACCGTGGCGCTGCCGGACAACCGCAACCGGGAAGGCGAACCCGTCTTCTTTTCCGGCTCCAAGCTGGCGCCGGACCTGTCGCTGCCCCGGATCCGCGAACGCTTCGGAGAGCCGAAGCAGTCCGAAGACGGCAGGAGGCAGGGAAGGAAGCGTTCGCCCGGGGCCCCGGCCGCTGCGCGCCGTGCGGCGACGCAGGCCACCTGGCAAGCCCTACTGGTTATCGACCAAGGCGATGACGGGGCTGCCGCTGCCCAGATCGCCGCGGCCGGTGAGGTCCTCGACGCTCTCGCCAAGACCTCCGCCGCCCACACCCGCCGCGAACTCCGGGACGCCGCCTTCGCCTTCGAACGTGCCTCGCGCTCACACGTACGGGCCGAGCGCCGCCACGACCGCGCCCTGCGTCAAGCCGCCCACGACCTTGTGCACAGCGGCCCGGCACTGGGACGCGGGGAAGACGGCGCCACGACGGCGATGCTGATCGACACGCTGTTCTTCCTTGCCGTCGCGACCGCGAGCTGGCACGGCAAACGTCACCACGCCCAGCAGGCGGCTGCCGCCCACCAGGCCGCCGAGCATCTGCGCACCGCCTACCAGAGCGCGGCCGGCCAGCCGATGGGTGCCCTTTACCGCCGGGGCCGTCAGCTTGCCCAGCCGCTGCAGCAGCGGCAGGCCGACTTCGTCCGGCGGGCCGTGCCGGAGCTGGCCGAGCAGGTCCTGGCGGAACCGGGATGGTTCGCGCTGGCCGCCACGCTTGCCGACGCGGAGGCCGCGGGGCACGAGCCGGCCGGGCTGCTGTCGGAGGCCGCTGCCCGACGGGAGCTGGACAGCGCCGAGTCGGTCAGTGATGTGCTGGTCTGGCGGCTGCGCCGAGCGGCGGACCTGCCGGCGGACACTTCCGCGATGCTTACCGGTCCGTCGCCGACACCTCCGACTGCCCGGCCCGACCGCCGGCACGCTCGTCGGCGCGCACGGTGACCGTCACCGGTTCGTGAGTAGAACCCAGGCTGTCCCGTACGAGAGGATCTTCGTGGACCGCAGGACGAGGAGAGGGAGGCGACGTGTTCCGGCGCATACGTGAACGCCGTAACGAGCAGGCGGCTCAACGGCAGTACGAGGAGCTGACGCAGAACGCGCACCTGGTGCCGGCCCTGGACGAGATCCCGGACTTCCCCGAAATGGGCGCTGACCAGGACGCGGAGCAGGATTTCCTGCCCCGGGACCTGCGCGTGCCCTCGCGCGACCAGCTGGCCGGGCTGATGATGCGCTGGGACGAGCCGCTGGTGGTCGAGGGCGAGGTCCGTGCCTGCCCCGAGTGCGGAGCGTACCGGGCCTGGGTCGTCTTCCTGATGCGCGAGAGCATCTGGTTGCGCTGCTCCGCCGGTCACGAGACGCTCGAACCGCGCCTCGATGCCGCCTGGTACAACCGCAACAGCGGCCCGTTGAACAGCCTGCACGACACGGTCCAGGACGGCCTGAAGCACCTCGGACGCTGACCACGAACCCCCGCTCGCCGGGCGGAAGTCTGCTTCCGCCTCGGCCTGTCAGCCCTGTCGTCTACACCTGGGGGTTCTTCAGTGCGTCTGCGTCCCACCGTCCTGTCCAGCCTCGCCGCTGTCTCTGTCCTCACCATGTCCAGTTGTTCCCAGGCCACCCCGACCGTCCCGACGGGTAAGACGCCGTCCTCTCCGACCCAGCCCTCCGGCGAACCCGAGCCTGACTCCCCGCGGTCCTCCGACCAGTTGCAGGACCGGTTGCTGACGACCGCGGACCTCGGCCAGGGCTACACGGTCAAACCCGTACGGCAGACCCGCCACGACGATGTGACGGTGGTGGGCTGCCCGGCCCTGGAGAAGCTCGGCGATGCCGCCGCCGGCGGGAGGCTGGGCTTCTCGCGCCACGCGAGCGTGTCCTTCGCCTACCGCGGCGAAGCCGACTCGGAGGTCAGCGAAGACCTGTACAGCGACAGCGCTTCCAAGCTCTCGGCCGGAGGCCGGCGCATCTTCGCTGCGATGGCGTCGTGCCCGTCCTACCGGGTCACCGTCGGCAGTACCCCCATCGAGATCGCCACGGAGAGGGAGTCCGCTCCCCCTCTGAGCGAGGAGCAGTGGAGTCAGACGCTCACCTTCACCGTCGGCGGACGCAGCAGCGTGCTCAAGCAGACGGCTGTGCGTACGGGCACGGTGCTGGTGGTGGTCTCCGGCTCCCCCGGCCTGGTCGATGCTCACGTGCACAAGGCGGTCCGCACGGCACGTACGGCAACTTGATGCAGACATGCCGATAGGCCGGTGCCCGCCAACCGTTTCCGGTTGGCGGGCACCGGCCTATCGGCCACTTGGTCAGCTGGGCGGCAGGACGGTGAGTTGGTCAGCCGCCGCCTCCGGCAGAACGCGTCGCATCACCGGTGCCGGCGAAGCCAGGGCCGCAGCGAAGGCGCTCACGAGGTCGTGGGGCGTGGAGTGGCTGAACGTGGCGCCCCACAACGGCGGCTGGCCGACGGCGGGCTCGGCCCATGCCTGCCAGCCGGCCAGGCCCTCGCGCGGGTCCTGGTCCTCGATCAGCTCTGGCAGGGCACACAGGGTGAAGCAGCAGGTCAAGCGGGCATCCCACGCGGTCGTCTCGGAGTGGTCCACGTCTGGTCGCCACCCCTGGGCCGTGAGTGCGGCCATGACGTGGCTGGGGCCGTCGAAGCCGTCGGCCGGATCGGGACGGGCGTCGAGGGCCAGGGCGAAGGCACTGATCGCCTCGGGCGGGGTACCGGTGGTGAAGTAGGCGGTCCAGGCCAGACGTGCCTGGTCCGGCGCGGCTCGGGCGGAGACCTGCCAGGCCACCGGCAGGTCCGCGAGCAGGAGCGGCACGTCGGGCAGGACCCATTCGGCGCCGCGTAGGGCGTCCGGGCTGACGTAGACCAGAGTGCGCCGGGCCGTGGTCCAGCACGACCAGCCCGCGGCAGTGAGAGTGGCGCTGGCCTGCTGGGCCAGTGCGCCGTCGTCCCCGGCCAGATGCCGGGGAACGACCCAGTAGACCGGATCATCGGAGTCGGAGGTGGACAGGTCGAAGGGGTGGTGCGGATTCAGGCGCGCCTCCGGCGGTCGGTGGAACGGTTACTGGTCGGGGCTGGCCGGGCGGGCAGCGCTGCGGCGAGCGCGCCGAGGAGCCTCGGTGTCCGGGTGCCAGGTGAGCCGGCGGGCGACCTCGGGCGGAAGGTGGCCTTCCTGCTGCCCGTCAGCGAGGTAGACCACGGGACGGCCCCGTTCGTCCGTGGTGGCGACCACGGCACGTATGTGGTGGGACATGGGGAAGAAGGGGTTGACCGCCAGCCGCATCACGGCGTCACGGTCCAGGGCGGAAAGCTGGTCGATGATGTCGCCAACGGTGATGTCCATATCGGTGGTCACGCTGTTCTCCTTTGTGACGGGAGGGCCCGGTCGGGCCAGAAGATTGTGGCGAGGTGCGGCGGGGCGCGTCGGGCGTGGTGCGGAGGAGAGAATGGGCGGGAGGGCAGGTGGTGCCCGTGGTGCAGCGTGACGAGCCGGCGCCAGGAAGGCAGCAGTGGCGGTGACGGCAGCGCCAGCACGCTGGCCGGGTAATACTCCAGCGGCCGGTGATCACGTCGAGATTGACCGGCGCGGATATCAAGCCAGGCAGTGGTGTGAACACCGGCGTGTGAGCGAGGTCGCAAACGCCGGCCCAGGTCGCCGGTCCCCGCACCGAGCAGCCCCTAACTGTGCGCCAATCGGGCGGACGAACAGCGGGGCGCCAGCACCCCGCTGCTGTGTGCTCGTCAGGATGACTGGACCGGGCGGGAGGCCGCCAGGACTGCGGCTACGGCCGCAGCGACGATCTCGGCAGGCGTCTCGGTGTCGAACGATACGTCGTAGCCGGGGATTTCGGCGGTACCGGTGACCGCCAGTTTCCAGCCCTCATTGCGCGCGCCGGGCCGCCCGCCCGGGAACCAGCCGAGATAGAGGCGGCCGTCGGTCGAATTGATATGGACGTCCGCCCGGTCATCGACCACGAGCCGGAAATCCTCATTGCGGAACTGATCGATAACAGCACTGGGCTGGCCCGGACCCAACCGCCATGTCCGCACACGCAGCGCACCCACAGACGTCGAGAAACCAGGTTGTGCAAGGCTCACGGCCGGGATTCCCTCCTCTGACCTGCAGTTTTCTAGGGAAGGCGTCAACCTTGACATGCCCCTGCAGCCTTGCACCAGTCCGTTGGGCGCTTTCAGCGTCTGCCCCCGGCGAACTCGCTCGGACGACGGTTGAGCCTGCGGTCACCCGCCCGGAGCACAAAGGTCGCGTGTCGGGGCCTGCGACGGCACGCCCCGCACAGTAGGGCCGGACACTGCGTATACCAGCACCCATCCGGCATCCCACCTTCCTCAAGGGGCAGCATGCTCGCGACCATTGTCGACATCTCCCACTTGCGTCTGGTCGTACACCAGCGCCCAGTCACCAGCGCTTCAACGGAGCTGATTCGGTCCTGCAGCGGCAACCTGGATGAGGTGCGGGACTGCCTCCTGCACCATTTCGCCCCCTTCGGGAACTACTGCGAGGTGGGCCACGATCTCCATACGGTCTCGATGGGCGGCGCCGAGACCCGGCTGAGGTCGAGACCGGACGGCACCTCGTGGCACGCCGACCTCTTCCATGCCGGCTGGCTCAATCCCCCCTACGAGGCCCTGTCCTCCCGAAGCTGACACCAGACGACATGTAGCTGAGAGTTGCGACTGAGGGCCCGGGATGTTCCCGGGCCCTCAGTCGTGTCGGGCGGAGCGCTCAGGTCACGCGGCCTGTTTGACGGGCGGGAGTTCAGTGTCGAGCCAGGTGATGAAGGCGAGTGCGGAGCCGCCGAAGTGTTCGCGGACGCGGGCTTGGATCGCGCGGAGTTCGTGGCCGGGGACGAAGTCGTGGGTGGTGGTCTCGCCGCAGCCGCATGCGCAGTCGTGGGTGCGGAAGGGGCCTTCTTCGGGGAGGTCGCCGTAGGCGATGCTGTTGCGGGAGGCGTTATCGAGCGGGTCAGGCTGGTTGATGTACGCGTCGTACATCGGGTGCCCGGGGCCGAGGGGGTCGGCCTCCAGGGCTTTCTTGCGGCCGCGGTCGGTGTCGTGCTCGGTGATGCCGGTGATCTCGGCGACGGCGCGGACGAGGCCCTGGCCGCGATCGGTGATGAGTACGAACCGCTCGCGGCTGATGACCTTCGAGTTGAGGAGCCAGACGCCGCGGCCGGCCTCCAGGGCCTCGGCCTCGGTCATGCGCGGGAAGTACCCGATCGCATCACGGTCGAGCGCGTCGCCGGTCACTCGCTCGTAGTCGCCAAGCCTGATCCGGATCGCCATCCTCACCCTCCAACTTCCTTAGCTGGCACACCTTCTGACGGACCTAACTATTGCATGGCGCCAATGCAAAGTTAAGTCACATTCCCGAACTGGTGGCAAGCGAAGTTAGAGGGCGGCGCGAGCACCCTCAAATAACCAACGTTTTCTGAAGATCATCCACTCAAGCTCAAAAACACCTCGGGGGCCTTCAAAAACTCCTTCAGAAACCTGGGGTCTTCAAGAACCTCCGGGCACCGTTTTCTGAGAGGATCGGGGGCATGAACGCGCCTCTGGAGCCGTCCAAACTCCTCGTCGCCTCACCCGCGGTCCTCACCGACATCCGGATCGGGTACGCCCGGGTGTCGACCGGCGGGCAGAAGCTCGACCGCCAGATCGACGCCCTCACCGCCGCGGGCTGCCGCAAGATCTTCGCCGACAAGAAGTCGGGCAAGAACGACCTGCGCCCGGAGCTGAAGGCGTGCCACGCCTTCCTCGACCCCGGCGACACCCTCGTGGTGCCCAGCCTCGACCGGTACGGCCGCTCGCTCCAGGACCTCGTCAACATGGTCGCCGAACTCCGCGAGCGCGGGATCGGCTTTCAGTCCCTCCATGAGGCGCTCGACACCACGACCCCGGGCGGGCGCCTGATCTTTCACGTCTTCGCGGCGCTGGCCGAGTTCATCCGCGAACTCATCGTGGCCGGCACCCGCGAGGGCCTGGCCGCCGCCCGCGCCCGGGGCAAGGTCGGCGGGCGGCCGTCGGTCGTCAACGACGACCTCATCCGGGCGGCCCGGGACATGCTGCCCAACCCCGAGAACAGCGTCACCACCATCGCCGAGATCCTCGGCGTCTCGGTCGGCACGCTCTACAACCACATCCCGGACCTCAAGGTGTTGCGGACCTCCCGGGTCCCGCGCCAGCTGGAGGGCAGTAAGAACTCCTAACGAAATGATCTCCAAGGTGGTTGGATCACTTCGGGACTGATGATGATCCGGGGTGCGGGGTGCTTCGGCCGAAGCCCTGGGAAGGCGACGACGAGTTGTGGGCAGTGCACGCTGCGCCGCGGAGAACATAAATGCGTCGACAGCGCCCCTCGGCACCCGGCAAAGTGCCCGTCCGTGACGAGCAGTGAACTGTGGACCCGTGCGACCGCCGACCGCTACGACGCCGAGGAGACCGAAGCGTCCTCGGCTGCCGTTCTCGGACCGACTCTCGCCTTCCTCGCCGAGCTCGCCGGAGACGGCCGGGCACTGGAGTTCGCCATCGGAACCGGACGAGTGGGAGTCCCGCTCCGGGAACGCGGCGTGCCGGTAGTGGGCATCGAACTGTCCGAGCACATGGCAGCGGTGCTGCGGCGCAAGATCGACGAGAACATGCTCCCGGTAGTCATCGGGGACATGGCTACCACCGTCGTTCCCGGTGAGTTCACCCTGGTCTATCTCGTCTACAACACCATCACGAACCTGCTCACTCAGGACGAGCAGGTCGAGTGCTTCCGCAATGCCGCACGGCATCTGGAGCCCGGCGGCCGATTCGTCATCGAGCTGGGTGTGCCGCCGCTGCGGTTCCTGCCGCCCGGCCAGGTCGCGGTGCCGTTCGATGTCTCCGATCAGCATCTCGGCTTCGACACCTTCGACCTGGTCGAGCAGATTCTCGTCTCGCACCACTTCACCCGCGACGGCGACGGCGGCCGCTACCGCCGCGGCAACTCCCGGCACCGGTACGCCTGGCCGGCAGAGCTCGACCTGATGGCACGGATCGCTGGACTCGAGCTGGAACGTCGCGTTGCGGACTGGGACGAGACTCCGTTCACCCAGGACTCCGCGAAGCACATCTCCGTGTGGCGCAAGCCAACCTGAGGTCGGCCACCGGGCTGTCAATGTAGGCCGTGCCTGTCTTGAAACTCCTGTCGGGAATTCAGGCGTCGCCAGCAGATCAGTGCGCATCCGAGGGTGAGGAAGGCTTCGTGGATGTCGTCGCGTATCTCCCAGCGGATCCGCAGGCGGCGGAACCAGTGCAGGTGGGCGAATGCTCGCTCCACGACCCAGCGTTGGGTGCCGAGTCCGGAGCCGTGCTCGGTGCCCCGACGGGAGCGGCTTCACGCCGAGATCCCAGACGAGGCGGCGGTACTTGTCGTGGTCGTAGCCGCGGTCGCCCAGCACCACGTCCGGACGGTGCCGGGGCCGGCCGCGCTTGCCCCGCACCGGCGGCACCGCCTGAAGCAGCGGAATCAGCTGGGTGACGTCGTTGCGGTTGCCGCCGGTCAAGGTGGCGGCGAGCGGGATACCGGTGGCGTCGGTGATCAGGTGATGTTTGCTGCCCGTCCTGCCCCGGTCAACGGGGCTTCGTCCCGTCTTGGATCCCCCTTTCAATGCCCGTATGTGGGAGCCGTCGACGGCCGCCCGGGAGAAGTCCAGGGCGTTCGCGCTGCGAAGCTTGGCCAGAAGGACCTCGTGCAGCCGGGGCCAGACTCCAGCCTCGGTCCACTCGGCCAGGCGGCGCCAGCAGGTCATGCCCGAGCCGAAGCAGAGTTCCTGCGGCAGATGTTCCCAGGCGATCCCCGTGTGCAGGACGAACAGGATGCCCTGGAACACCAGCCGGTCCGGATGCCGCCTTCGCCCGGGGTGCCGGGGCCGACGCTCCACCTTCGGTAGCAGCCGCTCGATCACCGCCCACAGCTCGTGGTCGACTTCCCACGGCTTCGGCCGAGCCACTCCAACCCCCGGATCATCAGTCCCGGAGTGATCCAACCACCTTGAAGATCATTTTGTTAGGAGTTCTAAGTGATCCCCGCCTTCCATCGGGCCAAGGGCGGCGCGGCCCAGCTCGGCGTCGCACCCGGCTTGCCGGGCCCGTTCGGTACATACGAGGAAGAGCGGGTGTGTAGTTGCGGTACAGGAAGTGCCGCTGAGATTGATCACGGTCGGATAGGCGGTGCGCCGCCTGACCGCGCTCCGGTGATCACCCGACAAAGGCGGTGCGGAGAATGTCGGGTGATCGGGGCCGGTGTCGCCGCACGATGGGGGCATGGATGACACGACCTTGGTATCCCGTTTCCTCCGCGACGGCTTCGTGAAGTTGGAGGGCGCTGTCGCGCCGCGCGTGGCCGCGGACTGCGCGCGGCTGCTGTGGCGGGAGACGGGCTGCGACCCGGACGACCCGTCGACGTGGACGCGGCCCGTGCACTGGGTGGCCGGCATGGCGCAGGGGCCGTTCGCCGCCGCACCCAACTCCCCGTCCCTGCAGCGCGCGTACGACCTGCTCGTCGGCGCGGGACGCTGGGAGCCGCGCTACTCGCTGGGCACGTTCCCGCTGCGCTTCCCGCACGAGGAGGAGCCGGACGATGCGGGCTGGCACATCGAGGGGAGCTATCTGCCGGAGGGCGAGAGCTGGTACTTCACCAATCTGCGTTCCCGGGACCGGGCGCTGCTGATGCTGTTCCTGTTCAGCGAGGTCGGTGAGGAGGACGCCCCGACCCGGATCCGGGTCGGCTCGCACCTCGACGTGCCGAAGGTGCTGGAGAAGTACGGGGAGGACGGGGCGAGCGGGCTGACCCTCGCGCCCGATCTGGTGGCGGCGTCCGACCACCGGCCACTCGCCCTCGCCACCGGGTCCCCGGGCGACGTCTTCTTGTGCCATCCGTTCCTGGTGCACGCGGCGCAACCGCACCATGGGGTGCGGCCGCGCTTCATGGCCCAGCCGCCGCTGATGCCGGCCGCGCCGTACGAACTGGAGCGGGCCGACGGCACGTACTCACCCGTGGAGATCGCGATCCGCCGGGGTCTGGGACAGGACACCCCCGGTCCGGACGGGGACGGCACCGACTGCAGCGCAGCGTAAACGTGCCGCCATCGCTGGCAAAGTGGCGGTGAGAGAAGAGGGAGGAGGCAGGGCATGCTGGAGCGGCTGAACCAGGCCATGGAGCACATCGAGTGCCATCTCGACCAGGCCGTCGACGTGGAGGAGCTGGCACGCATCGCGGCCACCTCGGAGTACCACCTGCGCCGGATGTTCTCCGCGCTCGCGGGCATGCCGCTGTCGGAGTACGTCCGGCGCCGTCGGCTCACCCTCGCAGGCGCCGAAGTACTCGCGGGACGTGAGACGCTGCTGGAGATCGCGGTGCGCTATGGCTACGGCTCCGGCGAGGCGTTCGCGCGGGCGTTCCGTGCCATGCACGGCATCGGACCGGGCGAGGCCCGGCGGACCGGCGCCGCGCTCAACTCCCAGTCCCGGATGGCCTTCCGCCTCACCATCGAAGGGAGCAGCAGTATGCGCTACCGCGTCGTGGACAAGGCGGACTTCACCGTCGTCGGGCTCAAGACCCGGGTACCGCTGGTGCATGCGGGGCCGAACCAGGCGATCATGGACTTTGTCCGCGGGATCGACCCGCAGACCCTGGAGCGCCTGGAGAAACTGTCGGACCAGGAGCCACACGGCATCGTCGCGGTCTGCGACGACCTGGACCCCAGCCGCGCCGAGGGCACCGAACTCGACTACCACCACGGCGTGATCACCTCCGCGGCCGCTCTGGAGGGCACGATCACGTTGGCCGTCCCGGCCGGCACCTGGGCGGTCTTCACCACCTCGGGGCCGATACCGCAGGCCATCCAGGAGCTGTGGCGGGACGTGTTCACCGAGTGGTTCCCGTCGAACCCGTACCGCACCCGCACCGGCCCTGAGATCCTGCGCACCCGCCTGTCGCCGGAGAAGACCGAGGCCGACGCCGAACTGTGGCTCCCGGTGGAGCCCGAGCACGGCTGAACAAAGCGGCAGGCCCCGGGGCTGGAGAAGGCCGGGCGCCCGACCCCCGAGACCTACGCCCCGGCCCTGATCTGCTACGACGACGGCCACGGCGCCAGCGGCTGGAACCTGCGCCTGACCCGATAGGTCACGCCTCCGTACGGTCCGGTGCCGCTCCTCCGGCACCGGCTTGGGCATCCGGCGCGGCGCGGGGGCCGGGCACGGTGGGCAGCGTGATGTCGAGGTGCGCGGCCATGTCCGGCCCCGGGGATCAACCGAGCCGTGGTTGGCGCTGAGATTGATCATGGCCGTTTAGCACAGCTCATGGATGCGGCGTCGGCTTTCTCTGGAAGCCCGGTGGGCCCGGATGACGGGTGGCTACCGTCCGCCGGGTGCCGGTGGAATTCCTGACTGATGAGCAAGTGGCGGCGTACGGACGGTTCGTGGAGGAGCCGACGCGGCCGGAGCTGGAGCGGTTCTTCTTCCTGGACGACGTGGACCGGGACCTGATCGCGCTGCGCCGTACGACGGCGCACCAACTGGGCTTCGCGGTGCAGATGTGCACCGTCCGGTACGTCGGCCGGTTCCTGGTGGACGCTCCGCTGGACGTGCCGTGGCCGGTCATCGAGCACCTGGCCGCGCAGTTGCAGATCAAGGACGCGTCGGCGGTGAAGCGGTACACGGAGCGGACGAAGACGGCGTACGAGCACGCGTGGGAAATCCGGGACGCCTACGGCTACCACCCGTTCGAGGACGCGGAGTGGGGCCGCAAGTTCCGCGCGTTCCTGCACGGACGGGCGTGGACGGGCGCCGAGGGGCCGGTGGCTCTGTTCAACCAGGCGGTGGGCTGGCTGCGGCGCCACCGGGTGCTGCTGCCGGGCGTGAGTGTGCTGGCCAAGCAGGTCGCTTCCGTGCGTCAGGTCGCGGAGAAGCGGCTGTACGCGACGGTGGAGGGCGCCGCGCGGCGGGCGGACGCGTCGCTGTCGGCCGATCTGGTGGCGCTGCTCGGGGTGCCGGAGGGGCGGCGCATCTCGGAGCTGGAGCGGCTGCGCCGGCCGCCGACGCGGACGACGGGCGCGAGCCTGGCGAAGGCGTTGGAGCGGGTGGATGAGATCTCGGCGTTCCGGCTGGGCCGGGTGAAGCTGGACAAGGTGCCGCCGAACCGGCTGGCGACGCTGGCGCGGGTCGGCCTGGGGTCGAAGGCGCCGATCCTGGAGCGCACGCCGGAGCCGAAGCGCACGGCGCTGCTGACGTCGGTGGTGCGGCACCTGGAGGCGTCCGCGATCGACGACGCGCTGGATCTGTTCTCGGTGCTGATGCAGGTGAAGCTGATCAGCGCCGCGCGGCGGGCGACGGACCGGGACTGGCTCGCGGCCCGGCCTCGCATGGCGAAGTCGGCGCGGATGCTCGACGGGGTGTTCCGGCTGTGGAGCAAGCAGTTGGACCTGCTCACCGAGAGCGGTGCCGACCTGGACGCGGGCGCGATGTGGCGGGCGCTGGAGACGGAGATCGGGCCGCGCGAGGAGGTGATGGCCGCCTCGGCGCTGCTGGGAGAGCTGATCGGGCCCGCGGACGAGGAGGCCGAGGCGGAGATGCGGCGCCTGCTGGCCACCCGCTACAACACCGTCCGCCCCTTCCTGTCGCTGCTCGGGGAATCGCCCGCGCTGGGGGCGGCCTCCGGCGGCAAGCGGATCTTGGAGGCGGTGAAGCGGCTCCCGGCACTGGCGAGGCGGAAGGTAAAGGCCAAGCCGCTGCTGCCGCGTGAGATCGACGCCAAGCTGGTGCCAGCACCGTGGAGAAGGCGGTGTACTCCAACCCGGACCTGCCCGAGGGCGCGGTGGACCGCGACGCGTACGCGGTGTGCGTACTGGAGCAACTGTTCCGCGCACTGAACCGGCGCGACGTGTTCGCCTCACCCTCGAACCGGTGGGCGGACCCGCGAGCGCGGCTGCTGGACGGCAAGCAGTGGGAAGCCGTCTGCGAGGACGTACTGCACGGCCTGAGCCTGGACGACCCGGTCGCCGAACACCTGGCCGGGCGGGTACGGGCTTTGGACGCGGCCTGGCAGCTGATGGCCGAACGCCTGGAGGAGGCCGGGCAGGACGCGAAGCTCAGCTTCGAGGTCCAGCCCAACGGCCGGTTAAAGCTGAACGTCGACCGCCTCGGCGCGCTCGGCGAGAGCGAGTCCCTGAAGTGGCTACGCAAGACCACCGCGAAGATGCTCCCGAAGATCGACCTGCCGGACCTGCTGTTCGAGGTGGACTCCTGGACCGGATTCCTGGACGCCTTCGTGCACCTCGGGGACGGCCGCACCCGCATGGAGAACCTGAAGACCTCCCTGGTCGCACTACTGGTCAGCGAGGCATGCAACATCGGTTACACCCCCGTCATCGACGCCGACGACGAGGCACTCACCCGCGCCCGGCTGGTCCACGTCGACCAGTACTACCTGCGCGCCGACACCATCGCCGCGGCGAACGCGAAGCTGATCGAAGCCCAGGGACGGGTGCCAATCGTGGAGCACTGGGGCGAGGGCCTGCTCGCGTCCGTCGACGGACTGCGGTTCGTCGTGCCCAAGCGGACCATCAACGCCGGTCCGTCGCCGAAGTACTACCACTTCAAACGGGGCATCACCTGGCTCAACGCTGTGAACGACCAGGTAGCGGGCATCGGCCAGATGGTCGTGCCCGGCACCCCGCGCGACTCCCTGCACATCCTGGACACCCTGCTGAACCTGGACGCCGGGGTGAAGCCGGACATGGTGGCCACCGACAACGCCTCCTACTCCGACATGGTGTTCGGCCTGTTCTCCCTGCTCGGCTACAACTTCTCGCCCCGCTTCCGCGACCTGGCCGACCAGAGGTTCTGGCGGGCGGAGCTGCCGGGGGTGGAGACCGGCGGGTACGGGCCGTTGGAGCCTCTGGCCTGCAACAAGGTGAATCTGAACAAGGTGATCACGCACTGGCCGGACATGCTCCGGGTGGTCGGCTCCCTGGTCACCGGGCAGGTCCGCGCCTACGACCTGCTGCGGATGTTCGGCCGCGAGGGACGCCCCACCCCGCTGGGCACCGCGTTCGCCGAATACGGCCGGATCGCCAAGACCCTGCACCTGCTACGGGTGGTCGACCCGGTCGACGACACCTACCGGCGGCAGATGAACCGGCAGCTCACCGTGCAGGAGTCCCGCCACAAGCTCGCCCGGGACATCTGCCACGGAAAGCGCGGGCAGATCATGCAGGCGTACAAGACGGGCCAGGAGGACCAGCTCGGCGCGCTCGGTCTCGTGCTCAATGCCGCCGTACTGTGGACGACCCGCTATCTCGACGCCGCAGTTGAGGAGTTGCGGGCCCTGCCCGCCGAGGAGCGCGAGCACGACGTCCTGGACGAAGACGTCGCCCGCGTCTCCCCGCTCAAGCACGCCAACCTCAACGTGCTCGGCCGCTACAGCTTCCGCGCCTCCACTCCGGTCGACGGCGGTCTGCGCCCGCTGCGCGACCCGGGGGCCGGCGGTCTCGACGAGGACGACGACGGGGCAGACGCCTGACGGCCGTTGCGTGTTCTGCCCTCGATTTAGTGTTTGCCGAGGCGGTTCTGTGGAGTGTCCGGCTCGGTACGCTTTTACCGGCATAGGGGCATACGGGCATAGGGCTGGCCGTCTTGCAGGGGGATGACATGTTGGATCAGGCATTGGTTGTTCTGGCTTCGGCGTTCGGGGCGGCGGTGGCTTCGGCGGCCGGCACCGAGGTGTGGTCGGGATTCCGGGACCGGGCGGCCCGGATCTTCGGCCGCCGGGACGCGCGGGAAACCCAGGTAGTCCTGGAACGACTGGACCGTACGGCCCTTGCACTGGAGCGCGCCGACCCTGGTGGCGCCGACCAGGTCCGTAACCGGCTGGAAGCATCCTGGCAGGCCCGGTGCGAGGACCTGCTGGAGAGTCTGGACGAGGCGGACCGCGAGGAAGCCGCCGGGCAACTGCGTGAACTGGTGGCCCGGCAGGCCGCCGGCGCAGTTACGGCCGGGGACGACGGCATCGCCATCGGCGGCAATGCCGACATCAAGGCCGACCGCGGGTCGGCGGCCGCCCTGCGCATGGGGGACGTGACTCTTGGAAACCCTCCGGTGCCGGGTCCGGAGCAGGGCTGACCGCACCCGGCACAGGCCAGGCCCCGTATATCTCTGCGCAGACATCGCTCTACGCGCAGTCCGGAGCCCTGGTGGTCGGCCGCGCCGATTCGGTGACGCACCATGCCGCGCCGCGGGCGCCGCTCTCCTGGCCGCGGCCGCCGGTCGGGGTGGTCCCGCGGCAGGCGGACTGTTTCCAGCACCGCGATGCCGTCGATGCCTTGGATCAAGCGGTGGCCGGGGGCGGGACGCAAACGCTGTCCGGGACTGGTGGGGTCGGCAAGACGCAGCTCGCCGCCCACCACGCCCGCACTGCGTGGCAGTCCGGGGCGGTGGATCTGCTGGTGTGGGTAACCGCGACCAGCAGAAACGCGGTCCTGAGCGCCTACGCCGAGGCCGCCGTCACGGTGACCGACCCCGACGACCTTCAACGGGCCGGTCTCGACGACCCTGAGCGGGCCGCTGTCCGTTTCCTGGCCTGGGCCCAGTCCACCGACCGACGATGGCTGATCGTGCTCGACGACATGAGTTACCCCGCGCACCTGAACGGCACGGACGGGCGGGGTGACCTGTGGCCGCCCGCGCGCCCGAACGGCCGCACCGTGGTCACCACCCGCCGCCGCGACGCCGCCCTGCCCGGCTACCCCATCGACGTCGGCCTGTTCACCAAGAGCGAGGCCGCCGACTACCTGCGGGCCAAACTCGCCGCCCAAGGCCGCCACGACGACCCCGAGCAGATCGTGGCGCTCGCCCGCGACCTGGGCCATCTGCCGCTGGCCCTGGCCCAGGCCGTCACCTATCTCCTCGACCTCCACCTGGACTGCGCCACCTACCGCAAGCGGCTGGCCGACCGCACCCGCACGCTGCCCGACCTTGTCCCAGAGGACAGCGGCTTACCAGATGCCCACCGGGCCACGGTGGCTGCCACCTGGTCGCTATCCATCGAACACGCCGACCGGCTCCGCCCGAGCGGCCTGGCCCGCCCCATGCTCCACCTGGCGGCCCTGCTCGACCCCAACGGCATCCCCGCCACCGTCCTGACCTCGCCCCCAGCCCTCGTCTACCTCACCGAACACCGCACCCCCGACGGTGGCACCGATCCCGACGTACCCCCGCACGCGGTCGGGGTGGACGACGCGGCCGACGCACTGCGCTGCCTACACCGGCTCAGCCTGGCCGACCACACCCCCCACACTCCTCACCAGGAGGTACGCGTCCACAACCTCGTCCAACGTGCCACCCGCGAAGCCCTCAGCCCCACCGCACGCGACCTGGCGGCCCGTGCCTGCGCCGACGCCCTATACGAAACCTGGCCCGAGATCGAACGCGACACCGCCCTCGCCCAGGCTCTGCGCGCCAACACCGCCGCCCTGACCGCCCACGCCGCAGACGCTTTGTGGCAACCCGACTGCCACCCGGTCCTCTTCCACACCGGAATCAGCCTCGGCCACACCGGACTTGTCGCCGCCGCCCGCACCCATTTCCTGGACTTGTGCACCACCGCCCGCCAGACCCTGGGCCCCGACCACCCCGATACCCTGGCCGCCCGCCACAACCTGGCCCGGTGGCGGGGGGAGGCGGGGGATGCGGCCGGGGCCGTCACCGCGCTCACGGAACTACTGGCCGACTCCTTGCGGGTGCTGGGCCCAGACGACCCTGACACCTTGACCGACCGCCACAGCCTGGCCCGGTGGCGGGGGGAGGCGGGGGATGCGGCCGGGGCCGTCACCGCGCTCACGGAACTACTGGCCGACTCCTTGCGGGTGCTGGGCGCCGACCACCCTGACACCCTGGCCGCCCGCCACAACCTGGCCCGGTGGCGGGGGGAGGCGGGGGATGCGGCCGGGGCCGTCACCGCGCTCACGGAACTACTGGCCGACTCCTTGCGGGTGCTGGGCGCCGACCACCCTGACACCCTGGCCGCCCGCCACAACCTGGCCCGGTGGCGGGGGAAGGCGGGGGACTCGGCCGGCGCCGCCGCCGGGCTCACCGAACTACTGGCCGACTCCTTGCGGGTGCTGGGCCCCGACCACCCCGACACCCTGACCGCGCGGGCCAACCTGGCCCGGTGGCGAGGGGAGGCGGGGGACTCGGCCGGCACCGCCGCCGGGCTCACCGAGGTGCTGACCGACCGGCTGCGGGTGTTGGGCCCCGACCACCCCGACACCCTGGCCGCGCGGGCCAACCTGGCCCGGTGGCGAGGGGAGGCGGGGGACGCGGCCGGAGCCGCCACGACGTACGCCGAGGTACTGGCCGACTCCCTGCGCGTGCTGGGCCCCGACCACCCCAACACCCTGACCGTCCGCCACAACCTGGCCCGGTGGCGAGGGGAGGCAGGGGATGCGGTCGGGGCTGTCACCGCGCTCACCGCGGCATTACCCGACGTCTTGCGGGTGTTGGGCCCCGACCACCCTGACACCCTGACCGCCCGCCACGGCCTGGCCCGGTGGCGGGGGGAGGCGCGGGACGCGGCCGGAGCCGCCACGACGTACGCCGAGGTACTGGCCGACTCCCTGCGCGTGCTGGGCCCCGACCACCCCGACACCCTGATCACACGGGCCGCCCTGGCCCACTGGCGGGGGGAGGCGGGGGATGCGGTCGGGGCCGTCACGGCGCTCACCGAACTACTGGCCGACGTCTTGCGGGTGTTGGGCCCCGACCACCCTGACACCCTGACCGCCCGCCACGGCCTGGCCCGGTGGCGGGGGGAGGCGCGGGACGCGGCC